>CADBNR010000031.1 GCA_902796035.1 uncultured Bacteroidales bacterium | reverse complement strand
CCCCATAACTCCCTCAACGCAAGAGGGAATCTGCCTGACGAATGACCGCCCTATCATTAACATTTATTATTAAACAAGCTCTTAATTAATCATGAAACGCCTTCCGTTCATACTGGTTTCGTTGCTGTTCCTGCTGTGGGGAATGGCCAACAACATGAACGACACGCTGTTGGCGGCGTTCAGGCGCATCATGTCCATGAGCGACCTGCAGACGTCGCTGGTGCAGTTCGCGTTCTATGGCGCCTACTTCTGTTTCGCGTTGCCTGCGGCCATATTCATCAGCCGGCGCTCGTACAAGGCGGGCATCCTGCTCGGACTGGCGCTGTACGCGGCCGGAACCATGCTGTTCTATCCTGCCGGTCAGGCGGCGTCGTACGGGTCCTTCCTGTTCGCCATCTATGTGATGGCCGGAGGATGCGCTGTGCTGGAAACCACCGCCAATCCATACATCCTGTCGATGGGCAGTCCCGAGACGGCCACGCGCCGCCTCAACATAGCCCAGACGTTCAACCCGGTCGGGGCCATCTGCGGCATATTGCTGAGCCGGCATTTCATATTGTCGGAACTGAATGCGGCTGATGCCGCGGAACGGGCGGGCATGGACTCTCAGGCCCTGGCGGCCATACAGCAGCATGAACTGAACGCTGTGTCGGGCACCTATATGCTGATAGGCGCGGTGCTCCTCGCGCTGCTTGCGGTGATAGCGGCGGTAAGGATGCCGAAAGACCGCGACTCGGGCAAGTTCGACATCCGCAGGACGTTCGGCAGGTTATGGCACAACAAGCGCTGGCGCTATGGCGTAGTGGCTCAGTTCTTCTACGTCGGCGTGCAGACGGGCGTGTGGTCGTTCACCATCCGTCTGGCAATGGACCGTTTAGGCATGGCGGAGAAGGATGCGTCGCTGATATTCCTCTATTCCATCGTGGCGTTCACGCTGTTCCGCTTCCTGTTCACGTGGCTGATGGGCTACCTCAGGCCGGTGAAGCTACTGCGTGTGGCGGCCGTTGCAGCCATCGGCTGCACGTTAGGCGTGATATACGGCACGGGCTGGGCGTCGGTTTGGGCATTGGTAGGCATTTCGGCGTGTATGTCGCTGATGTTCCCCACCATCTACGGCATAGCCCTGGAGGGTGTGACAGGCGACGACGCCAAGCTTGCGGCGTCCGGACTGATCATGGCCATCCTTGGCGGCGCGCTCATCACCCCGCTGCAGGCCCTGGTGTCGGACACTGCCGGCATCGGCACATCTTTCTGGGTGCCCGTAGCCTGCTTCGCGTGTGTATTGGCATACTCATTGATGTCCGATAAATTATGCATCGCGCATAATGAATAGTAGCGCGGGCTGTCCCCAGCCGCGCATAGCTAATCGCAAAATGCCTTATATAAAATATCAATAGGCATTTGGCCCGTGTTTTATGCGCGGCTGAGGACAGCCCGCGCTACTATCTTCGCGGCTGAGGACAGCCTGCGCTACTATGCAATGAAACCGACACACTCACCGTTAATTTATTAATCATTTAAGATCGGCCTTGGGCCGACCCATCGCGCATTGTGCATTTAAATAAAGCCTTGCTTCATGAACAAGAAAGTATTCGTCTCGGGATGCTACGACATGCTCCATTCCGGGCACGTGGCGTTCTTCAAGGAGGCGTCGCGTTACGGCGACCTGTATGTGGGTATCGGCTCTGACAAGACCATCGAGGAGCTGAAGCACCGCAAGACGGTCTATTCGGAAAAGGAACGCCTGTATATGGTCAAGGCCATCCGCTATGTGACGGATGCCTTCATCAACACGGGCAGCGGCATGCTGGACTTCGTGGAGACGATGGATGCAGTGCGTCCGGACGTGTTCGTGGTGAACTCCGACGGCGGCAGCGACGAGAAGCGCCGGCTGTGTGCCCAACGCGGCATAGAGTATGTCGAGCTGAACCGTGTGCCGGACGCCGGCCTGGAGGCGCGTTCCACCACCTCGCTGCGCAGCGAAGTGAAGTCGCACCTCCCCTACCGCATCGACATCGCCGGCACGTGGATCGACCAGCCGTACGTGTCGCAGCACGGCGCGGGATGGGCCATCACCGTATCCATCGAGCCGACGCACGAGTTCATGGAGCGCGGCGGCATGTCTACCTCCACGCGCAACGCGGCTAAAAGAATCTGGCCATACGAACTGCCGGACTATAACGAGGAGATGCTGGCGAGGCTGCTGTTCTGCTTCGAGAACGACCCTGAAAACAAGGGGCACGTATCGGGAGCCCAGGACGCAATAGGCATCTGTATGTCGGGGCTTACGCGCCATCATTACGACGGCCGGTACTGGCCCGACCGCATCGAGTCGTGCCACGACGAGGAGACGCTGGCATGGCTGGAGCGACACATAGTATTGGTGCCCATGTTCCCGCGCCGCCCGGGGTGCTCGGTGGTGGAGGGCAAGGACATCACGCCCGACAAGGTGCGGGCGCTGACCGACGCGGCCGACCGCTGCTGGAACGCCATTATGCGTCGTGACCTCGGCGACTTCGCCGAGGCGTTCCGCGATTCGTTCAACGCGCAGACGGCCATGTTCCCGGCCATGATGCAGCCGGGGGTGGCGGAATGTATCGACGCCATTCGCGACAAGGCACTGGCCTGGAAGATGCTCGGCGCAGGCGGCGGCGGTCACCTGGCGCTCGTATTGCCTGACAACGCAGAGCTCGCTCCCGACATGATTCCGGTCAGGATAAGGCGCAAGCTATAAACGGTCGCCTGAGACGTCTCGCCTCAGGCCGACAAGAACATGAATCCGAATGATTTAAGACATAATGGAAAAGAATTCTAAAATATATGTGGCGGGCCACCGCGGAATGGTGGGCTCGGCCATAGTCCGCGAGCTGAAACGCCAGGGTTACGACAACATCATTACCCGCACCCACAGCGAGCTGGACCTGATAAACCAACAGGCCGTGAACGATTTCTTCGCGGCCGAAAAACCGGAATACGTCTTTCTGGCGGCGGCCAAGGTGGGCGGAATCATCGCAAACCGCAACCATCTGGCCGACTTCATGTACGACAACATGATGCTGGAGATGAACGTGATAAACGCGGCATGGCGCAACGGCTGCAAGAAACTGGAGTTTCTCGGCTCGTCGTGCATCTACCCGCGCATGGCGCCGCAGCCCATGCCGGAGTCTTGTCTGCTGACCTCGCCGCTGGAACAGACCAACGAGGCATACGCACTGGCCAAGATCAGCGGTCTGAAATACTGCGAGTACCTGAACCGTCAGTACGGCACCGACTACATATCGGTGATGCCCACCAACCTGTATGGCCCCAACGACAATTATCACCCCGAGCACTCGCATGTGCTGCCGGCGCTGATACGCCGTTTCCACGAGGCCAAGGAACAGGGCATCGACGAGGTGACATGCTGGGGCGACGGCAGCCCGTTGCGCGAATTCCTGTATGTAGACGACCTGGCCAACCTGTGCGTGTTCCTGATGAACAATTACTCGGGCAACGAGACCGTCAACGCAGGCACAGGCAAAGAACTGACCATCAAGGAGCTGACGGAGCTTGTAGCCGACATCGTGGGCTACAGGGGACGCATACTGTGGGACACCACGCGTCCGAACGGCACCCCGCGCAAACTGCTGGACGTGAGCAAGGCCACGGCTTTGGGCTGGACCTACAGCACGGAGTTGCCCGACGGCATCCGTCTGGCTTACGACGACTTCCTGCACAATCCCATGCGCGCGGAGAGATAATAGCAGCGCAGGCTCTTCCCGGCCGCGCACAGAAACGCAAAAACGGCGTCCGTATCGGGCGCCGTTTTTTGCACAGTATATCTGCCTCCGAGTCTATTTACTGCCGACCAGCACGAAGCCCTCGCCTTTGGCAAGTTTGATCTTTACGGCTTTCCTACCTTTGATCTCCTGACTCTTGAGGCGGTCGCCCTTCTTGGCGTGGCTGTCGGTGATGAGCGTATACTTCATGGCGGGGTTGAGCTTGTCGAACGTGACGGTACGCATCTCGTCCTCGGCGTTGATGCCGGCTGTATAGGTCTTGTCTCCTGCCTTGCGCGTCAGCACCACATACTTGCCGGGATAGCCTTCGAAAAACTCGGTATCGTCCCAGCGCGTAGGGACGCCGCGCATGAAGTCGAGCGCGGTCTTGTTCTCGTCAGTCAGGTTGTTGGGTGCCAGCGCGAAGTTCTGCTGCGGACTCTGGAACAATATGGCGGTCGCGATCTGGAAGGCGTCGCTGGTGCGCCGCTCGTTACCCTTGGCGTCGCTGCGGTGCATCCGTTTGTTAAGGAACGTGCCGCCATATTCCATGGACCCGGCGGCGTTGCGGATGAAGGGATGCAACGTGGAGGACACGGCCTCGCGGTCGCAGAATTCCTGCGAGAATATCATATTCTCGGAGGCGAGCACGGCCTCGGAACCGATGTAATTGGGGAACATCCGCTCCCAGCCACGGGGCATGGTGCAGCCGTGGAATATCACCATGATGCCGAAGTCGTTGGCATCGGTTAGTATGGCTTCGTACAGTCGCATGGTCTCCTGCTTGTCGCCTCCGAAGAAGTCCACCTTGACGGCCTTGACGCCGTTGTCCTTGAGCCATTGCATCTCCTGACGGCGGATGCGGGGATTCTCCATCTTGTTGATAGGCCCCTGCACGATGTCGTTCCAATAGCCGCTGCTGCTGTACCACAGTATGGGCTCCACGCCCTGCGTGCGGCTATACTTTATGAATTCCTCCATCCCTTTGCGGCCCAGGTTTTTGTCCCACCAGTTGTCGACCAGGGTGTATTCAAACCCCATCTCCTTTGCCAGACGCACGTATTCGCGCAGGTCGCGGTCGTTGATGCTGTCGTCCTGCCACAAAATCCAGCTCCATGTGCCGCGTGCCGGGTCATACTGACGGCTTGCGCCGTATATCGGTGCGACTACATCCCAGGGAATGGTGGTCTCCACAATCGGCTTGAGGGTCCTGGCGGCCGTCACGGTGCGCCACGGCGTGGCACCGGGCAACGCGAACGCAGGCTCGACGGTGCCGTTGCCGTTGTTCTCCTCGGGCATCGGAAACTCCAGACGGAACAGGCCGTTGTCGGAATCGGACAGGCGGCTGCCGCAATAGTCGCGGTTCACGCCTGTCTCGGTGACCAGGACCCATCCCTTGTCGCCGATTCGGAACAGGCCGGGAAACGTGAAGCCATGACCGAACTTCGACTTGGTGCCGAGGGGCGCATCCGTTATGTAATATTCTTCATAACTCGGCTTGGTGCGTTTCCAATCCACCATGGCGTTGCTCTGCGGTGTCAGGAATAGAGTGGTCTGCTCCGGAAACGAGAAACCGGTGGCCTCGCGCATGACGCGGACCGAGCCGCGGTCGTTCTGATGCGGCAGAGTGTAACGGAAAGCCATGTCGTTGTCGGTCAGAACCATCTCCAATCCCAGATTCCATCCGTCGGGATTCACGAACGGAATAGTGGCCTTTACAGCTTTTTTATTTACGGTTTTCTTCTTGATACGGTCCAGTGTGTAACTGATCACGGTGTCCTTGATCTGGACGGCACCGGCCGGGCGCAGGTTCGTGGCCAGATCGGCGTAATCGGTAACGAGACCAAGCGGCGACGGCGACACGAGAGTATCGTTGTCAACAATAACGCTGTAGACCGGAGCCGGACCGACTGTGTCGATTGCAACCGAGAGGCTTCCCGGTCCTGCGATGTTGAGTGCCGTTGCGGCGGCGAGAATCATTATGCTCACTATGATATCGGTATTAGGTTTGGTTATGAGGGAAGAGTGGTAATGCAAAATTAACAACAAAATCGCATACTGCAAAATTCATTTATATCTGAATCTGCGCCGGGACGCAGGAAAAGACTTTGCCAGGACTTCGGGAAACAAAAATGAAAAAAATTTACGAATGTTTTGGTGGAATCACAAAGTTTTTGTAATTTTGCAGAGTCAAAACGGGAAGCCCTCGGGCGGAACGCAATGCAAGCTTCAGTAGCTCAGTTGGTTAGAGCACCTGACTGTTAATCAGGGGGTCGTTGGTTCAAGCCCATCCTGAAGCGCCTTGTCCGTGAGGATCAAGTTTTAGAGACAAGAAGACCAATCAGCATGCTTCAGTAGCTCAGTTGGTTAGAGCACCTGACTGTTAATCAGGGGGTCGTTGGTTCAAGCCCATCCTGAAGCGCGAAATGGCGGCGAAGTGATTCGCCGCCATTTTTTATGTGTTTTCGCTAAAGCTCAAACCGGAAACAAAAGAAGACGACAAAAGAAGACGCTGCAGAATTGCAAGTTAAAGGGCTTTCGCTTGTTTTTCTCGAAAAAAAGTTGTAATTTTGCAACGCTTTTTGAGCAAACGGTCCTGCGGCAATGGAGAAGCCGCAACGAGCGTTTCGATTAAAAGCCTATTTAACAACATTTTAAACATTATCTCCATTATGAGTTTCACAACAGAACAGAAGAAAGAGATCTTCAAGACGTATGGCAAAGGCGAAGGTGACACCGGCAGCCCCGAAGCACAGATTGCACTTTTCTCAAAGCGCATCCAGCACCTGACCGAGCACCTGAAGAGCAACAAGAAGGACTATGCTACCGCCCGTGCGCTTAAGACACTGGTAGGTCAGCGCCGCAGCCTGCTCGACTACCTGATCCGCAAGGACATCAACCGCTATCGCGCCATCATCGCAAAGAAGGAACTCGGTATCCGCAAGTAATCAAGACAAACCAAGTACCCGGCCGGGCATGACAAGACCCAAGGGCGCCTGCCGGAAGGATAATTTAAATATCATAATCAACGATGTACGCAATCGTAGAAATCAAAGGACAGCAGTTCAAGGCCGAGGAAGGCAAGTTCCTGTATGTTCATCACCTTGGCGACGTAAAGCAGGGTGACGCCGTAAGCTTCGAGAAGGTTCTTCTCCTGGACGCAGACGGCAACGTGACTGTAGGCGCACCCGCAGTAGAGGGCGCCAAGATAGAGTGTGAAGTGCTCGAACCCCTCGTGAAGGGCGACAAAGTGCTCGTGTTCAAGAAGAAGCGCCGCAAAGGATATCGTCGTCTCAACGGACACCGCCAGCAGTTCACCAAAGTAATGATCAAGAAAATCGTAACCGCATAAACCAAAAAGAGAAATGGCACATAAAAAAGGTGTCGGTAGTTCCAAGAACGGCCGTGAGTCAGAAAGCAAACGACTCGGAGTAAAAATTTTTGGTGGTTCGAATTGCAAAGCCGGCAATATCATCAAGCGTCAGCGTGGCACCGTTCACCATCCCGGTCTCAACGTGGGTATGGGCAAGGACCACACTCTGTTCGCCCTCATTGACGGCGTAGTGGTATTCACCACCGGTAAGGAGGGACGTAAGTTCATCAACGTTCAGCCCCATCAGAACTGATAACAGATTCCAACCGATAAAAAAGGGATGCGCACACGCGACATCCCTTTTTTAATACCAATTTTCATATTTTTATTAACACATTTTTACCAATCGGCCTTTAAATTTGTTATATTGACGATTTTTGTTAATTTTGCTTATGGAAAAGCGAATTAGGATAAAACGACAACTGCAGCGACTGCCGGCGTGGATACTGACCGTAATCACGCTGGCCGCCGTGCTCTGGCTCACCCTCGCTCCACATCCGTTAGGCGATCAGGAGCCTCCTCCTCTCTTTCCCGGCGCCGACAAAGTGGTGCACGCCATAATGTTCGGAGTACTGACCTTCGTAGCACTCGTGGACTGGGCGCGCAGCCGTGACTTCCGCTCCGCACGATGGCCGGTATGCATCCTTATGGCGACACTTTCCTCTCTCTTAGGCATAGCCATTGAATTCATACAGCGTTCCATGGGCATGGGACGCAGCTACGACCCGATAGACATGGTGGCCGACATCTCGGGCTCATTCCTGGTGGCTATAGTCTGGATCTGCGCCGAAGCCTGCCGTAAACCTGCATGAGCTTTTCATAAAAAATACAAGTCGAACCCTTACGATGAACGACACACACGACACACATACGCCGCAACAGCCGGCCCGGGGCGCTCAGCCCGAGGTCCCGAAGCCCCGGAAACGGCACGCCATCCGTCCCCGATGGCTGCGGATCACGCTCAAGACACTGATGTGGCTTGTAATCGTCGTGTTGTGTCTCCCCGTGCTTATATACATTCCGCCGGTGCAGGATCTGGCCATATCCATCGCCAGGGAAGCGGTGCGCAAATCCACCGGCATGGAGATAGGCATAGGCAAGTTCCGCCTCTCCTTCCCGCTCAAGGTGCATCTGAAGGACGTGTACGTGCTCACCGCGCCACGCGACACGATGGTACGCGCCGGCGAGGCCATCGCCGACATAAAGCTGCTGCCGTTGCTGAATCTCGACGTCAAGGTGAACCGGCTGGACCTTGAAAACGGCTTTTACCGCATGGTCAACGCCGACTCCTCGATGATTTTGGGCATACGTGCCGGACACCTTACCGTGGACGATAAAAGCTCGGTCGACATCAAAAAGTCCCGCATATTGCTGAACAAGGTCCGCCTCAGCGACGGCGACCTCTCGCTCTACATGGACGTGTGGAAAAAGAAGCCGACGCCGCCGGACACGGTACCCTCCACGCCATTCTATATCCAGGCCAACGACGTGACGCTCGACAACTTCCGCTTCGGAATGTCGATGCTGCCCACCATAGATACTCTGAGCCTCGACATAAAGCGCGTGGCGTTGACGCACGGCATCGTGGATCTCGGCAAGAACGAGGTCAAATGGAAACGCGCGGCCATGTCCAATGGCTCGGTGATCTACCTGCAGCCGACGCCCGAATACATCAAGACTCATCCGGCGCCACCGAGCGAACCCTCGGAGGGCCCGCCGATGCGCATCATGGGCGACTCCATTGCCGTAGACAGCCTCAAGGCGCTGTACGCCACCAAGGGCGTGAAGCCGGCGGCCGGCTTCGACCCGTCGTACATAGCGGTGGACGGCGTAGCAATAGGAATGCGCAATTTCTACAACGAAGCGTCGACGGTCCGTCTGCCGCTGACCCGTCTTCGCGCCCAAGAACGCTCCGGACTGCAGATAACGCAAGGCCGTGGCACCATCGGCGTAGACTCCATCGGACTGACATTGAAGCAGGTAAACCTTCAGACTCTCTTCTCCCGCATTAACGCCGATGCAGACGTGCCCTTTGCCGTTATGGCGATGGAACCGGACGCTCCGATGAACGTCAAGGCCAACGGTTCGGTCGGACTCCCGGACGTAGAGGCATTCATGCCCACCCTCAAGACTTTCACCGCCAAAATACCGTCGCGCAAGCCGCTGCGGTTTGACCTGGACGCCCGTGGATCGCTGTCCGAGCTGAACGTCGGCACTCTCAAAGCCACGATGGACGGCGTGGTCAGGATAGACGCCAGGGGACACGTGGCCAACGCACTGCAATACAAGAAACTGCGCGCAGACATAGAGTTTGACGGTGCGCTGATGGATCCGCGTCTGGCCCGTCAGTTCCTGGCGCAGAGCGACATGGAGATTCCGGCCTTCGACATCAAGGGCACCGCCCGGGCCGACGGGCTGCAGTATGGCGCGGACTTCACGTTGCGCTCCACCG
This sequence comes from uncultured Bacteroidales bacterium, assembly GCA_902796035.1. GTDB lineage: Bacteria > Bacteroidota > Bacteroidia > Bacteroidales > Muribaculaceae > Lepagella. The sequence continues at coordinate 34,564 of CADBNR010000031.1, read as the reverse complement.
CCGGCGATGTCGCCGCCAACGGGCATGTCGCCCTGACGCCGGAAACATATAATGTGGACGCCTCCATCCACGAACTGAACGTGGCGCAGTTCATGCCATCGCTCGGCATAGGCCGCGTCACCGGCACCGTTCAGGCCGGCGGCCAAGGGTTCAACCCCGTCAGCGGACACGCCGTGACCGACGCCAAAGTGCACATTGACGGCATAGAATATAAGAAACATTTTTACCGCGACATACGCCTCGATGCCGTGCTTGACGGCGACGGAAGGCTTACAGTAGCGGGAGGTTCCGTCAATCCGGGACTCAACTTCGGCATCGACGGCTCGGGCACGATCCGCACCGACGACTACGACGTGGACCTGCGCGCCGACATACGCGACCTCGACCTGCGACAGCTCGGATTCACCGACAGTCTATGTCAGGGAAGCGGCACCATATTTCTGGCAGGCAATGCCCGGCCGGGCAAATGGCTGTATGACGTGGACCTGAAGCTCGTCGACTTCGACTGGAACATGCCCGGCACCTACATACATCTCCCGGGCGGCTTGCACGCCGTACTAAAGGCCGATGAACTCGCCACGATGTTCGATGTGGACTCCGACCTCACCGACCTGCACTTCGAGAGTCCCGCAGGCATGAAATACGTGATGGATTCGTTCATAGCCGCCGCCGACACCGTCACCGGACAGATAAACCGTCGAAACATATCGGTGGCGGACATCAAGCATGCGCTGCCGCAGTTCAAGCTTGACGTCAACGCCTCCGGTCGCGGTCTTGTCAGCCAGTTCCTGGCGCCGTCGGGCATATCCGTAGACACGATATGGGGACACATAGAGCGCGACTCGATCATAACGGGCAACTTCAACCTGCACAGACTCTCCACATCGGTGGCCAACGCCGACACCGTGACGCTCAACCTCAACGAACGCGGATCGCTGCTTGACTACCGCATCCACATGGGCAACCGGCCCGGAACGTTCGACGAGTTCGCCCAGGCCAACGTGAACGGATACCTCGGCCAGAACCGCTTGGGTATGTTCTTCAACCAGCGCAACATCAAGAACCAGCAGGGATACCGCATCGGTCTCACCGCCTCGCTGATGGATTCCGTAGTCAACGTGCACTTCACGCCGCTGAAGTCTACCATAGCCTATCTGCCCTGGACACTGAACAACGACAACTACATAGCCTACAACCTGCACAACATGCACGTAGACGCCAACCTGAAGGCGCAGAGCAAGGAGAGTTCCATACTGGCACGCACCGAGACCAACGACAACGGCAACGAGCAGTTCCGCCTCAAGGTTGACAATCTGCATATCGAGGACTTCTTAGGCATGTCCATCACCGCTCCGCCCGTCAAGGGCTCGGTCAACACCGACCTGACCGTACTGTACGTCGACGAGCAGTTCCACGCGTCCGGAGGCCTGCAGCTCAACGATTTCATTTACGAACGCAAGCGTGTGGGCAGCTTTGACTTCGACATTAACGCGGCGTATGCCACGCAGACGGGGCGCATACTCGGCGACGCCAGCCTGAAGATAGACGGACACAAGGCCATCCGGGCTTTTGCCCGCGTAGGCACTTCGGGAGCCAGCCGCGACAGCATCGGCGTATTGCTCAACCGCTTCCCGCTCCGTATCGCAAATCCGTTCTTAGGACAGAACGCCCGGCTGTCGGGATACCTCAACGGCGCCATGCGTCTTGACTCCACTTTGTCGTCGCCCATATTCAACGGTCGCCTGGCCATGGATTCGGCATCCGTCTACATCCCGATGGCTGCCGCATCGCTCAAGATGGATACCGCGCGCATAACGGTTCGCGACAATGTATTGCGTTTCAACCAGTTCGACATCTGGGGAGCCAACAAGAACCCGCTCAGCATCGACGGCACCGTAGACGCCTCCGACTTCCGAAAGATATTAGTGGACCTCACCGCCAACGCCCGCAACATGCAGCTGATCAAGTCGGACAAGCGTTCCAAAGGGGATATCTTCGGCAAAATATATCTTGACCTCGGGCTCAAGGTAAAGGGCCCCCTGCAGCGTCTGGACGTGAGCGGCAACCTGAACCTGCTGGGCAACACCGACGCCACTTACCGTCTGAATCTGCCTGAAAGCGAGTTCACCGCCACCAACGACGAGGGCGTGGTGAAGTTCGTGAACTTCAGCGACACCACACAGGTAGCACGGAAGGATTCCATCGAACCGTCGCTGTTCAACATGAAGCTGGACGCCAACGTCGTGATCTCGCCGGGAACGCATCTGCAGGTTCTGCTCAGCACCAACGGCACCGACAAGCTGGAGCTGCAGCCCTCGGCCAACCTGAACTTCCATCAGAGCTACATGGGCGACATGACCATGTACGGCACCGTGACGCTCGGCACCGGGTTCGTGCGATACGCCTTCCCCGTCCTGGGCGAGAAGATGTTCGACTTCAATCCCGAGAGCACCATCACCTGGAACGGCGCGCTGATGAACCCGACCCTGAACATCACGGCCACCGACAACATGAAGGCCAACATAACCCAGGGAGGCAACTCGCGGCTGGCCAACTTCCTCGTGACGGCCCGTGTGACCAACCCGCTGGACCAGATGAAAGTCAGCTTCGACCTGAGCACAAACGACGACCTGACCATACAGAACGAGCTGCAGTCCATGTCGCCCGACCAGCGCCAGACCCAGGCCATGAACCTGCTGATCTATGGCCAGTACACCGGTCAGGGAGGCACCAAGGGCAATGCCAACATAGGCGGAAACATGCTCTATTCCTTCCTGGAATCGCAGCTAAATTCGTGGGCCGCCAAGCATGTGCGCGGTGTCGAGCTGTCGTTCGGTATCGACCAGTACGAGAAGGCGTCGAACGGTGCCAAGACCACCGAGACCAACTATTCGTATCAGGTCAGCAAGAGCCTGTTCAACAACCGGTTCAAGATTCTGGTGGGCGGCAACTACTCGACCGACCAGAATCCCGAGGACAACCTGGCGCAGAACTTGATAAGCGACATATCGTTTGAATATATGATCAAGCAGACGCAGAGCATGAACATGTCCGTGCAGCTGTTCCGCCATCAGGGCTTCGAGAGCATTCTGGAGGGCGAAATCACAGAGACGGGCGTGGCCTTCGTGATGCGCCGCAAACTGGCCAACCTGCGCAACTTCTTCAGGTTCCGCCGCCGCAAGAAACCCACCACTGCCACAGTGGTGATTGATTCCACCGCCGAATCTCACGGCGTGCCCACACAGAACGCACTGATGCCTCCAAAATTCGAGGCCGTCAAAAAAGACTCCACAGTCGGAAAGGATACGATAGATGAATAGGCTGACACACAATATGAACAGGCTGACACACATATTGACCATTATTGTCACGGCCGTGATGGCCGCGGCCTTCGTGTCGTGCTCCACCACCAAACGTCTGGGCGAGGACGAAGTGCTGTACAACGGCATGAAGATCAAGATCACGCCCGCAGGCGACGACAAGGTGCCCGCGGGCGTCAAGAGCGACCTGACCAAAGCCGTGGATGTCAAGCCCAACAATCCCATACCTTTCCTACGGCCATACATACGCAGCCCTTTCCCGTACGGCCTGTGGATATACAACGCCTGGGGCGATTCCTGCCGTGGCCTGAAAAAGTGGATTTACGACAAGCTCGGCGAACGCCCTGTGCTAATCTCCGACGTGCGTCCCGACGTACGCCTCCAGATGCTCAAGACCGTTATGAACAACAGCGGATACTTCAGCGGACGCGCTGACTACGAGATACAGTACAAGAAGAAGAACGACAAGATTGCGGGCCTGCGCTACGACGTGCAATTAGGCCGCCCGTATCTGATCGACTCGCTGATATATCTCACCCAGGACACTGCGGGACGCATCCGTCAGGACCATGTGATGCGGACCCTGGGGCATTACATCGACTCCGTGGCCAGAAAAAGCGCCTACCTTAAGGTCGGCGAACAGTTCAACGTCGATTCGCTCATCTCCGAACGTGTGCGCATCACAAACATACTGCGCAACCGTGGCTGGTTCTACTTCCGGCCCGAATACATCGAATTCCTCGCCGACAGTCTGATCAATCCGGGCAGCATAGCGCTTAAACTGAGTCTTGTGGAGAATATGCCCCGTATGGCCGCTCTGCAATATCGCGTAGGCTCAATCACCACCATGGTACAGCGGCGCTCCAACCGACGCACCAACAACGTGGATACGTTCCAGACCAGCCGTGGCGAAGTAATCGTGGAACGTCCCTCCAGGCTGCGCAAGGGGCTACTGCCGGAATGCATCACGTTCAGGCACAACAAGCTGTTCTCGGTTCGCGACATGAACCGCACGCAGACTCGTCTGTCCAGACTCGGCATCTTCGGCAACATCAACATCAGCGCGCTGCCGGTCGACACATCGGAATATGACCCGCGCCTCGACGTGCTCATAACCTGCCAGTTCGACCGTCCGATGGAGGCGACACTGCAGGCTAACATAACCTCTAAATCCAACTCATACCTCGGTCCCGGACTGATATTCGGCATCACGCACAACAATCTGTGCGGAGGCGCCGAGAAACTGAACGTGCAGCTGTCGGGCAGCTACGAATGGGAGACCGGCCGCAAGCGCAACAACGCCATGAACTCGTACGAACTCGGACTCTCCGGTTCGCTGGCATTCCCGCGTCTGCTCGCCCCGAAGTTCGTGAAACGCTCCAGACGAGACCTCAACTGGACCACAATAACGCTGAGCGGGGACCTTCTGAACCGCCCGCATTATTTCCGCATCGCGGAAGTCAAGTTGGGCATCACCTACGACTGGAACCATTCGCGCAACGTGGTGAATTCGTTCACCCCGTTCAAGCTGACATATTCCAAGCTGCTGAAGACCACCCACACGTTCGACTCCATCATGCAGGAGAATCCGGCGGTCGGGCTGTCGTTCGAGAGCCAGTTCATCCCCGTGATGCAATACACCTACACCTTCGACAAGTGGCTGGAACGTGCGCGTATCAACGGCATCAACTTCACCACGACGGTGATGGAGGGAGGCAACATATTCTGGGGTCTGTGGCGCGCGTGCGGCGTCAAGGGACGCAAGGAACTGTTCGGAATGCCGTTCTCGCAGTTCGTCAAGGCCCAGGCGCAGCTAGTTTATTCACGCCGCCTGTCGCGGTTCCACGACCTCTGGCTCGTCAGCCGTCTGCTGGTAGGTGCGGAGCACGCATACGGAAATTCATCGGAGGTGCCGTATTCCGAGCAATTCTATATAGGAGGCGCCAACTCGCTGCGAGCATGGACCGTGCGTTCGCTCGGACCCGGCAGCTATCGCGCTCCGAAGGAGCTGCGCAACGGATACTTCGACCAGACGGGTGCATTCAAGTTCGAGGTCAACACCGAGTTCCGTTTCCCCATCATCAGCATCCTGCACGGCGCCCTCTTTGTGGATGCCGGCAACATCTGGCTGTTCAAGAACGATCCGGCGCGACCGGGCGGCATGCTTACGGCCAAAAACTTCGGTAAGGACATTGCGCTCGGCACAGGCGTAGGCCTGCGCGTGGACATAGGCATGATGGTGATTCGCGGCGACCTCGGTTATGGTCTCCACGCCCCGTATGACACAGGAATGTCGGGGTACTTCAACATCAAGCCCAAGAACGCCTTCGCGTTCCACTTAGCTATCGGATACCCGTTCTGAATCAGAAAGGCTTGCGGTATTTCGTGGGGTCCTTTATCTCGTCCATTATCGAAAGATAGGATGCATATCGGGATTCGGATATCAGATGGTCCTCAACGGCAGGGATTACGGCGCAACCCGGTTCGTCTATATGCTTGCAGTCGCTGTACCGGCAGTTCTTGCCGTGTTCGAATATCTCGGGGAAATAATGTGACACCTCCGCCGGCTGAAAATCGATTGTACCGAAACCGCGTATGCCGGGAATGTCTATGATTCCGCCACCTCCGGGCAGGTCAATCATCTCCGAGAATGTGGTGGTGTGCATTCCGGTATGGTGCACGTCCGAAATCCTGCCGGTCTTCAGGTCGGCGCCGGGCACGAGGGCGTTTATAAGTGACGACTTCCCCACTCCGGAATTACCGGCGAACAGCGACACCTTTCCCTTCAATGCCTCTTTGAGAGCATCCAGACCTTCGCCGGTCTTGGCCGACACTATGTATACCGGATAGCCGATCTGACGATACAGTGCGGCCACAGCCTCGCCGTATTCGCGGTCATCCTCGTCCCACAGGTCGCTTTTGTTCAGTATCAGGGCTGCAGGGACATCATACGCCTCGGCGGTTGCAAGGAAACGGTCGATGAAGGTTGTAGGCGTCAATGGGTCGCGCAACGACGCCACGAGATATGCCGTATCGAGGTTGGCGGCGAGAATGTGGGATTCCTTAGACAGATTCGATGCGCGGCGTATTATATAATTGCGGCGAGGCTCGACCACCACTATATAGTCGGCGTCGTCCGACGCATGCTGTATCTGCACATGGTCTCCCACGGCAACGGGATTGGTGGTGCGGATTCCCTTGATGCGGAAATTGCCCTTCACGCGGCAGGCAGTCTCCGCGCCGTCCTCCTCCTTCACCATATAGCTGCTGCCGGTGTTTCTCACCACCACCCCTTTGCGCAGGAGCGCGGTCTCTTTCTCTGGTCCTTTCTTCTTCGACATCTTTTCTTTGGTCGCGCCATTCACATCAGACGCGTTCCGTTACAACAAAATTACAACTTTTTATAACAAACTCCCATCTGAAGTTGTAAAATAATAAGAAAATCTATCTAAAATTGATGATTTTTACCTTTTTTACCGCGAAAACACCGCTTTTTAATTAAAAAATTTTGATTTTAATTAAAAAAGAGTGAACTTTGCAGTGAAAAAGAGCGATATACGAAATAACACACTAAATTTTAAAAGCAATGAATATCGAATCAATCGGCACATGGGCCGGCGAGGTTTACAAAGCATTGGAGTCGGCTGACACAAAAATCTTAGGACTGAAAGGCCTGAAGAAAGCCACTAAGCTGAAGAAAGACGAACTGATGGCCGCCCTCGGATGGCTGGGCCGCGAAGGCAAGATTACCCTGACTACCAACGACGAGGACATCGTCGTAGCGCTGGTTTAATAGAACTGAAACACTCTACATAACGGCGGTGTGTCATGCCTCATGACACACCGCCGTAGTTTTCCCTCCCCTCTTACTCCGTGCTGAGACGGAAGTCGAAGCTACATACCGTCTTAGTCCTCGTATCCCTACTTCCGATTGCAAATAAGCATCCGCCTATCGATAATCCCGTGGCACCGGAATGGTATCCCGCAGGAAATCGCGTCGAGGTCCGTCGGATGCCCCGGCTTTTGACCCGCTCCCTTTCACGATCTCACTCTGTTTGGTCCGTTTGCCTCCGGACTTCTTGCGGTGAGTCTTTTTCCTTTTCTTTTTATTATGTCGCGGCCCGTATTCTTCGGCGGCGTCGTCGGCTGCCGGGCGGTAGATGACAGTCTGCACCGGCACCTGCGACACTTCATCACCAGGCCGGTCGCAATAGCGCATAACGAAGCCGAGGGACGTGATGGCAAGTGTCACAAACACTAATATCACGATCCCTCGGCGTTCCTGTTTCCCCAAACCCATATTATCGATTCGTTACCCGTGTCGCGGATCCGGCTGTCAGCTCTGACGGGCCACGCGCTTGCGGTCGTTCTCGTCAAGCAGTATCTTGCGCAGGCGTATGTGGTGGGGTGTGACCTCCACATATTCGTCCTCCTTGATATATTCCAGAGCCTCCTCAAGCGAGAATACCACCGGCGGAACTATCTTTGCCTTGTCGTCGGCGCCGCTGGCACGCATGTTGGTCAGCTTCTTCGACTTGGTCACGTTCACCACGATGTCGTTGTCCTTGGCGTTCTCGCCCACAACCTGGCCGGTGTAGACCTCCTCCTGCGGGAAGATAAAGAAGCGTCCGCGGTCCTGAAGCTTGTCGATGGCGTAAGCGTAGGCCGTTCCGCTCTCGTGCGCTATCAGCGAACCGTTGGTGCGGCGCTCTATGTCGCCCTTCCAGGGCTGGAACTCCAGGAAGCGGTGTGCCATGATTGCCTCGCCCGCAGTGGCGGTAAGCACGTTGTTGCGCAGTCCGATTATGCCGCGGCTCGGTATCACGAACTCGATGTCCACGCGGTCGTTGCGCGTCTCCATTGACAGGATGTCGCCCTTGCGGCGTGTCACCAGGTCGATTACCTTCGACGAATATTCCTCGGGCACGTTGATGCTCAGCGACTCCACAGGCTCGCACTTCACGCCGTCTATTTCCTTGATGATTACCTGCGGCTGTCCCACCTGCAGCTCATATCCCTCTCGGCGCATGGTCTCGATCAGGATGGACAGGTGCAGCACGCCGCGGCCGAATACGGTCCACATATCCTCGCGGTCCCCTTTCTGCACTCGCAACGCCAGGTCCTTGTCCAGCTCGCGCTCCAGACGCTCCTGTATGTGGCGTGAGGTCACATACTTACCGTCCTTACCGAAGAAGGGCGAGTCATTGATGGTGAATGTCATAGACATCGTAGGCTCGTCGATGGCGATGCGGGGCAGCGGTTCCGGCTTGTCGTAGAGAGTGATGGTATCGCCGATCTCGAAGTTGTCCAGACCCACGATGGCGCAGATGTCGCCGCTGTCCACATGGTCGGTCTTGGTGCGGCCCATTCCCTCGAATGTCTGCAGTTCCTTGATTTTCTGGCGTGTCACTGTGCCGTCCTTCTTGCACAATCCTATCTCCATCCCCTCGCGCAGTGTGCCGCGATGCACGCGACCCACGGCGATACGGCCCACGTACTGGCTGTAGTCCAGACTGGTGATCAGCATCTGCGGATCGCCTTCTATCTGAGTGGGAGCGGGGATGTATTTGATGATTGCGTCCAGCAGCGCGGTGATGTCCTCGGTAGGTTTCTGCCAGTCGGTGCTCATCCAGTTCTGCTTGGCCGAACCGTAGATGGTGGGGAATTCAAGCTGATCCTCGGTGGCGTCCAGGTTGAACATCAGTTCGAACACCATCTCGTTCACCTCCGACGGACGGCAGTTGGGCTTGTCAACTTTGTTTACCACCACCACGGGCTTCAGTCCCATCTTGATGGCCTTCTGAAGCACGAAACGTGTCTGAGGCATCGGGCCCTCGAACGCGTCCACCAGCAGCAGACAGCCGTCGGCCATGTTCAGCACGCGCTCCACCTCGCCGCCGAAGTCGGCGTGTCCCGGAGTGTCGATTATATTGATTTTCGTGCCCTTGTAGTTGATAGACACGTTTTTGGAAAGAATCGTTATACCTCTTTCACGCTCGAGGTCGTTGTTGTCAAGTATCAGCTCTCCGGTGTTCTGGTTGTCGCGGAACAAGTGTCCGGCCAGCAGCATTTTGTCCACCAAAGTAGTCTTGCCATGGTCCACATGGGCTATAATGGCGATGTTGCGAATGTCTTGCATGTAATTTTTATCTCGAAATAATCACGCAAAATTACAAAAAATTACCGAACCCACAAAATACTTAATACCACTGCACTCCGTTGGACGACTGCGAACGTTGGTCGTATTTAAGGTCTTTCAGCAGGCTGGACTTCACGGCGATGTGGAAGTTGTACGACTTGTAGGGGCCGACGGGCACGAAGCTGGCCGACATGGTGAAGCAGTGGATGTCGCGGCTGATGGAACAGTTCATGTATGCCAGTTTATGCATCTCGAAGTTGTAGCTGGCCGAGAACGAGAAGTTCCAGTTTGGGGTGGGACGCACCGAGCCGCTGATTGACAGATTCTGCATCCACCGGCCCTTGTAGTCCAGTTTCTTGTAGTCGTAGTCGCCGTAGCCGTAACTTACCGAATAGTTCAGCGACAGGCTCCAGGGGAACTGCCATTTCTCGTAGCCGTCGTTGTCACTGTTGTTCACCACCTGACTCTTCTGTCGTGACCGTTTACGCGTGGCCATGTCCGAGAAGCTGTCCTCCTCCGTTATCTCGTCGTCATCCTCGCCCGGCTCGCGGTCACTGTCGTTGTCTGTATCCTTCTTGCGCTTGAACGTGTCGTTGCTCAGAGTGTAGCTGAAGCTGGTGGAGAACGACGACAGCTTCATGAATCCCTGATGGGCGTTCCAGCGGAATTTATTGATCTGGCGCACCGACCCGTTGGCGTCCGGACGATATACGTATGGATCCCAGGTGGTGTTGAAATTCAGGTTGAAGTTCTTGACCAGGCGCATCGTCACGCTCATCTGCAGCGGACTCAGCTTCAGGGAGTCGGCGGCGAAGTTATAGCTCTGCGACAGGCTAAGGTTCTCTATCAGCGACACTTTCTTGTAGCCGGTGGAATCCTTGTCGGACTTCACCTTCATTTCCAGGTTGTTGGCCAGAGCCACGGTGACGGCACTGTTCATGCCCCGTCCCGGCACGCCGAATATGCCGTGGCTGAAGTACGAGTAGTCGCGGCGAGTCTGGTTGCCGGCCTGGTCGGTCATCAGGTAGTAATTGTAGTATCCCCATCCCTTGGAACCGAAGTCAGGCGCGTAATTGAAGCTCACGGTAGGCGTCAGGACGTGGCGTATCATCTGCACCTTGTCGCCAAGGAACTTCATCGGCTTCCAGAATCCGTACAGCTTGGTGTCGAAACTCATGCCCACGTTGAAGTCGAACACGTTGTAAAATCCGTATGTCGTGTCCTGCACCTCGCGCGAGGCCTGCGTGTCCCACTGACGCTTGATCTTGCTGGTGTACATGCGGTCGTTCAGCGTGACGCTGGGCGATATGTGCAGATATTTGAACAGATTGAACGTGGCCGAGATCGGCACATAGTGCTTCATGCCGTTGCGCCAGTCCTTGATGATGTTTTTCTTGAAAAATTCGTCCTGACCGGAGGTCAGCGAGTTCTGGAACTGACCGGAATAAGACATCTTGATCTTCTCATACCATTTCTCGCCGCCTACGGACTTCTTGCGCTTGAACGGCGCTAACTGCGACATGGTCACGGTCAGGTTGGGGAACGACACGGCCAGCGTGGAGTCCCGGCTGCGCTGCGTTATGTTGGCCGTGGCCGACAGGCTCCATTTCGTGCCGGGGAAGCGATATGTCATGTTGACGGTCGACGACTTGGTGTTCTCCGTAAACGAACTGTTGTAGTATGAATTCAGGTCGTTGCGGCTATAGCCTGACGTTGCGAAGTTCACCGAAGCCGAGAACGACAGGTTCGGGTTGGCCTTGGCGTCCTGGCTGTGGCTCCATATCACCTGGAAGTTGCGCATCTTCTGGTAGTCGGCCGTTCCCTTGTCGCCCGTGACGGTCTGCAGGAACGAAATGTCGAACGTGCCTCGGTATTTGTAGCGCTTCACATAGTTGGAATATGCCGAAAGTCCCCACGAGCCTTTGGTGTAGATCTCGCCACGGATAGCTAAGTCCACGTTGTCATTAATGGCGAAGTAGTAGCCGCCGTCGCGCAGGTAGAAGCCTCGGTTGTAGTCCTCGCCGATCGATGGGAACAGCACGCCCGACGAATATTTCTCGCTGAACGGGAAGTAGCCGAACGGCAGTGCCAATGGCAGCGGAACGCCCATCAGCACCATATAACCCGGTCCGGTCACCACATCCTTCTGCGGGCGAACCTTGGCCTTGGTCAGCTGGAAATAGAAGTGAGGATTCTCATGATCCTCGCAGGTGGTGTATTTACCGTCCTCCACAAAGAAGGCGCCGTCGTCCATACGCTTGGCGCGTCCGCCGGTCAGGTAGCCGTCCTGCTGCTCGGTGATGACCCCGGTGATGTAGCCTCGCTGACTCTTGAAGTTATACTTCATGGTCTTCGATTCATACTCGCCGTTCTTGTCCTTGAATATAGGGGTATTGGCTAACTCGCCCACCGAGTCGGGCACGCCGTTGGCGTACACGGTGCTGGAATCCAGGTCCATGCGTATCTCGGCTGAATTCAGTTTGAAGTCCTCGTACTCCACGTTGCCGTCGCCATACAGATGCGCGGCGTTGCCCTTGTACATCACTAACGAGTCCTTGGCGCTGAATGTCACCGGACTCTTGATGTCCGGAGCATCGCGGTTTATCTTCGAGAATCGCGTGCGCGTGGTGTCCAACAGTACCTTGGTAGTATCCGTCAGCGCAACTGAATCCTTTATTATGCCGTCCTCCGGGGGCAGTGAGTCGAACGGGAATTCAAGAGGAGTTTCAAGAGCCTTAAGCCCCTCCACTCCGAGTATAGAATCGTAAGGCGAAGGGACGCTGTCTGTGGCCCGCGGCATACGCTCGGGCAATTCATTGCCAGACTGCCGGGAGTATCCTATACCCACGGCCGTCAGCACTGCGATATATAGCAACAGCTTCTTCAACCTACGTTCCGATTACGTTCTGATTCTGTTCCGAAATTCGTACAGAAGTTCGTTTACAAGCTACAAAATTAACCAAACTCCCCGAATTAGCCAAATATTTAGACATATAGGAGCCGCCGGAAGCATTTCCGGCTTCTATTTAACATTTATTATATTTAATTTGTTTTATATCATATACAGGCCATGATACGTTACATATTATGGTATTATAATTTTCAAGGATTGTCCCGGTAGTGACGCGTATTCGGCACATGGCTGCGTCTCGTAATTGCAATCCTCTATAAACCTGTTATTTAGATAGAACAATGTCATCAGTATTTTATACCGCGCGCAAAACGATAAAGAACTATGCCAATGGCGGCAACGTGCTGATATGCGCCACCGTGCTGGCCCTGATAGTAGTGAACCTGCCCTGGACCCGCGACATCTACAACAGTCTGTGGACACACGAGATAGCCCTGCAGGTGGGCAGCTTCAACCTTTTTAGCCACCACGGCGAGCCTATGTCAATCATGGCCTTCATCAACGACGCCCTAATGGCTCTGTTCTTCTTCTCGGTAGGGCTGGAAATCAAGCGCGAGGTGCTGGTGGGCGAGCTGTCGTCCTTCCGCAACGCGCTGCTCCCCATCGTGGGCGCCATCGGGGGCATGGCCGTTCCCGTGCTATTCTATTGGCTCATGGCCCGCGGCACCGACTACGCCTCGGGCGCGGCTATCCCAATGGCCACCGACATAGCCTTCTCGCTCGGCGTGCTTGCCATGCTCGGCAACCGGGTGCCCATCGGGCTGAAGGTGTTTCTCACCACTCTTGCCGTCGTGGACGACATAGGCGGCATCATCGTCATCGCAATATTCTACAGCACGTCTATAAGCTGGTCGTTGTTAGCCTGGTCGCTGATAGGTCTCGCGACCCTGTATGTCGGAGGCAAGGTGGGAATCCTCAGCAAGCTCTATTACCTCACCATCGGCGCACTGGTATGGTTCTGCTTCCTCAACGCCGGCATCCATCCCACCATCGCGGGTGTGCTCGTGGCTTTCTGTGTGCCGGCCAAGCCCGTCTATGCCCCGAGCAAATACATCAAGAACATACGCCTCAACATCAGCCATTTCGCCCACGAGGATGACGAACGCCTCAACTCGCGCACCATCCTCAACAAAGACCAGATGAACTGGCTGAAGGAGATAGAGTCCGATTCCGACAAGGTCATCTCCCCTCTGCAGGACATGGAGGACTCGTTGCATCCCCTGGTCAATTACATCATCATCCCGCTGTTCGCCTTCGCCAATGCCGGCATATACTTCGGCGACATGAGTCTCGACCAGCTGTTTCACGGCATAGCCCCGGCAATAATCGTCGGTCTGGTTGCAGGGAAGTTCATAGGCATATTCGCGGCTTCGGCACTTTGCATCCTGCTGAAATGGGCGCCGATGCCGCGTGGCGCGAGCTGGTTCAGCCTCGCCAGTGTGGCCATGCTGGGAGGTATCGGCTTCACCGTGTCGCTGTTTATTGCCAACCTGTCGTTCTCTGGTCCCGGCGCTCATCTGGCCGAACTGCTGAACGACTCCAAGCTGGGCATCCTCTTCGGCTCGCTTCTGGCCGAGATCCTCGGCTGGGTGGCCCTGCACTTCTCGCTGCCGAAAGAGCCACAGCCCGATGAAAACGATTGACATTTTTTAACAAATTCCATTTTAATCTTATTGACAGTTCAACACGTCATAAGGTATATGGAATTTACTAAAAAAGCGTTATGTCTTGCCGGCATCGCAGTGACTGTCGTGTCCGGCGTTTGTTACCCAAAAGGAAATGTATCAGGCAAAGTATATAATAAGGAGACGGGCGAGCCGATGGACTTCGTCACGGTCCAGTTGTGGGATGCGGCGGGCAAAAAGCCGTTGCAGATCAACGGTGTGACCGGCAACGACGGTTCCTTCGTGCTCCGCGACGTACCCGACGGATCGTACCTGGTGAAGATCACCAATGTCGGTTCGGTCAACCAGGAACGTCCCGTGACTGTCAAGGGGACCGATGTCACTGTAGGCAATGTCAACCTGGCCGACGACGCAAAGCTGCTGAAGGAAGTGGTTGTGGAGGGAGTCCGCAGCCAGATGCGTTTCGAGCTTGACCGCAAGGTGTTCCAGGTGGACAGCAACATCGCCTCGGCCGGTTCGAGCGCGAGCGAGCTGTTAGAATCCATACCCAGCATCGAGGTAGACCAGGACGGCGAGGTGTCGCTGCGCGGCAACAGCTCCGTCACGGTCTGGATCAACGGCAAGGAGTCGGGACTGACAACCGACAACCAAGCCCAGATTCTGGAACAGATTCCGGCCGAAAGCATCGACCGAATCGAGGTCATCACCAACCCGTCGGCCAAGTATAATCCAGAAGGCACCGCCGGCATCATCAACATCATATTGAAGAAGGACCGCCGCGGCGGCTACTTCGGCAGCGCCGAGCTGAGTGCCAACACACGCGGTGGCGGCAACGTGTCGGCCAACATCAACTGGAACACCCGCAAGTGGGACACCTTCGCCAGCGTCGGCTTCCGCATGCGCCACAATAACGGCGGCTCGCTTATGAACCGCGACTTCGACGATGGCACCTTCGTGCACAGCAACGGCCGCAGCCGCAATCACGGCAACAACATCTTCTTCCGTCTCGGAGCCACCTACCACCTCACCGACAACGACGAGTTCTACCTTAACGGCTTCGGCATGTTCGGCCACCGCTGGGGTTCCACCCGCAGCGACTACGAGTCCACCCGCCCCGGCCAGTGGGCCACCGACTTCCAGCTGAGCCGCAACCGCAGCGACAACCGCGGCGCCCACGGCGAGTTCGGTTACACCCACCGCTGGTCGGACACCCACACCCTCGACGCCATAGTCAGCTACAACCACTGGGGCGGCCCGAGCTTCAACTCCTACGAGGAGACTGAAACCTGGCCCGCCACCGGTTCTAACCCCGCCACCGGCTCCCTGCTCTCTAACAGTGCTGAGGCGGAAGCCGAAGCCCCCACCGTCTCCTCCTACCGCAGCCAGGAAATGCCCATCAATTCCAATTCCTGGGAAGCCAAAATCGACTACTCGAACGTCATAAACCAGTATCTGAAAGTCGAGGCCGGCTTCAACGGCAACTACAGCCACGAGAACACCCCCAACACCACCTTCCGTGGCGTCGACGAGGCTTCGGCCGTACTTGATCAGGCCCTCTACAACCGCTTTATCTACACCAACAACATATCGGCCCTCTACTTCACCCTCGGCGGCAAGGCCGGCATATTCAGCTATTCGGCCGGACTTCGCGGCGAGGCATGGCAGGTCAAGGCCCGGAGCCTTACATACGGCCAGAGCAAGGATGACGTGACGCCGTTCAAAAAGAATGACTTCAGCCTTTTCCCCTCGGTCTATCTGTCGTTCGCGTTGCCTCGCGACAACGAGCTGCAGATCAACTACACACGCCGCATACGCCGCCCATGGGGCGGACAGCTCAACAGCTTCAAAAACATTTCCGACCCTACATCAGTCAGTTACGGTAATCCGGAACTGCAGCCCCAGTATTCCAACAGCTTCGAGCTCAATTACCTCAAGTCATGGACATACCACATGATCTCGGTATCGGCCTATCTGCGTCAGTCATCGGACATCATGAACCACGTCTCGTTCATGGACAACGACGTGATGTACACCACCTGGGCCAACGTGTCGAGCCAGATCAACAGCGGTGTCGAATTGGTAGGCAAGAACCAGCTGTTCAAGGGCTATCTCGACCTGACCACGACCGTGAACCTCTATAACAGCCACATCAGCGCATGGGATTATTCTCTGACTGCCCCCTCGGGCCAGACCGTGACCATGAGCGGCAAGAAGCAGAACAGTTTCGCATGGGACGCCCGCGTCATGGCCAATGTCAAGCTGCCCTGGGAGATGAGCTTCCAGGCCACGGGCCGATACAGCTCCGAGCATAAGACCGCGACCGGATCGCATCAGGGAGGCTGGTCGGTCGACGCCGGCCTGCGCAAGGCTCTCGGCAACTGGAGCTTCTCGCTCAACTGCCGCGACATCTTCAACTCGCGCAAATGGAAAAACTCCGTCAACGGCATCGGTTATGTGGAACGTTCCGAGCGCTGGCGCGCCGGACGCACCCTGCGTCTCACTATCAAGTACAGCTTCGGCAACATGAAGGCTAAGAAATCGCGTCGGCAGTCGTCGGACGAACCGATGGAACAGGACTACAACGGCGGCGAAATGTAGCCCGCAAAACCCCAATTAGTAAATTCTATGCTGGATATCGAATCAATCTATTCGCGCTGGTACGAGCAGGGGTCTCCCCTGCTCGCGCTGTTACGCACCCATTCCGGATTAGTGGCGCGCAAGGCTTTGGAATGCGCCGACCGCCATAATCTCGACATCGACCGCGACTTCGTGTACGAGGCCGCCATGCTGCATGACATCGGCATCGTGCGTTGTGACGCGCCGGACATACTGTGCGAGGGCGCGGAGCCTTACATCTGTCACGGCATCATAGGCAGCGAAATGCTTGACTCCATCGGTCTGCCGCGCCATGCCTTAGTCTGCGAACGCCACACGGGAGCCGGCCTGACCGTGCAGGACATCATCGACCAGAACCTGCCGCTGCCACACCGCGACATGACGCCGCAGACCACCGAGGAGAAACTGATATGTTACGCCGACAAATTCTTCAGCAAGTCGGGCGACTACAAGACCGAAAAGCCACTGAACCGTGTCATCAACAGCATGAAGCGGCACGGGGACGATACCCTGCGCCGCTTCATGGAACTTAATTCTCTTTTCGGTTAAGAGTCCTTACATTCCTCTTAACTTTATAAACTTCTAAACTTTTTCAACTATTTCCCGGACTACTCCTCGCCCTCGATCTCCAGGATCTCGGTCCAGCCGTGTTTGTCCTCGATCTCGCCGAGCTGGATGGCACGGATGGTGTCGTACAGCTTCTTGGTGACGGGGCCTGCCTCCTTCATGTCGTAAGTGAAGGTGTTGCCGTTGTCCAGGTCGTCAATCTGTCCGATGGGCGAGCAGACGGCCGCCGTACCGCAGGCACCGGCCTCGCTGAACGTGGGCAGCTCCTCGTATGCGATGTGACGCTCCTCTACTTCCATTCCGAGGTCGCGTGCCAACTGACGCAGGCTCTTGTTGGTGATACTGGGCAGGACGGTCTCCGACTTCGGGGTGATGTATTTGTTGTCGCGCACGGCATAGAAGTTGGCCGCGCCGCATTCGTCCAGGTATTTCTTCTCCTTCGGGTCGAGATAGAGCATCACGCTGTATCCGAGTTCATGTGCCTTGTTGCCGGCGACGAGCGATGCCGCATAGTTGCCGCCGATCTTGATGGCGCCGGTGCCCTTGGGTGCCACACGGTCGTACTCACGGCTAAGACATACCTTGGTAGGCTTGAAGCCGGCCTTGAAGTAAGGTCCTACGGGCGTTACCAGCATTATCACCATGTATTCGTCGGCTGGGCTTACACCCACACGTGCCGACATTCCTATCTCCAGGGGACGGATATATAGGCTTGCGCCCGATCCATAGGGAGGAACCAGATTGCCGTTAAGTTTGACGACCAGTCTCACCATCTCCTCGAATTTCTCCACAGGCAGCGGCTCCATCGCGATACCCAGGGCACTGTTCCGGAATCGCTTGGCGTTCTCGTCCATGCGGAACACGCGCACCTTGCCGTCCTTGCCGCGGAAGACCTTCAGACCCTCGAATGCTTCCTGTCCGTAGTGCAGACAGGTGGCCGCTATGTGCAACGGCACATACTCTGAATCGCTAACCTCAATCGGACCCCACTTCCCGTCCTTGAATGTGCAGCGCACATTATAATCGGCCTTTACATAGCCGAACGGTAGCTCCGACCACTTAAGATCTTTTGTGCTCATAGTTCTTCGATTTCCGTCACGATTTACACCGATTGTCGCCGGGCTTACACTGCCACCTTGCAGGTCAGGTCTCCGGCCTTGACTATATACACGCCGTGAACGGGCACCTGAAACTGGTACACGCCCGGTGCAAGATTCTCCGAGCTGACCAGACGACCCAATATCGTGAATATCTTGATTCCGACATTGTGGTTTGTGGCAACCTGGATTATTCCGGGGGCGGCCTTGATTTCCACCTCGTTCTCGCGCATCACAAGGCGCACGTCCTGACGCTCCACCTTCACAGTCTCCCAGCTACGGGCATAGCTGCCGGCCATGGCCAGCATTATCATCAACCCGACTATCGTCTGTCTCGGTTTCATCGCTTCGTTATTTATCCGTAAAATTACAAAAACTATTTGAAATATTCAAATATAATCAGAGGGCATGGCGGAAATTCCGTCATGCCCTCTTGTTATGGTTACGGTCAGCGGGGATTATTTGCCCTCTTCCTTCTGCATCTGCTCCTTCAGAGCCTGAAGTGCGCCGAGGTCGCCGAGAGTGGTCTTCTCCAGCGGCTGCGATACGATGGCCTCGCTCTTTGCGGGCTTGTCGTTGCGGCGGGGTGCCTTCTCGCGCTTCTCGCTGCGGTTTGCATCCTCAGCGATGCGGCTGTGGCTCAGAATTATGCGCTTATTGTCCTTATTGAACTCAATCACCTTGAACTGCAGCTTCTCGCCCAGCTTGGCCTGTGTGCCGTCTTCCTTGACAAGATGCTTGGGTGTTGCGAAGCCCTCGATACCATGTTCAAGGCTGATCACTGCGCCCTTGTCCAGAACCTCGGTGATCTCACCCTCGTGAATGGTGCCTACGCCGTATGCGCCCTCGTAAGCCTCCCAGGGATTCTCCTCAAGCTGCTTGTGACCCAGGCTGAGACGACGGTTGTCCTTGTCTATCTCCAGAACCTGTACCTCGATCTCGTTGCCTACCTGCGTAAACTCGCTGGGGTGCTTGATCTTGCGGGTCCAGCTCAGGTCGCTGATGTGGATCAGGCCGTCTACGCCCTCCTCGATCTCGACGAATACGCCGAAGTGTGTGAAGTTGCGTACCTTGGCTGTGTGGCGCGAACCGATGGCATATTTCAGCTCGATATCCTCCCAGGGATCCTTCTTCAGCTGCTTCAGGCCGAGGCTCATCTTGCGCTCGTCGCGATCCAGAGTCAGGATTACTGCCTCTACCTCGTCGCCAACCTTCAGGAAGTCCTGAGCGCTGCGCAGGTGCTGGCTCCAGCTCATCTCGCTTACGTGGATCAGACCCTCTACGCCGGGCTGTACCTCTACGAACGCACCGTAGTCGGCCATTACCACTACGCGGCCCTTGACATGATCGCCCACCTTGAGGTTGGGATCCAGGTTGTCCCAGGGATGGGGCATAAGCTGCTTGATACCCAGCGCTATACGCTTCTTCTCATTGTCGAAGTCCAGAATTACGACCTCGATGTCCTGGTCAAGCTCCACAACCTCGCGGGGATCCTGTACGCGGCCCCAGCTCAGATCGGTGATGTGCACCAGTCCGTCTACGCCGCCAAGGTCGACGAACACACCGTAGTTGGTGATGTTCTTCACCTTGCCCTCGAGCACCTGACCCTTCTCCAGCTTGGAGATGATCTCGCGCTTCTGCGCCTCGAGCTCGGCCTCGATCAGTGCCTTGTGGCTTACAACCACGTTCTTGTATTCCTGGTTGATCTTGACAACCTTGAATTCCATTGTCTTATCCAGATATACGTCATAGTCGCGGATGGGACGGACGTCGATCTGCGAACCGGGCAGGAAGGCCTCGATTCCGAAGATGTCCACGATCATACCGCCCTTGGTGCGGCTCTTTACGTAACCCTTGATGATCTCGTCGTTCTGAAGGGCCTGGTTCACACGGTCCCAGCTGCGGGTCTGGCAAGCCTTCTTGTGGCTCAGACGGAGCTGGCCGTTCTTGTCCTCCAGTGTCTCGATATATACCTCTACCTCGTCGCCCTCTTTCAGGTCGGGATTGTAGCGGAATTCGCTGATGGGAATGATGGCGTCCGATTTCATGCCGATATCAACTCGCACCTCGCGCTTGCTGATCGATTTCACGGTACCGGTCACTACTTCATTCTCTTTGGCCGACTGCATCGACTTGTCGTAGGTGTCTATCAACTCCTCGCGACTCTTGCTGCCTGCCGTGTTGCCGTTTTCATAGGCATCCCAATCGAAATCTGCGATCGGGCTTACAACTTTTTCAGTCATTAATTTGGTTAATAAATAAACTTTACTTTTCTACTCTCTTGGAAACCGTTTTACCGGTTTTTAGCCACCCCGCGCAGGCGGGTATGGTTTTCCGCGCGCAAAGATAGCATTTTATTCTGAATTACACAAATTTAATTCACTGTCCCATCTGGCGCAGGCCGTTTTCCATCACTCTGGAGCGCACTTCCCTCATATCCTTATATAACTTGCGGTTCGTGTCGTCCAGATCGGCCGGCTCCACGTCCAGCAGCTTGCGCATCTCCTCCAGGTGCGGATACTTCTCGTCGTATTCCTGCGACAGTTTCATCATCTCCTTCGCGCCCTCGTTCTGATGCGAGCGCAACTTATCGAAATCCTGATATGCCGACTTGAGATATTTTATCGCTATTCCGTATTCTTCCTGATTCACGGGCGTGCCGTCGGTCACCTTCTCGGCTATAATCTCGATGGCGTCGCTATTGTCGGGGCGTGAATCGGCGCAACCGGTCAGCATCGCTGCCGCCGCCAGCACCACACTTGCAATAAGACCAATCCTCTTCATCACGTTCTTCCTGTTATTGTATTTCGCAACCGGTTATTGCGTATTGCAATGGCTATTGAGTATTGCAAATGTAATAAAAAAGGAGTGTCGCTCCAAGCGCACCCCCTGTTTTTTAAGTTAATTTTAGAATTGTTTCGGATATACTATCAGCAGATTGTTATTGCGGAAATGGCGGCTGAGATAATTGGTGATCTGATCCAGATCCTGGGTATGGGATATGGAGCCCTTGCGTGCGGTGATCAGCACTATGAGGTCGGCCTCCTCGGTGTCGCCGCTGTTGAGTATGAAATCATCCCATGCCGTCAGCGTGCCGTAGCGTGCTTCGACCTCTATGCCGTCATCAGCTATGGCCGTGCGGATCAGACGTCCGCATTCCTCGCGCGACAGGAACATGATGCGCGCCTCGATATTGGACGCCAGCATGGCCAGTCGCGTCACCCACAGGTGGAATCCTGTCTCATACTCGGCGCCGGGGGGAACTATGACCCGAATGCGCGAAATGGTACCGACCGGAATGAAGCAGCGGCTCAGCATCACCATGCGGTGGCAGTCGGTCACAAGTTTCTCGATAAACGATCCGTAGAACGTATCCACCACCGAGCTCTTGCGGTGCATTCCTATCATTATCTCGGTAGCCTTCTGCTCGTGCGCCAGGTTGCAGATGCCGGACACGGCGTTGAGGTCGAAGCGTTCCACCACATTGCACGGCACGTCCATTTCCTCGGCTATGGAGTCGGCGGCCTCGAGCGAGTCGCGTCCCATCACGGTGGCGGCGCCGTCATCGTTATGCCGCACGAACAGTGCCGTAACCGGATTTGTGTTCTGCCGCTTGCGCATGAATAGCGCCATACGCATCAGGCCCTCGGCCGTGATTGGATTGGCCACGGCCACTACCTGACGGGCCATCTCCACCGAACCGAGTTCCTCGCGGTCCAGGCCACGCGCCGTCTCCTGCTTGCGCAGCTGCAGTGCGGAGCGGTCGGTGCGCACCGACGCGATGATGCAGCATATCAGTATCATTACCACCGAGGCGTTCATCATGTCCTCGTTCAGCAAATGCGCCTCATAACCTATCATCACGGCGGCGATGGTGGCTGCTGCCTTACCTCCGGACAGTCCGAATATCAGCTCTCGGTCCACGTGGCTCAGCTTGAGTATCTTCTGCGCTCCATACGCGGCTATCCATTTCGTGCCGAGAGCCAGTCCCGACATAATGGAGGCTGACCATAGCACACTCCACCCTTCCACCACCACGTGGACATTGATAAGCATGCCCACCCCAATCAGGAAGTATGGAATGAAAATGGCGTCGCCCACAAAACGGATGTTCTTCATCAGCGGCGAACGGCCCGGTATCATTTTGTTCAGTACCAGTCCGGCGTAAAAGGCTCCCAATATCCCTTCCAGCCCCACGGTCTTGGCCAACAATGCGGCTATCACCACCATGGCGAGGATATATATATACTGAGCCACCGGGTCGGTGGTGTTCTTGAAGAAATATCGCGTCACGGGCGGAAACACGTATCCCACCACCAGCATGAAGGCAGCTGTCAGCGCAAGCATGGTCAGCAGCTGCGACACCGAATAGTGTCCGGAAGCACTGACTTGTGATACGCCGGCCAACACCAACAGCGCGACCATCACGGCCACGATGGTGCCGCATACGGCTATCACTACGGGGCGCGTGTTCTGCAGTCCGAACTTCGACACAGTCGGATAGGTGATCAGCGTATGACTGGTGAACATCGAGGCCACCAGGGCCGACGTGAGCCAGCTCTGCCCTAACAGATAATGAGTGCCGAGCACACCCGCCGCCATCGGCAGCAGTGCGGTCAGCACTCCGAACAGTATTCCTTTTTTAAGCTGGGCCTTCAGGTGGAACATGTCTATCTCCACCGCGGCCTGGAACATGATATACAGGATTCCCACATCGCCGAAGATGCGGAAGGACGCATCCCGCTCCAGCAGGTTGAATCCGAACGGTCCTATCGCGATTCCCGCCACTATCAGGCCCACGGTGGAGGGGATGTTCAGTTTTTTGAACAACACGGAGCCCACCAGTATCACCAGCAGTACTATAAGGAATATGGCGATAGTGTTATGTATCATGTCATGGTATCGTTAATTAAAGATCAAGGCGGCGTTGCAGTCGGTCACTTCCTCCAGCCTGTCGGGCGGGATGTCCAGCACCTTGGCGCAGGCGTCGAGTATCAGCGGTATGTAAGCAGACTCGTTCCGTTCGCCACGGTGCGGCACCGGAGCGAGGTACGGCGCGTCGGTTTCCAGCACCAGCCGGTCCGTGCCTATCAGCGGCAACGCCTCGCGCAGCTTCGGGGCATTCTTGAAAGTCACCACGCCGTTCACTCCGAAGTACGGGTCACACACCCGGCGTATCTCGGTCACATCCTCGGGCGTGCCGGTGAACGAATGGAATATCATCACCGGAAGCGTGCCCAATGCCTGACGAACCCGTTCGATGGATTCCAGCGTCTGGTCGCGTGCGTCGCGGCTGTGGATTATCACCGGGAGCCCGTACTTCACGCCCCAGCCCAGCTGCCGTTCGAAGGTGCGTTGCTGCTCGGCGAGTGCCGGGCTGTCGGGCCAGTGCAGGTCGAGTCCCACCTCGCCCACCGCGGCATAATCGTCGCGGTGCGCGCGGAGTTCTTCTTCCATCATGTCGAGCATGGCATCAGGGTTCGATCCCAATTCTGTGGGATGCACCCCGATTGCCATCTTAGTGTTCTCGGGAAAGGCTTCGTGCAGGCGGCGTATCGGCTCCATGCTCGCAGCGTCCACGTTAGCCAGCACCATCGTGTGTACGCCCGCGGCTATGGCACGTCGCACCGCAGCTTCTTCCTCTCCCTTGAAAGGCTCGTCGTACAGATGAGTGTGGGTGTCGGTCACTTCTTGCGTCCTGTCAGTTTGTCGATCAACGCCTTGAACGGCTCCTTGGCGGCATCGCTCAGGCTGGTCTTCTTAAGCGCGCTCAGCGCCTCGGAACTGTAATGGTTCACTTGCTTGCGCACGGTCTCGCTCAGGTTCAGTTTCTCGTAGATGCGGGTCACGGTCTTCACCTTGGTGTCGCCGGCGGGCATCTCCATGGCCACCTTAAGGGCGGCAGCCTCGGGTGTGCCGCTCTCCAGGGCCGTGAGCAGCAGGAACGATTTCTTGCCGTTGTTGATGTCGCCCCCTATCGGCTTGCCGAAGGTGTTGGAATCGCCGTACACATCCAGCCAGTCGTCCTGGATCTGGAACGCCAGGCCCAACAGGTAGCCGAACTTTTCCATCTGCGCGGCATCCTTCTCCGATGCGCCGCCCAACATCGCGCCTATCTTCGACGCCGCACCGAGCAGAGCGCCGGTCTTGGCGCCGATCATCTCTATATATTTATCGGTGGTCACGTCCTGACGGGTCTCGAAGTCCATGTCGAGCCGCTGGCCTTCGTACACCTTTATGGCCATGTCGTTGAACACGTCCAGCACCGGGCGCAACAGGGCGTCGGGCACCTGCATCATATTCTGAGTGGCCAATGTCAGCATCGTGTCGCCGCTGAGTATGGCGGTGTTCACGTCCCACTTGGCCTGAACCGACGGACGGTTGCGGCGCATTGCGCTGTTGTCCATCACGTCGTCGTGCAGCAACGTGAAGTTATGGAACATCTCGAGACCAAGGGCTGCCGGCATGGCCTTCTCTACGGCGCTTTCGGTACCGAAAGCCTCGGCCGTCATCAGCAGCAGACCCGGACGAAGGCGCTTGCCGCCCGAACTCAGCCCGTAGGTCACCGGCTCATACAGTCCCGCCAGGTCTCCGCCCGGCAACTTCACTTCTTTCAACGCGCCCTCCACAAGGGCGCTCGCATCTGACAATTTCATTTTTAATGTTTCGTAAACTAAACTTATAAATCCTTGCAGAACTTATAGCTTGGTAAATGTATCGTAAACTTCGCGGCTCACATCGCGGCCGCTGTCCACTTTCAACACAGTCCGGAAACCTATCATGAAGCGGCGGTAGGTATCCGTATCGTTGGCGCATGACTTACGGAACGCCTCCAGTTCCTGCTTTATGGCTTTTACGTCAAGATGATTGTCGCGGATGGTGGAGAGATACTCCAGCCCCAGCCTGTAGCCGAGTCCCTGCGGGTCCTCGATGCCGGCCTGGGCGTATATCTTCATCTTGTCCGCTAATTGCAGGGTATTGACTATGGCGTCGTACCGTGCGCCGAACTGATCCAGCGCCTCTCCCTTCAGGTGGTCGTAGGCATACGAGGTGGCTATGGCCAGCGTGTCGATTTTGGCGCCCTCCACCTTGCCCAGCGATCCATATATAATGAATCCGGCCAATGAGTCGGGACTTACATTCCGCATCATGTATTCCACACGCCCGGCATCGCCTATTGTGCCGAAGTTTTCAGGGAACGACCCTTCTCCCTTTTTCTTGCCGCCGCATCCGGCCAGCATAATCAGGGCCAGTCCTGCCGCTATCAGTGACTTTTTCATCTTGAACTATTTTACGTTCCGTCAATTGTGTGTGCAAAATTACGAAATTATCGTCACTTTGCAATGAATCGGCCCTTAAAATGGCACGCCGGTTCCGATATAACCGATCTTGACCCGGTCGCCAATCATGGCTGCCGACGGCGGATTCCTGCGCTCGCTCATGGCGTTGCTCAGCTCCTGGCTCATCCCCTCCTCCGCGGGCCAGAACCATAGGTCCTTGTATCGCCAGTACCATACGCCCATGTCGTCCATCGACACGAATTCGGTGGTCACGCCGCTCTGCTTCAGCAGCTTGGTGAATGGGTCGCCGATTCTGAGCGTGTCGTTGGGCACGGCCACACCCACCCCGGAGGTGTACAGCGAAATCATATCCACCTTGCCGTCGTCATAATCCGTGACGGTAAACATATCCTTGTCGCCGAGCCTGAAGTTCAGGGCCTTGAACTCGCCGCTGTCATCCGTCACTATGTTGTCGTACAGACTGATCTGTCCCTGAGGCACGGAATCGAGGGCCATGCCGATGCGGACGTCGCCTATTCCCTGCGCCGTGAGCGTCGGTGTCTGAATGCTGTCGATGGCGGCCTCGGCCTCCCGGATGAATGCCGAATCGGTGTCGGCGCCGGGTTGTGCGGCCTTCTTGTTGCCGGAACAACCTACTAACGTAAGGGCGGCCACCGCTATGATAAATGTTGATTTCTTCATAATTATCTGAGTTTTGAATTTTGACGGGATTTATCGGGATTAATCGGGATTATTATTAAGTTTTGCCGGACTTCATGCGGTCGGCAAATTCGGGATCGCCTACTACCCATACCACGTCGCCGGGCTGCAACGTCACGTCGGGCAGCGGCTGGATGAAGTCGTCGCCGCGCTTTATCTTCACTATCATCGAATAGTAGTCGTGCAGTATGTCGGTGTTTTTCAACGGCATACCGACGATCGGACTGTCGGATTCAAGCCTTATCGACGACAGATCTACGGGATTCTGCTTGATATTCAGCATTATGCCGGCCTTGGTGGCTGCGTCGAGATCTTCGTTGAGCTTTCGCAACTGTTCATCATTGCCTATCACACCTAAGACGTCACCGGGGAATATGCGGGCATCGGGCGACGGCAGAGGCATATAGTCATCGCCCCGGCTTATCGACGATACCGACACGCCATAGTCCGACCGCAGTCCGGAATCCTTCAGTTTGTCGCCCACGAAGGGACAGTTGTTGTCTATCTCTATGAAAGCCTGATGCATATCGTCCACCAGGTCGTTCCCCACACCCATGCGCATGTTCTCGCGCATATTCAGGTTCTGGATGAACTTCGACTCCATCTTGCTGTAACGTTTCAGTAGTCGGGACGAAGCGAATACAAGTATCAGCGCGAAGCATGCCACCCCGACAAGCCATCCCACCAGCGACGAATACGTCACCGTGATGAAATAGACTATGAAGAACAGTGTGACCAGATACCTGATAATCCTCATGGCCAGCAGAGGCACGTCGTAGAAGGCGGCGGTCTGGTGCAGTTTCATCTTTTCCGACGGATGCGTGGAGCTGAAACACAACGCCACTAAGAAGGGCAGCATGGCTATCACTGTGAGTACCGTGGCCACGAGGTGTCCGGCCTTCGGCAGCAGTCTTTCGGCAAAAGGAAACAGGAACATGCGCGACACCATGATCTCGGCCAACAGTATGACTGAATAAAGCACGATGCGCCACGCATACCGTCCCAATACGGCGCGCCACAGGCGGCGTGTCTCGTTGGTGTCGTAGGTCTGTCTGGAGTATCGGTCTATAAGGAATGTCAGCGACCCGGGCAGATGCTTCTCCACCCATGTGGCGGCGGGATCGGCCATCTTTATAAAATAAGGAGTGGTGAAGATGGTCAGCACCGACACGGCGACTATGATGGGATACAGCGATTCGTTCAGCACTCCGAGGCTCATACCTAACGAGGCGATGATGAACGAGAACTCGCCCACCTGCGTCAGGGTGAAGCCCGACTCTATTGCCACCCTCAGCGTCTGGCCCGTGGCAAGCATGCCGAGGGTGCCGAACAGTATCATGCCCGCTATCACCACGCAGGCCAGCAGAAGGATCTGCCACCAGTACGTAACCAGCACGCCCGGATCCACCATCATGCCCACGGAGATGAAGAACACGGAGCCAAACAGGTTTTTGACCGGTGCAATCACCCTGTCCATGCGTTCGGCTGCCATGGTGCCGGCCAGTATCGAGCCCATCACGAAGGCTCCGAGTTCAAGACTGAAGCCGCATGCCACCGAGAACACGGCCATCGAGAAGCACAGGGCCATAG
Source organism: uncultured Bacteroidales bacterium (assembly GCA_902796035.1). Lineage (GTDB taxonomy): Bacteria > Bacteroidota > Bacteroidia > Bacteroidales > Muribaculaceae > Lepagella. The sequence continues at coordinate 6,699 of CADBNR010000031.1, read as the reverse complement.
CCACTATCAGCAGCGTCTCGTCGTTGAGATATGAGCGGGCCTTGTTGAAGAATGTCGGAAAGATATACATTCCCACCACAAACCATATAATAAGGAAGAAGGCGAGCTTGCCGATGCTGAACAGCAGCTCCATCCCCTTTACGTCGCCCATGGCCATGGACGACAGAAGCACCAGCATCAGCACCGCGAACAGGTCCTCGATGATAAGCACAGCCAGCACTAATTGCGCGAACTTCTTCTGCCTCAGTCCTAAGTCACCCAGCGCCTTCATGATGATGGTGGTGGACGACATGGAGATCATACCGCCTAAGAATATGCGGTTTATCATGTTGAGATGCAGTATGTAGCCGACGCCGAAACCGGCGAACGTCATGCCGGTGATGATGATCAGGGCCGTCACCACCGAGGACGAGCCGGATTTCATCAGCTTTCGGAACGAGAATTCCAGTCCGATGCTGAACATCAGCACCACGATGCCGAGGTCGGCCCAGAACGTGATATTGTCGAGATTGGATATCGAGGGAAGATACTCGAACTTGGGCGACGCTAAGAAGCCTGCCAGGATATATCCTAACACGACAGGCTGTTTCAGCTTCTTGAACAGGAGTGTGACCAGGGCGCCTAACAGGAGTATCCACGCCAGGTCGGCTATCAGGCCGTTGGTATGCGATTCTTCGGCCGTAGGCTTATCCCCGGGGTAGATGGTCTGTTCCAGGGTCTGCATCTCGTTGATTACAGTCGTGGACGGCACGTCATTGTATCCGTCTGCTATCGGCAGGTATATCATCCCCTCTCTGAATTATGTACAGGTTATAGTATGAAAGAATCAGCGTGGTAAGCGGCAGGGCGATGATGAATCCCATGAAGCCCAGCAACGACCCCCAGATGGAGAGGCTGAGCAATATCACGGCCGGATTCAGTCCCATGGCCTTGCCCATGATTTTCGGGGTCAGCAGCAGGTCCTGGATGCACTGCACCACCACGTACACGGCCATCGCCTCCCAGAATATCAGCCAGAAGGAGCCGCCGGTGGTCATGGTCCATATCATGCACAGCACGGCGGTGATCGGCAGTGAAATAAGCTGCAGATAAGGCACCAGGTTCAGCACTCCGATAAAGAGGCCGAGCGCCACGCCCATCGGCAGGTCTATCAGCAGGAAACCGGCCGCGAACATCAGGCCTACAAGCATGGCGATCAGGAACTGACCCCGGAAATAGCGCTGCATCGTGTTCTTGATATCACGGGCGATGCGAAACGTGCGCTGACGGTGAGAATACGGTACCAATTGCTTGAAGCTCAGCATCAGGCGCTCATAGTCCAGCATTATGAATATCACGTACAGCACCACTATCAGCCATGAGACCACGCCGGCTATGAATGCCACCGACGATGTGAGGAACGACCATGACGACGATATGGCCGTCCGGGCCAGCTGCTTCCATTCGTCGCGCGACAGCAGGCGCGACAGCTCGTCGAAGTCTATGTTCTCACGTATTATCCTGTGCCACGATTCCGACAGATAGGGTATGCTGATCTGCGTGGCGGCGAATTTCCTGATGGTCAACGCCATATCCTGGTACTCCGACACCAGGTACGGCACCGTAACCATTATAAGGCCGCCTATCAATACCGTAGCTTCCAGCAAGGTGAGTATCACCGGCAGGAAACGTTTACGGCAATGGGTCCACCGCATGTTCCATTTCACTACGGGTTCAAGAATATAGCATATCAGGCAGGCCACCACGAACGGAAGCAGCACTCCCTTCAGATAGCCTACAAGCCACAGCACGGCCAGCACTACCGCTATCGTAAAGAAAATGCGTACCGTACGATCTAACGTAAAGGGCCGACGCGGGTATCGCGCACGCTCGTCCTGTCCCGCTTCTGTTACTTCGTTCTCGTCCATATTGTGTGTTTTATTGAATCAAGGCTGCCGGTGCAGTCCGCGATTCTTAACTTTTTTAACTATTTATATTAACGCAAAAGAGGACACAATTTTCCGTAAAGTTACGATTTTTTTTGCTAATACCGACGCTGGTTGCTAATTTTGTAAATGATGAAACAGCTGAACACACTTCTGATGATGCTGGTTCTGTTGGCGTTCACGGCCCCGGGCCAGAACACCGACGGAGCGCAAGCCGTTGACACCGACCCCGTTGCTGCATTCCTGCAGTCGCCGGGCATTGACCCGGAGGCCACCTCGATATACATTTACGACCTGAACTCCGGCAAGACGATTGCCACGCATAACGCTGCGAAACCGTTGGTGCCCGCTTCGGTCATGAAGTGCGTCACCACCGCCTCGCTGCTGGACCGTGCCGGCCGCAAATGGCGCTACGAAACTCCTGTCTACATCACAGGCAATACACGCAAGGGTGTACTTGACGGCAATATCCTGGTAGAAGGGTCTGCCGACCCATCGGTCAACACACGGCATGACCCCGGTTCGGACAACATCATCGACGAGATAGTACAGGCTCTGCGCCAGGAACATATCGACACGGTGCGCGGCAGCATCGTGGTGGACGAGCATCGGTTCGCCGGACCCGCCATCAATCCCACGTGGGCCTCCGGCGACCTCCCCAATGCATACGGCACCGGTACGCATGGCTTCAACTTCGAAGACAACGCCACGGGCAACGCCTCCGTACGCGACCCGGGTGCCAGATTCCGAAGCCGACTCACCGATGCCCTGAAAGCCAACGGCATAACCGTGCTGGGACGCGACATTCCCAACGACACCAGGCGCAGGCTGATAGGCACGCACCGCTCGGCCGAGGTGCAGGACATAATGCGTAGCTGCATGATGCGCTCCGACAATCAGTATGCCGAGGCAATGCTCCGCACCTTCTCCCACCTCAAGGGGCGCGACGGATCCACAGCCTCCGGAGCCGACGAGGAAATAAAGCTGTGGAAACACAAAGGCGCTCCGCTCAAGGATGTCAGGATAGTGGACGGATCCGGGCTTTCCCGCTCCAACCGTCTTACCGCAGACTTCTTAGGCTCGGTTCTCGGAGAAATGGCACACGACCCCTGGTATGCCAGCTTCTTTCCGCTCGCCGGCCAGGAGGGCACGCTGAAACGCTTCATGTGCGGAGGCCGTCTGGAAGGTTATGTAGCCCTTAAGACCGGTTCTATGAACGGGATACAGTCATACGCCGGATACAAGATCAACGAGGATTACGCCCCCACTCACGTAGTGGTGGTGATGATGAACAATCTGAGAAACCGCGCCCGCGCACGCACCGACCTGCAGACCATGCTGGAACGCCTGTTCTGATTACAGAATATATCAGCCCATCCGTGCAGACTATATCCTTATGCCCGGCGTTATAATAGAGAGAATCCGATAAAGATTACATAAACAACAGAGAATCCGATAAAGATTACATAAACAATTACCCGAAATTATGGACGAACTGAAAAATAAAGTTTACGAACTGGAAGGTCTTCTGGAGCTTCTGAGCCACCGACCCGATAAGCAGGCCGACCTCTACCCCCTGATCGGCAAGCGCGTCGACGAGATCTCGCGCCTCTGGACCACCCTGAATTACAAAGTACCGGAGATATCCGCCCCCTCCAATATCTCTGCTGACCTCAAGGACCCTAAAGACCCTAAGGACTCTAAGGACTCTAAGGACCCTAAAGACCTTAAAGACCCTAAAGACCTTAAGGGCCCTGATAATTCCGTTTATTCCGGCTACTCCGACAGCGCCGACTTCACCCAGCCGGCTATGCGCAAGGCTCCGGCCCTCTGCCTGAACGACCGCTTCCGCTTCACGCGTGTGCTGGCAGGCAATGACCGCAACCGTTTCGATGCCATTCTTGATAAGTTAGCGCAGCTCCCCGACTACGAGGCCGCCCGCGACTATCTCATCGAGGAATGCAACGCCGACATCGACGATCCCGAAGTAGTCGATTTCCTCGACATCCTCCAGAACTACTACGAATAACCCATTTCTCCCATTCATCCCACTTTTCCCAATCATCCCATGCCTCGTCTCTACATAGTTCCCACCCCTATCGGCAATCTCGAGGACATCACTCTACGGGCACTGCGTGTGCTTAAGGAAGTCGACGTCGTGCTGGCCGAGGACACCCGTACCTCGTCGGTGCTGTTGCGTCATTATGACATACACACTCCGCTGCGCGCGCATCACCGCAACAACGAACACAAGAGTGTGGACGGCATAGTGCAGGAGCTGGAAAGCGGCAAGGAGATGGCGCTTATCTCCGATGCCGGGACACCGGGCATATCCGACCCCGGCTTCATGCTGGCTCGCGCCTGCCGCGAGGCGGGTATCGACGTGGAGTGCCTGCCCGGGCCCACCGCTTTCGTACCGGCCATGGTAGCCAGCGGCCTCCCCTGCGACCGGTTTGTGTTCGAAGGCTTCCTGCCACTTAAGAAAGGACGGACCACCCGACTGCAGCAACTTGCCGCAGACCCCAGAACCGTAGTGATTTACGAATCGCCGTTGCGGTTGCCGCGCACTTTGCGACAACTGGCCGAGGCGTTCGGTCCCGACCGCCAGGCGGCCGTGGCGCGCGAGATTTCAAAACTACATGAGGAGAACCGCCGCGACACACTCCAAAACCTGACTCAACATTACGAGCAGAACAAACCCAAGGGAGAAATTGTTATTGTAATCGAAGGTTTCAAAGGCAAAAACCAGGCCTGCGACGACAACGACCTTAATCCAATTGAATAAAAGACATTATAAACGAATATCATCAATATATACCGATATGAAAAAGCTAATGTTATTTGCGGGCGTCGGAGCCATATTGCTGGCCGGCTGCTCGGGCAACCAGAAGAAAATTGACGAAGATTCGCTTCGTATCCAGGAACTGACAGCCGAATATCAGGAGGCTACGGACTTCAACGACTCTCTGATGCTTCTGATGGGCGACATCTACACCGGTCTCGACTCCATCAACACGCAGGAGGGACTTCTGTACAACATGAACAACGGCGAAGGCGTGGACCGTCGTCAGGAGATCCGCAACAACCTGTCGCAGATCAAGGCCCGTCTGGCAGCCAACAAGGCTCTGCTGGCCGAGATGGAAGCCAAGGTCAACGCCAGCGGCAAAGCCAACGGCGTACAGAGCAAGACAATAGCCCAGCTGCGCGCCCACATCGAGCAGCAGGATGCCAAGATAGCCAAGCTGGAAAGCGAGCTGGCCGGTGCCAAGGCAACTATCGACACGCTTAACACCACAGTGGCCCGGACTCAGGAAGACCTGAAGGCCGAGAGCGCCGCCAAGGAGGAGGCTCAGGCCGCAGCAGCCGAGGCTACCGCCGCCGCCAATGAGGCAAACAAGGTTTACTACGCCATCGGCTCGAACAAGGAACTGAAGAAGAAAGGTTTGCTGGAGAAGAAGTTCCTCGGCTCCACCAAGGTGCTGAAAGGCCAGTTTGACGCAAGCTACTTCACCGCCGCCGACCGCCGCACTCTGAAGTCAATCCCCACCGGCGCCAAGGACGTGAAGATCTGGACCAACGTTCCCGCAGGTTCCTACCGCATCGTCGGCGAGAAGGACGGCCCCAAGACCATCGAGATCACCAATCCCGAGAAGTTCTGGCAGCTGAGCTCCTACTGCGTGATCCAGATCAACTGACACGCACGCAGACGATTCCACAAACTGACTGACATTATAAACTGAACATACAGGCAGAGTTATGAAACGACTGCTGTACCCGATACTGATAACCCTTCTCTTTGTGGGCTGCAAGCCCACGGAGAAGGGTTATCAGGCTGCATACGACGCAGCTAAAAACAAACGCGAGGCCGCAGCGCGCGAGCAGATGCTCCCGGCTCAGGGCCTGCAGAGCGACGACGGCCCGCAGCTGCGCGTCGTCAACGGCGATTCCATCTATGTATTGCGCGCCATAATGCGCACCGAAGACTCCAGACGCGCTCCAAAACCTTGGCTCCTTGCCGTGGGAGTCTACAGAATGTCAACCAATGCAAAGGCTAACGCCTTGAATCTCCGACAGTCGGGATATCCACAGGCCACCTGGTTGAAAGGTCCTGAAAACAAATGGTATACCATCAGCGACGGAGCCGAGACACTCGATTCTCTCAAGGTCATGTCGCGCCTGTTCAAGGACACACATCCGGACTACCCATACGTCGGACTCCCCGCCAGTCCCGTCATAATCAACGCATTCTGATTCATACCGACATCAGCAACGCAGTCTGATTCAAACCCATTTCGATAATGCCTCGGAGAGGCTGTTTCTCATTAACCCCGTCGATGGCTGACGGCGCGAAGCAGCCGGAAGCCTTCATGGGGTTATTATCCAAACACGACAGCTTGGTCGGAGACCATACTTCTGTACTTTTTTATCAGAGCCAGTCTTGATTTAACTTTCACTCAGCCGAATAGGGATTTGCGATGAATCCGCAAGCCGAAGAAGCAGCAATGCGGGCATTATGACTGATGAGGATTGCGGATTTAGCCAAAAAAGACCTCAATATTAATTTGAAGTTTTTCAAAATCTGCATTACATAGCTTAAACGGTTTAAATTCAGACGCACTCTTAGAGTGTGTTTACTTTTAACTTTCTTTCATTCAAAGGGGATTTTTGAGGGATTATCGCAAGTCGATAAGGGAGCATAGCGGGCTATGTGACCGACGAGACTTGGCGATAATCACCAAAAAGACCTTTGAAGGAAAGAAAAGTAATCAAAAAT
>CADBNR010000030.1 GCA_902796035.1 uncultured Bacteroidales bacterium | reverse complement strand
CCCCATAACTCCCTCAACGCAAGAGGGAATCTGCCTGACGAATGACCGCCCTATCATTAACATTTATTATTAAACAAGCTCTTAATTTGCAATTGCAATAAATTATATATAAATTTGTTGCGATAGAACATAGTAGCAGAATTGTCTTATGGCACGCTATATGAACCTGATGTCCGACTATGCGTTCAAGCGGACATTCGGAAGCGAGAAACATAAAAATGTCTTGATCCGGTTTCTGAATCACATACTGAATCCGGAAGATAAGATTGTAGATGTCTCTTTCCAGGACAAGGAAACGATTCCTGAGACATCCGAAGACAAAAGAGTCGTATTCGACATATATTGCGTCACCCAGCACGGGCATCATATTATCGTGGAGATGCAGCGTAGCATCCAGCCGACGTTCAGCGACCGCGCGTTGACATATTGCTGTTCGGCCCTGATGCATCAAGTCAAAAGAGGTGACAAGGCATACAATCTCAGCGATGTATACGGAGTGTTCATCATGGATTTTCATCTATGCGGTCACAAGCCGGTGCCGTTCAGAGAGGTCGGTCTATATGACTTTACCTGTAGGGAGAGATTTTCATATAGGCTCAACAACTATTTTCTTGACCTGACGATGATGGACAGGAAAACGTTCGAGGAGTGTGAAACAGATGTGGAAAGATGGTTGTTTTTATTTAAAAACATAGAGAATATGGAAAGCAAGCCGAAGGGATATCCGGAATTTGACGAGCTGTTCGAGGCAGCCGACATGAGTCATCTGGCCAACGAAGAAGTCGTGGCTTACAGTCAGTCGCGCCAGAAGATATTGGACGACCGCGAAGGTGTGAGGCAATGGGGAGAAATTGTGCGCGAGGAAGCTCTTGAGGAAGGACGGAATGAAGGACGTAGGGAAGGACGTAGGGAAGGACGCAAGGAAGGACGCAAGGAAGGTCGTAAAGAAGGACGCAAGGATGCTTATTCATCCATTATTGGCACCATGCGAAACAAGGGTCTGTCGTTGGACGCGATAGCTGACTTGCTCGGTCTTTCCCATGACGAAGTCAGCGCTCTTTCTTTATAATAACGCCTGTTCAACAATAATAAAACCTAATATGTTGGGCGTATGACCTATAACTGATACGAGGCTGTCATTTATTAGGACTGTTGTCGTTTCATCCCCGATTTTGGGCGTCTTGGAACAGAATAGCGCACTTTATAATACTAATTTCGGACATTTTTTGCCGTTTTGACACACGCTAAAAGTGTTAAAATTTTTTAGTATTGCATTATTTTGCTAACTTTGCACTCAGAAGACAATGATAGAGTGTTCCTTTATAACAACATAAAGCACACTATTAATAACCAACAAAGCCTTTTCAGACATGAAAAAATTAATGCTCGTGATGCTGACACTGGTCCTGGGCGGCCTGGCAGCCATGGCAGGCGACAAGCTTGAAGTAGTAAGCGGAAGCATCGCATCGCTCAAGAACTCGACGGATGCGGCATTTGTTAAGCTCGACATGACCAACACCACCTACGACAAGAAGAAACCCGTGCGCAAGGACGCTCGTTTCGCCGCCATCGATAACAACATGGACGACTGGACCAGCGAATTCGTTCGCGAGTTCAACGAGAACAGCAAGAGCTTCCGCCTTACCGATACCGATCAGAACGCAGCCTACAAAATGGTGGTAGACGTTGAGGATCTGGACTATCACGTAAACGTGATGTCGTTCAAGGGCGGCCACGCCATCGAGCTTGAAGGCACTGTAACCATCAGCGACAATGCCGGCAAGGAAGTGGCCAAGCTGAGCTTCCAGCACGAGAGTTCAGGCTTTACCTTCGACATCGCAATCGAGGAGACTTTCGAAGGCCTGGCCAAGAACCTGGCTAAGAAAATCAAGAAAGGAAAATAATCAAAGTGCTAAGTCATAGTGATGAGTGACAAAGTATCTACAATCCCAATCACCTCATCACTCGTCGCTCTGACCTAAAACTTATAAGGCAATGTGCCGGCAGACGTGAGTGTGCCGGCATAACTAATAAATTAATAATATGCATCTTTCTGACAGTTTAAAGCAGCGGTATTGCAAGGAACGTCTCAGCGCGCGCGAAGCGCAGCGCGAGGCGGAGATGATAGCATTCGCACCCGTAGTGTTCCAGACCGCGCGCATCATGCTGAAGTGGGGCATCCTCGACATGCTCCGCGACAGCGACCACGGACTGACCATCCCCGAGGTGGCCGCCCGCGCCGATATTTCGGAATATGCCTCCAAGTGTCTGCTTGAGGCTGCCCTGTGTATCGGCATCGTATTGGTAAACCCCGAAACCGACCGTTTCACCCTCTCCAAGACCGGTTGGTTCCTGATAAATGACGCCGCCACGCGCGCCAACATCGATTTCAACCACGACGTGAACTATCGCGGATGGTTCCATCTGGACGAAGCCCTGAAGGAGGGCAGGCCCGCCGGCCTCCCGACCTTAGGCGACTGGCCCACAATATACGAGGGTCTTTCTTCGTTACCTAAGGAGGTACAGAATAGTTGGTTCGGTTTCGACCATTTCTACAGCGACAGCTCGTTTCCGGAGGCTCTTGACATCGTGTTCGCCGACCGGCCGCGCACGCTGCTGGATGTGGGAGGCAACACCGGCCGCTGGGCCCTGCAATGCGTGGCGCACGACCCGGAAGTACAGGTCACCATCCTCGACCTGCCGCAGCAGATAGGCATGATGCGCCGCAACGTGGACGGCCATCCCGGAGCCGACCGCATAGACGGCATAGGCGTCAACCTGTTGGACGAATCACAGGAAATGCCTGCGGGGCGCCGTTTCGACGCCGTGTGGATGAGCCAGTTCCTGGACTGCTTCAGCGAGGAGCAGGTGGTCAGCATCCTGCGCCGCGCCGCCAAGGTGATGGACGCGGACTCGCGCCTGTACATAATGGAGACGCTGTGGGACCGCCAGCGCTTCGAGCCCGCCGCCCTCTGCCTGACGCTGACCAGCCTATACTTCACGGCCCTCGCCAACGGCAACAGCAAGATGTTCCATTCCGAGGACCTGTACCGACTCGTGCGCGAAGCCGGCCTCAAGGTCGACACCGTACACGACAACCTCGGCCAGGGGCACTCCATTCTGGTGTGCTCACTCGCATAGCTCATCCGCACACACAGTCGGTGCGCATTCATAACTGAATTTATACGGGACGCCATACGACTCCCGACAAACGTTATTAGCAAGATGAATCAGACAGATATCGAACTGAAAGTAAACAAATTCTTAATCGACGACCTGGAGATAGACGAAGACGCGATCAAGCCCGAGGCCAGCCTCAAGGAGGACCTTGGCATCGACTCGCTCGATTTCGTGGACATTGTGGTGATTGTGGAGAAGAACTTCGGCTTCAAGATCAAGCCCGAGGAGATGGCCAACGTCAAGACCCTGGACGATTTCTACAAATACATCGCCACTAAGGTAGGCAGATAGGGATAGTTGGCGGAACTGACACATAACGACTGGTCCGGAACCACATACGGCAACGGATGGATGCATCGATGGCTCGTGCGCATAATGCGGGTGATCGATGTACGGTTCTTTTATGTCTTCACACGCATCTTCGTACTGCCGCCCACACTGCTGATCAACGGCAACGGACGGCGCACGGCATACAGTTTCGCACGCCGGCGCCTGGGACTGAACCGCCGCAAATCGGCCTGTATGGTGTGGCGCAATTTCTGTGCCTTCTCCGAGGTGGTGATCGACCGGTTCTATATGTATGCCGGACACAAGTTCGACATCGAGATTGACGGTTTCGAGCATTTCGACCGCCTGCAGCGTCAGCCCGGCGCATTCGTGCAGTTAAGCTCGCATATAGGCAACTACGAGCTGGCCGGTTATTCGCTCGTGTCTGAGCTGAAACGCATCAACGCGCTGGTGTTCGCCGGCGAGAAGGATACGGTGATGGCCAATCGTTCGAAGCTGTTCGGGCGAGGCAACATCCGAATGGTGCCGATGCGCCGGGACATGAGTCACATCTTCGCCCTGAACGAGGCCATAGACAACGGCGAGATAGTCTCCATGCCTGCCGACCGCGTATTCGGCTCGGCCAAGGCGTACAAAGTGCCCCTGTTCGGTGCCGATGCCCGGATTCCGCAGGGACCGTTCCTATTGGCGGCCGCCAAACAGACGCCCATGCTGTTCGTGGCCGTTATGAAAGCCGGCAAGAAGAAATACCGCATCACCGTGCGCGAATTGACGGCACCGATTGAAATGCCTCCCCGCAAACGCGCCGAGGCTCTGGTGCGCGAATATGCCGGATTGCTGGAGGAGACCGTGCGCCAATACCCCGAACAATGGTACAATTACTTCAATCTCTGGACCGATGACTGATTTCGCAAGCATCGACATTCACGAGCTTCTGCCGCAGCAGCCGCCATTCGTAATGGTAGGCCGTCTGCTGCACTACGACCCCTCTCTTACCGTGACCGAAACGGAAGTTTCGGACCAAAATATCTTCACCGAGCAGGGTCGTTTCACCGCGCCCGGGCTGATCGAGAACATGGCGCAGACCTGCGCCGCGCGCATCGGCTATTACAACAAGTATGTGCTGAAACAGGGCATACAGCTCGGCTTCATCGGCGCGGTGCGTGGCTTCAGGATACACCGGCTCCCCAGAGTGGGCGAGACCATACGCACCTCGATAAATACCGTAGAGGAAATCATGGGGATGCTGATGGTGGAAGGCCGGACCGTATGCGGCGACGAGACAATAGCGGAAGCCACCATGAAAATAGCACTGAGCGACATCGAGTCACAGGCTGCAAATACCGGGAAAGCATGAAGACACTGACCGCCGTACATCCGTTCGAGATCCGCTTCAGCGAAGTGGATTCGATGAACATAGTGTGGCATGGATCGTACATGCTCTATTTCGAGGATGCGCGCGAGGCGTTCGGCGCGAAGTACGGTCTGGAATACATGACCATTTTCGGCAACGGTTATTACGCGCCGTTAGTGGAGATGGACTTCAAGTTCAAGTCGCCGCTGCGCTATGAGTCGCATCCTGAAATCATCATCACCTACCGCCCCACCGAGTCGGCCAAGATAGTGTTCGACTACGAGATACGCGACCGCGACACCGGTACCGTGTGCGCCACAGGCCGTTCGGTGCAGGTGTTCATGGACCGCAACTACGAGCTGGTGTGGGAATCGCCGGAATTCTACCGTAATTGGCAAAAGAAATGGGAAGTGCTATGAACATAGTCGCAAGAGGCACATACATGGTCACTCCGCTGGGCGAAGGGTCCGAATGCAATTATGAGGCATTGTGTCAGGGACGCAGCGAGCTGAAACCGCGTCCCGGCGTGTTCGGACTGCCCGAGACATTCGTCGGCTCATTGCTGCCGCGCGACTATTGGAACAGAAAACTTAAAGATATGCCGGGCCGCGACGGGCTTACTCTGTTCGAGGCTCTGTGTATTTACTGTATAAAGGAGGCCGTCGGCAATGCCGATCTGTCGGATTCCGACACGATATTCATTCTTTCCTCCACCAAGGGGAACGTTGACCTGTTAGAAACCAATCCCGATGACCCGCGCGCGTATCTTGACTGGTCGGCCCGAAAGATTGCCGGACATTTCGGCAACCGGAACACACCCGTCACCGTATCAAACGCCTGCGTGTCGGGCGTATGCGCCCAGCTGATGGCGACACGCATGATACGTTCCGGTCAGTATCGACGTGCCGTGGTGGTAGGCGGTGACCTGCTGTCGCGGTTCATTGTCTCCGGCTTCCAGTCATTCAAGGCTCTTAGCACGGATGTTTGCAAGCCATTCGATGCCAACCGCACGGGATTGAATTTAGGAGAGGCTTTCGGAGCCATAATACTCGAAACCACCGACCATGTCGGTGAGTCCGACTGGGTCTATGTTGCTTCTTCGAATCATAACGACGCCAACCACATCTCCGGCCCGTCGCGCACCGGCGAAGGGTCATATCGTGTGCTCCGCGACCTGCTGAAGCACGTGGATGCCACGGAACTGGCGTTCGTCAACCTGCACGGCACCGCCACAAACTATAACGACGAGATGGAATCCATAGCCGTGGACCGTGCCGGACTCGCGCAGGTTCCTGTAAACGGTCTGAAAGGCTACTTCGGCCATACGCTCGGTGCCGCCGGAGTGATCGAGACTATCATGTCGATGCACGCCGTGGACCACGGCGCCATAATTCCGACACGCGGATTTTCCGAGCAGGGCACGTCACGCCAACTGAATGTGACGGATGCGCCACGCGCCACGGACAAGAAGGCTTTCATAAAGCTGCTGTCGGGCTTCGGAGGCTCCAATGCCGGTATATGTTACAGGAAAGGAGGTGCCGAATGAGACTGCTGAAACAAGTCGAGATACAACCCGGATGCTTGAATACAGACGGCAACAGGATTGATTCGCTCTGCGGACTTTCCCTGTCGGAAATATACCGCAAGGTATGTAACGGCTATCCCAAATTCTTCAAGATGGACGGTCTGTGCAAGACCGGATTCGTAGCCGCCGAAATTCTGTTGGAAGGCCTGACGCCCGAACAGAAGGCTGAAGGGTCAGTAATACTTTTCGGCCGCGCCGGCTCGCTGGCCACCGACCGCAATTACGAGAACACCATCCGCGACCCGGAGAACTACTACCCCTCCCCGGCCCTGTTCGTCTATACCTTGGCTAACATCGTCACCGGCGAAATAGCAATCCGCCACAAGATGCAGGGAGAAAGCTCAATGTACGTCCTGCCGGAATACGACAGCGAGGCGGAAACGCGGACCGTGCAGGCTGCATTCGACGAATCGGACACGCCGCTTATAGTGTCGGGTTGGGTGGATTACGAAAACGACGACAATTATCAGGCAATATTGAATTTATACATAAAAGACTAAATACTTCAACTATGGAAGAACTGATAAACCAACTGAAAGAACAGATTATCGAGGCCCTGAACCTCGAGGACATGACCCCGGCTGACATCGACGCCGACGCACCCCTGTTCGGCGAGGGCCTTGGCCTTGACTCCATCGACGCCCTTGAGCTGATAGTGCTGATGGAACGCGAATACGGCATCAAGTTAGGCAATCCGGCCGAGGGCAAGAAGATATTCAGCTCCGTTGCCAGCATCGCCGACTACGTCAGCAAGAACCGCAAGAAATAAGGATCTGCACACGGCATGAAGATATATGTGACGGGTATGGGGATAGTGTCGGCGCTTGGCATAGGTGTCGACGCCATGCTGACGGCCTTGCGCGAATCGCGTTCGGGCATCGGAACGGTGAAGTATCTCGATACGGTTCATCGTGACCTGCCCGCCGGCGAGGTACCGGCATCTGACGCCGAGTTAGCCGCCATGCTCCGGGCCGAAGCACCTGTAAGCCGGATGCGCACCGTCATGATCGGAGCCATTGCGGCCCGCGAGGCCATAGCCGACGCCGGTCTGTCGCCCGACGTCCTGCGCGACGACGTGCTGATCAACGGCACCACCGTGGGCGGCATGGATTATACAGAAAAGCATTTCGCCGAGGCGTTGCAGAACGACTTCGAGGGCGAGTCCGCTCGGAATCTGCAATACAACGACTGCGGCAGCGCCACCGACCTGATGGCGTCGATGTGCGGGCCGTTCCGAATGGTAACGACAACGTCCACGGCCTGTTCCTCGGCTGCCAACGCCATGATATTGGGCGCCAACATGATCAAGGCCGGCCTTGCCGACCGCGTCATCGCCGGTGGCACCGAGGCATTGTCCAGGTTCCATTTCAACGGCTTCAACACGCTGATGATACTGTCGTCACAACCTTGCACGCCGTTCGACAGCACCCACTGCGGCATCAACCTCGGCGAAGGAGCGGCATACCTTGTGCTGGAAAGCGAGGAATCGGCACGCCGACGCGGAGCAAAACCTCTGGCTATACTGTCCGGCTACGGCAACGCCTGTGACGCCTTCCATCAGACCGCCACGTCCGAGGACGGCGAAGGGCCCTTCTTGGCCATGTCCAAGGCTTTGAAATCGGCAGGTCTACGTCCCGAAGACATCTCATATATCAACACCCACGGTACCGGCACTCCAAACAACGACGATTCGGAGCTGGCAGCCATAAAACGTATATGGCCCGGCAAGGTGCCTTACTATTCGTCGACCAAGGGCTTCACGGCCCACACCACAAGTGCATCGGGAGCCATCGAGGCCGTAATCTCGATATTGGCGCTGCGCCACTCGTTCGTGCCGGCATCACTGAGATGCGTCAACCCCACCGACCCCCACCATGCGCCCGTCACCACGACGATGTTCGATATAAAGCTGACGCACGTCATGAACAATTCGTTCGGATTCGGCGGCAACGACAGCGCGTTGATAATCTCTAAAGCGGAATGAGGCCATGAACAAATGCTACATCATATCCGGCAGCTGTCTGCACGACGAGGAAGCCGATGTCAGGAAATATGTGACGCCCGGCGAGGCGCGCCGTATGTGCCGCATCCTGAAACGGGCCGTGTACACGTCATTCGAAGCGCTGCGTCACAGCGGCATCGAATGTCCCGACGCCATCATCACCGGCACGGCCATGGGCTGTATGGAGAATTCCGAGAAATTCCTGACCGACATCTGCCGCAACGGCGAGCAACTGCTGAAGCCCACACTGTTCATGCAGTCCACCCACAACACCATCGCCTCCATGACGGGCATCCTGCTGAAATGCCACGGCTACAACATGACCTATTCGCAGGGGGGCGTCTCGTTCACCAGCGCTCTGCTCGACGCCTGGCTGCAGATCCGCGCCGGCGAGATAAACAACGCCTTGGTAGGCTGCCACGATGAGCTGACCGACGCCATCAGAAAGATTCGCCACGCAGCGCATCCCGAAATAGCTCCTTCCGATTTCCGCGAGGCATCCGCCGCGTTTATGCTCGCATCCGAACCCCTTGGCGATAAACCAATCGAGGTCGAGAAGGTCATTATATTACACAGTCCCGATCCCAAGAAGCTTGAATCTGCTATTACGAGTATGAATTCCAATGTGATATTTAACAGTGATGACTCGTACTGTACCGATGCCGATGCCGAAGGAATCTGCTCGGCCTTAGAAACGCTCTCGGCTCAAGCCAATTATATGGAATCGGCCCTGGTCGTGACACGGGCCGGGAATTCGGTCTCGCTGATTAAACTAACTCTCGCCTCGCCATGTGGCTGCTGATAGGACTCTCCGTGCTTCAAAGCCTGATGCTGGCCGTGGGTCAGGTCGCCCTGAAGATTGCGCTGGCTCGTATGCCGGCCTTCTCCTGGACGTCCGAATTCTGGCTGAGCCTGCTTACGAACTGGGCATTCGCCGCCTGCGGCGCCCTGTTTGCCGGCGCGTCCATCCTGTGGATGTACATACTGAAGCACTACCCTCTCAGCATGGCCTATCCGCTGGCGAGCATCAGCTACGTGATAGCCGCGTTCATGGCCATACTGGTATTTCACGAGACGGTGCCGATGACACGCTGGATCGGTGTGTTCCTGATCATGGCCGGATGCGCCCTCGTGGCTTATAAATGAATTAGAAGATGATGAAGAAACTGCTTTTGCTCACAATGCTTGTCGTGATGTCGCTGCCCGTATTCCCGGCGACACTGACCGGCGCACGATATAAGGAAACCGCAGCCAAGATCAATGCGGCCGCGGCAAAGATGCCCTCCATGACCTGCGACTTCACACAGACCAAGCATCTGGCCATGCTCCGCGAGAAAATGGTGTCGAAAGGCAAGATGTATTACCGCAAGCCCGACAAACTGCGCTGGGAATATGTGTCGCCTTACAAATACACTTTCATCCTCAACGGCGCGAAGGTGTCGGTGGCCAACAACAAGCGCAACGACGTGATAGACACCCGCAACAACAAGCTGTTCAAGGAGATAGCCCGCATCATGATGAGCACCGTGACGGGACGTGCCCTGTCGGACACCGGCGACTTCACCATCGCCATCAACGAGACGGCACCGACATGGGATGTGACCCTCGTACCCAAACGCAAGAATATCAAGCAGATGTTCTCCAAAATCATATTGAAGTTCCGCCGCACGGACTGTCAGGTGCAGCAGATAGAGCTGTATGAGAAGAACGGCGACCGCACCGAGATAAAGCTTCAGAACATAAAGACACCCTCGCCCGTAAATGACGCGCTTTTTAGTATATCTTAGCCTGCTCCTTACCGGCGGACTCTCGGCATACAGTCAGAACCCGGACGCACTGCCGCAGGACACCGTCTTCCGCTATGGCTTCGAAATGGCCATGCAGAAGGCCGGTCTGACCGGCGTGGCCCTCACGCGTCTGGACAACAATGCCATATCCGGCAGCATCATCAACGAATTCGGTGTTTCGGCCATTGACTTCACCTACGACATACGCCGGGGCAAGGTCAAGCTGAACCACGTGGTATCGTTCCTAGACAAATGGTACATCCGTCGTGTGCTGCGCGCCGACCTGCGCGTCTGCCTCGACCGGCTGTACGGTCTGTCGGACCGGATGCCGAAGAAGCACGATGTCCTTCAGAAAGGCGACACGCTGACCGTGCGCAACCTGTCGCACGATATCTCCTATTCATTCACTCCCCTTGCCAATGACCCTCAACAATAACTTATACCGCATCGGGCGCACGGACCCGGAGGCCATGACCGCCGACATCCGTCTGCTGCCCGACAGCGTCATATATAAAGCACACTTCCCCGAAAAGCCTATCACTCCGGGCGTATGCATTGTACAGATGGCCGTGGAGCTGTTCGGCGCGCTGCGTGGCCGGAAATACTCCGTCCGCGAAGTGGTGAACGCCAAGTTCCTGATCGTAATGGAACCGCAGGCCACACCCGATGTGCACTATGAATTCGGCAAGATTACGGACGGCTCGGATACAGGCACAGTCAAGCTTCAGGCCGCGGCCCGTTCCATCGCCGACAACACCGTGATGGCTAAACTCTCGTTAATACTTCAGGAACAATGACAGCATCGTCAGTCAGCAAGGCCATGCGCAGCCACGGCATCTGCGTGATTATCCCGACATACAACAATGCCGGAACGCTGGCCCATGTACTGACCGATGTGCTGGAATATGCCCCCGATGTAATAGTGGTGAACGACGGCAGCACAGACAACACCGCAGAAGCGCTGCGCGAATTCAAGGATCGCGCCGACATTGTGTCCTACCCTCGCAACCGAGGCAAAGGGTATGCTCTGAAAACCGGGCTGAGTCATGCGCGGCAACGAGGATTCGATTATGCCATGACCATCGATTCCGACGGGCAGCACCGCGCCTCCGACATCCCGAAGATGGTGCAGGCCGTAATAGAGCATCCCGGCGCGCTCGTGGTCGGCGCCCGCGACCTGACCAGAGTGGACATCAACGGCAAGAGTTCGTTCGCCAACAAGTTTTCCAACTTCTGGTTCCGTGTCCAGACGGGCAGGAATCTGACCGACACCCAGACCGGCTATCGCGTATATCCGCTTAAGCATCTGCACGGACTCCGGATGCTCACTTACCGATACGAGGCCGAGCTGGAACTGTTGGTGTTCGCGGCATGGAACGGTGTAAGGATCGTGTCGGTGCCCATCGATGTGTATTATCCCCCGCAGTCCGAGCGCGTGTCGCATTTCAAGCCGGCTCTCGACTTCACGCGCATCAGCATATTGAACACTATACTCTGCGTCGCAGCCATCGTCTACGGCATCCCGGTCCGCACATGGTATTACTTCCGGCAGAAACGGGCCTTCGGCCGTGAGTGGAAATTCTTCACGCGCAAGAAAGGCGAGCGTAAGCCAGCGGCCATGACATTGCGCCGCCTGTTCCGCTCGCTCTATGCACTGTCGTTCTATCTGGTCAGCTGCCTGGGGGTGCTCACTCCCTTAGGCATCGCATTGTTCAAGTTCGGCAGACCAAACGAAAAGAAACGCACACGCTACCACCGCAAGCTGCAGGATGTGGCGCGATACATAGGCAACCATCTGCCCGCGGCCTCGCCCGTGACGTACATAAACGACAAGGAGGATTTCAGGAAGCCGGCGCTGATTGTCTGCAACCATCAGTCGCACCTGGACCTCCCGGTGATTATGGCCCTCTATCCCAAGATCGTATTCCTGACCAACGACTGGGTATGGAACAATTCGGTGTTCGGCGACATGATACGCTATGCCGAATATTATCCCGTTTCGGCCGGCATAGACAACCTGTTGCCCAAGCTGCGCGACCTGCGCGACCGGGGTTATTCCATCATGGTGTTCCCTGAGGGCACCCGTTCGGTGGACTGCACTATAGCGCGGTTCCATCAGGGCGCGTTCCACCTGGCGCGCGAGCTGGAGTTGGACGTACTGCCGTTAGTGCTTCACGGCGCCGGACACGTGCTGCCGAAACTCGACTTCATGCTGCGCAAGGGCGACATCTCGATAGAAGTGCTCGACCGCATTCCATACGACCCGGAGTCGCCACTGACGATACTGAAGCAGGCTTCCCGCGCACGGGCCACTATCTGCGAGGCATACAATAAAACCGCCCGGCGCAAGGAGAATACGGAATACTTCATTCCTCTCGTCCTTTACAAATACGCATGGCGCGGATGGAAGACAGTGTCGGAATGCAAGCGCGCGCTGCGTCAGGCCGACAACTATTCCATGGCCATAGACCATCTGCCCGCTTCATGCCGCTCGGTGGCAATACACAATGCCGGTATCGGCGTGGTGCCGCTGCTGTTTGCTATGGTACATCCCGACGTGCAGGTCTCGGCATATATCGAATCCCTGGAACAATACGATGTGGCGGTCAATACGCCGCACATCCCCGATAACTTACATTTCATTCACACGGTGTGGCCCGAGGACGCGCAGTCGGAGGCCGACATCTCATTCTCACTTACCGACGAGGGTCTGTTACAACCCTTGTAGACGCTATGGACAAGACTTGCCTGATAATCGGAGCCGGACTCGGCGGACTTTTCACCGGAGCGCTATTAGCGCGCAACGGATATAAGGTGACTGTGATAGAGAAAAACGCCACCATCGGCGGCGGTCTGCAATGCTTCCGGCGCGGCGACAAACTGTTTGAGACCGGTATGCACATCATGGGCGGATTCCAGCCCGGGGGCAACCTGTCCAGGATATGCGATTACCTCGGCATCCTTGACCGGCTGAAGATAGAGCACCTCAACCCCTACTGCACCGACCGCATCTATTACGGCAAGGACGGCAAGTCGTACGTCATAGGCTCGGGGCGGGAGAATTTCGTCAAGGTACTTGCCACGCAGTTTCCTGAAGAAGAAGAAGGTATCAAAGCCTATATCGATGAGCTGTTCGACATTACGGAACGCATACCGCTGTTCAATCTCCGCCCCGGCATTGCCGACATGACCGGGGAATACGGGCGGTTCAGTATGCCTGCCGACCGTCTTATAGCCAAGCACGTGCGCAACGAGGTGCTTCGTGAACTCTTGGCATACCTGAATCCGATATATAGCGGCACTCCCGGGCATTCGCCGGCATACGTCCATGCCCTGATCAACGTGCTGTTCATTTCCGGCGCGTCTCGCTTCGTGGGCGGCAGCCAGCAGCTGGCCGACGCGCTGGCCCGGTGCATCACCGACCGTGGCGGACAGGTAATAGCCGGCGACCCCGTGCAAGCCATCACTGTCGAAAACAAAACCATCACGGCCGTAACCACGAAGTCCGGACGCACCTTCACGCCGCAGTTGGTGATATCCTCCATACATCCCGTGTCGCTGCTGAAGATTCTGCCGCCCAAGACATTCACCACGGCGTTCACCAACCGCCTCAACAGCATACCCAATTCATTCTCGGCTTTCTCATTGTATATCGATCTGAAACCCGACAGGTTCCCCTACATACCCTACACCGGATATTACCTGCGCGACTACGGCATGATGTGGAACCAGGCCACGCACGAGGAGAACCAGAACCGCTGGCCGCACGGATTCCTCTATATGACGCCGCCGGAGCCGGAGCAGGGCCCGTTCGCTTCTCGATTGCTGATACACTGCCCCATGGAATTCGACGAGGTTCGTCAGTGGGAAGACACCGCTTCAGGCCGGCGCGGTCAGGATTACCTGGACTGGAAACAGGACTGCGGCGCAAAACTGATCGACGCGCTTGAAACCATCTACCCGGACATCCGCAAGTGCATACACAAGATTTATGCCGCCTCGCCGCTCACCATCCGCGACTATTACAATGTAAAGGAGGGCTCGATGTTCGGCTATACCTACGATTCGGAGGACATACTCTATTCGCAGATACCGGTGCGCACCAAGCTCTCGAACCTGTACCTCACCGGCCAGAACGTGATGCTGCACGGCATCTGTGGCGTACCGCTGACGGCCATCAAGACCGTGGATGCCATTTTAGGAGAGGATTATATAATCAACCAGATTCTGGAACATGAAAGGAATTAGATATATATTGTTTTTTACCACGCTGTGCGCGGCCATGTCGGCGCATGGCCAGGCCTTCAATATATGGGAAGGCACCGGGTGCAGGTCTAAGGTAAGGCTGACGCCCTACCCGGTGAGCGAAGCTCCCCACGAAAACGGCTCCGCGCCAGCTATTATAGTATGCCCGGGGGGCAGCTACTTCTGGCTGGACAAGGAAACGGAGGGTGACGGCGTGGCGCGATGGCTCAACACTCAGGGCATCGCGGCTTTCGTATTGGAATACCGCGTGGGAACAGTGCCCGGATTCATTTTCCACGACCGCCTGGTGAAGCGTGGCAACCGCTTCCCCGATATGCTTCAGGACGTGCAGCGCAGCATCCAGCTGGTGCGCGAGAACGCCGACAAATATGGCATCGATCCGGACAAGGTCGGCGTCATGGGATTCTCGGCGGGCGGACACCTCACACTGATGGCCGGCACCATGTTCGACACAGACGTGCTGTCGCAGGTAGGCGTCAAGCCGTCCGTATCCCTGAAACCAGACTTCATCGCTCCTATATATCCGGTGGTTTCCCTGGTGGACGAATCGGTACACAAACGTTCGCGCCGCGGCTTATTGGGTGAGGGTAAGGCCATAAGCCCCGAAATGAAGGATTCCCTTTCGATGGAGCACCGCGCTCGCCCCGATATGCCTCCGACATTCCTGATGAACTGCGTGGACGACCCCATCGTGAAATACCACAATTCCGAACTGATGGATTCGGCCCTTACGGCCAACCATGTTCCGCACGTCTACATACAGTACAAGACCGGCGGACACGGATTCGGCGCCAATCCCGACAAGACAACGGCAGAAGCCATCAAATGGCGCGGCCGATTCATTGCGTGGCTCCGTAACCTTCCGTTCATGAGATAATTGGGAATATTGAATCTTGAATTAAGACTACAATGACATCAAACGACATAAAGAACGACATAGAGTTTGCCTCGCCCGAGGAGATACGCGATTTTCAGGACGCGCGTCTGCGCGAGGCCGTGAGCTATCTGGCCGCCAACTCGCCTTATTATCAGCGCATGTTCCGCGACAACGGCATCGACCCGGCATCCATCCGCACCGTCGACGACCTGCAGCGCATACCCTTCACTGCCAAAAAGGACCTGCAGCTGTACAACAATGATTTTCTGTGCGTACCAAAGGCCAAGGTGATTGACTACATCACGACATCCGGCACCCTCGGCGACCCGGTGACATTCGGCTGCACTGAACTCGACCTGCAGCGGCTGGCCTACAACGAGAAGAAGTCGTTCAGCTGCGCGGGTGTGCGGCCCGGCGACATCATCCAGCTTATGACCACGCTCGACAAGCGCTTCATGGCCGGATTGGCTTACTTCTTGGGCATCCGCGAGTTGGGCGCGTCGGTGATCCGCGTGGGCAACGGCATCCCAGAACTTCAGTGGGACACCATACATCGCATCAAGCCCGACACCATCATGTGCGTGCCGTCGTTCATACTCCGTCTGATAGATTACGCCGAAAAGAACGGCATCGACTTCCGCGCGTCGAGCATACGCCGCATCATCGGCATCGGCGAGGGTCTGCGCGAACAGGACTTTTCGTTAAATCTCCTTGGTAAACGAATCAAGGAGAAATGGGACGTGGAACTGTTCGCCACATATTCGTCTACCGAGATGGGCGCGACGTTCTCCGAATGCCCCTACGGCTGCGGAGGCCATGTGCATCCGGAACTGATCATAGTGGAGATAATCGGCGACGACGACAAGCCCGTGCCGGACGGCGAGCCTGGCGAGGTGGTTGTCACCACCCTCGGCGTGGAGGGAATGCCCCTGCTACGGTTCCGCACCGGCGACATATCGCGTAAGATCACCGGACAGTGTAAGTGCGGCCGCAATTCCTTCCGCCTCACTCCCATTGTGGGCCGCAAGAACAATATGATAAAGCTGAAAGGCACCACCGTCTATCCCCCGGCCATCTACGATGTGCTGGACAACACACCTTACGTGGCCAACTACGTTGTGCTGGTGCGCGACAGCTTCGCCGGCACCGACGAGGTGGTGGTGAAGGTAGGACTCAACTCGCGCCCCGCGTTCGATGTGATAAAGGAACTGAAAGACCGTTTCCGCTCGCGCATCCGCGTGGCGCCGATCATCGAGATACTGGACCCCGACGACGTAAACAAGATCCTGTTCCCCAGCACATCGCGCAAGCCGATGAAATTCATCGACCTCAGAAACCATAAATAACCGGACACAATAGCTGATCAAGAATCCATTCAAGCCGTATGAGCAAGTTGATTCTGAACATATACGATCTGTTCCGCCGCCGGCGGTGGCTGTGCCGGAGCATCTTCGCGGCGCTGACCGCGGTGCTTGTGGCATTGGTGATGACGCTGCATTACAAGGAGGACATATCCGACTTCCTGCCCCTGGACCACGATAACCGGCAGGCCATGGCGGTGTATCAGGACATATCTGGGGCCAACCGCATCTATGCCTTCGTTATGATGCGCGATTCGGCGCAGAACTCGCCCGAGCGCCTGGCCGAAGGGGCCGACCTGCTCACGCAGACTTTAGCGGAGACGGATACCGCCGGACTGCTGCCGGACGTGATCAGCTCGATAGACCTTGAACAGATCATGGGCGTGGCGTCGGCCGTGTACGACGACATCCCCTACTTCATGACCGAACGCGACTATGCCCGCGCCGACTCGCTGTTGGCGATACCGGGGTACACGGCGGCACAGTTGATTAACGACAAGGAGCAACTGCAGTCGCCTGCCGCCGGTTTCTCGGTCGAGACCATGTCGCGCGACCCGCTCGGCCTGTTCTCGCCCGTTGCCGCTCGCATACACTCCGGCGGCTCGGACATAGAGTTCGACAACTTCGACGGCTACATCCTCTCGCCCGACGGCAATCGGGCCATCGTGATGATGGACTCCAGATTCGGCGCATCGGAATCGGACAACAACGGCCGCATCGTAGACCTGCTCAACGCCGTTAAGCAAAAGGTAGAACAGCAGGATCCGGCATTTGACGTTCATTTCACCGGCGGACCCGTCATAGCCGTCGGCAACGCCGACCGTATCAAAAAGGATTCCATACTGGCAGGCACCATCGCGGGTGTCCTGATCCTGGCGTTGCTGATATATGTGTTCCGCAACATGCTGAATATCCTGCTCATCGTGGTGTCGGTGGGCTGGGGATGGCTTTTCGCAATGGGGGGCATCGCCATCTTCTACGATTCGGTGTCCATCATCGTGATAGGCATATCGTCCGTGATTCTCGGCATAGCCATCAATTATCCGCTGCATCTGATAGACCATCTGGCGGAAAATCCGAACCGGCGTCTCGCCCTGCGCGAGATTGTGTCGCCGCTGGTGGTGGGCAACGTCACCACCGTGGGCGCGTTCCTATGCTTAGTGCCGCTCAACGCCACGGCCCTGCACGACCTGGGTCTGTTCAGCTCATTGCTTTTGGTTGGCACCATCCTGTTCGTGCTGCTGTTTCTGCCCCAGTTGATACGCAAGAACTCTCCACGGGTTATACGTGAGGAGAAACGCTCCGTGTTGTCACGCTTGGCCGACATCAAGCCCGAGCGCAGCAAGCCGTTGGTGATAGCGCTGAGCTGCCTTACATTGGTGTTCGCGTGGTTCAGCCTCGACACGGGCTTCGACACCGATATGCGCAACATCAACTACATGACGCCTCAGAACCGCGCCGACATGGAATATTTCTCGTCGCTGATGCCGGGCGGCAAGACCACCGAGCCGCTGTATGTGGTGAGCGAGGGTAAGTCGTGGGACGACGCGATGCGTGGCAACGAACAGGCGGCGCGGGTGCTTGACGGTCTCGCCGCCGACGGCAAGGCATCGAAACGCTCGGATATAGCAGACTTCCTCCCCTCCGACTCCACGCAGCAGGCTCGCTTAGCACGGTGGAACAGGTTCGTGACCGAGCATTCGGCGCTGTTCCGCGATTCGCTCCCGGTCGAGGCAGCACGTCTCGGTTTCAGTGAGGAGGCCTTCGCTCCGTTCCATGAGGCAATCTCGCAGCAATATACGCCAAAATCGTTTGACGAGCTGAACGAGACATTCACGATGCTGTTCGCCGGAAATATCAGCCACGATGAGGCCGCCGGCCGCAAGGCCATCGTGCAGATCGTGGACGTACCGAAAGAAAATATGACTTCTGTCAAGGAGCTGGTGAAACAAAATTTCGACGGGCTATGCTTCGATGTGGCTTCCATGAATTCGTCGATAGCCAACACGCTGTCCGATGATTTCAATTACATCTGTTATGCCTGCGGATTCATTGTGTTCGCGTTCCTGTGGCTTTCGTTCGGCCGTATAGAACTTGCGGCAATCGCCTTCCTGCCGATGGCGCTGTCATGGCTCTGGATTCTGGGCATAATGGCCATCTGCGACATACGGTTCAACATCGTAAACGTAATCCTGGCCACATTCATCTTCGGTCAGGGCGACGACTACACCATCTTCATCACCGAAGGCCTGGCTTACGAATACGCATACCGGCGCAAGGTGCTGGCATCGTACAAGAACAGCATCGTGGTGTCGGCGCTGATAATGTTCATAGGCATCGGGTCGCTGATATTCGCGCAGCATCCGGCCATGCGTTCGCTGGGTCAGGTTACGGTGGTAGGCATGATAGCCGTGGTGCTTATGGCCTACATTGTGCCGCCGCTGTTCTTCAACTGGATCACGCGGAGCCACGGCCATGTACGCCTGCATCCGATCACGCTCGCATCGCTGTGTATGCAGGTGTTCCGGCCACGACGTTACAAAGCGCTGCAACAGGCTTTGGCTGACCGGCCCGTGTCGCCCGGCATGATTGAATATGCCGTATCAGGCCGCTATCTGTATAAAGGACGCGACATCGAATCAAACACCAAGAAAGCCCTGAAGTGCATTATTCCGCATCTTGAGGAATTAAAGGATGTCAATGCCGATGGACTTCTCGTACTTAACGGAACGGCACAGGGCGAGCTGGCTCTGACTCTGGCCCTGCTTCATCCCGAAGTGCCCGTCACCGTAATAACCGACAACGAGGACGCACACGCTCTGATAGAGACGTGCTCCATCGATTTCACTCCGAATATCACTGTCACAACCAACAATAACGATTATGAAAATCTTCCGGATTCATACATGCGTCTGTATAGCGATGGCCATGCTGTCGCCTACGCTCGCCGCCGACCTGCCTAAGTCTGTAAAACTGAATTCCGACAGCACCGTCACCTTCACGCTGCGTCTCACGCCCGAGATGCTGAGGGCCGTCAACGGCCCGGACCGTGACGAGGACGAGGAAGAAGACCGTAATCGCAACGACGAACCGGAGGAACCGGATCAGCCCGACGATGTCTATGTTGTCGGCAATATCGTCAAGAACAATAGTCTGATCAAAAAGATAGGGCTTCCGTTCGGCGGAGACTTCAGCAAGGGCGAGATGGACAAGAAGAACGGCGTGTGGACATTCCGTTCGCCCAAGCTCGCACCGAACATGTACATGTATCAGTTCGAAATTGAAGAGAAGAAATATACAGACCCTCTGAATCCCAACACCGTCCGTGACATAGCCGACACTCTGAGCTATTTCATCATTCCCGGGGGCAACGCCGACTATTTCCTTGACACCGACGTGCCGCACGGCAAGGTGAGCAAGGTGTGGTATCCCAGCAAAATGGAAGGTTTCAGCAAACGTCGCATGTCGGTGTATCTGCCGGCCGAGTATGATAAGAATCCCGACAAACGGTATCCGGTGTTATATCTGCTGCACGGCTCGGGCGGCGACGAGGACGCATGGCTGGGCTGCGGACGCGCCGCGCAGATTCTCGACAACATGATGGCGCAAGGCAAGTGCAAGCCCATGATCGTGGTGATGCCCAACGGCAACGCCGAACTTGCCGCAGCACCCGGCGCCGATCCCGACCGACCCGACCAGAAGCCATTTGCCAACAATATGTCCTCGATGTTCGGCGCCATAGAAAGCGTGTTCATGCACGATGTGGTGCATTATGTCGACTCGCATTACCGCACGCGCACCGGAAAGGCCGACCGTGCCATCGCCGGCCTGTCGCTCGGAGGACTGCACACGCTTTACATCTCGCTCAACAATCCGGAATCTTTCGACTATGTCGGATTGTTCTCGGCGCAGACCACCAATGCCATCACCGACAAATCCACTCCCACTGTCGACAAGATCGGAGGCCTCTGGAACACCCTTTCCGACACATTCCCGGCTTTGCGCAAAAAGAAGATAGGCAAGACCATGGAGGCGGCCGCCGGCCAGGATGCGGATATTTACAAGAACTTCGACGCCAAGCTGCAGAAGCAGTTCAGTCCGGCACCGAAGCTGTATTACATAGCCGTCGGCACCGGCGACTTCACCAAGAAGCTGAACGATGACCTGCGCCTTACCCTGGCCGACCACCGTTATCCCTACGTCTATCACGAATCGGACGGCGGCCACACCTGGGACAACTGGCGCAATTACCTCATCGACTTCCTCCCCCGCCTGTTCTAATCCCGATAACAAAGCACAATGCCCCGCCACAGTCTCACTGCAGCGGGGCATCTATTATCTACTGACTATTAACTATTCACTATTCACTATCACAGCAGTGTGACCGAGCGTGCGATGAACCTGGAGAGTTCCTCGCCCTTCAGCATGTTGCCCTTCAGCAGAGCCAGGTCGATGATCTGACGCACTACGGGCTGCTTGGCGGCGTAGGCGGCGATGATGTCCTCCTGCTGTTTGCGCAGGTCGCCGGCCTCCTTCTCGTTGGCGGCTATCTTCTGCTCGGCCTCGGCCTTGTCTTCTTCCTTCTTCTCCTTGATTTCGGTGCGAAGCGAGGTGATTTCCTCGTTCAGCTCGTCAACCTTGCGACGCAACGGCGTCAGCTCACCGGTCAACGCTCCGGCGGCTTCCTTCACCACCTTGCGCACGGCAGGCTGCTCGGTGTTGACCACCAGCGAGTACATATCGGGCATCTGGCCGTAGAAATTCATGCCGGGCTGCATGGCCGCCATGTCCTTCATACGGCGCATCATCTCGTTCTGCGTCAGTGTCGCGGGTGCGTCGTCGCCCTTCAGCGCGTTGTATTCCACGATGAAGTTGGTGTTCTCCACCGTAGGCAGCTGGCTGCGGAACATGCCGGTCAGCACTTCAATCTCTAGCGAGTCAAGGTCGGTGGCGTTGTCGTCGCTCTTGCGTATCAGGCGCTCCGGAGTGTCGGAATCCACGCGCACGAAACGTGTCTTCTCCAGCTTCGACTCCAGCATCTGGATCACGTGCTGGTCAAGCTGACCATTCATCAGCAGCACGTTGTAGCCCTTGTCCTCGGCTCCCTGTATATAACCGAACTGCGCGGTCTTGTCCGTGGCGTACAGATATATCACGCTGTCCTCCTTGTCGGTCTGCTCGGCCGATACTAAGGTCTTGTATTCCTCCAGCGTGTAGTATTTGCCCTGCACGTCCTTGAGCAGGAAGAATTTCTTGGCGGCCTCGTAGAACTTCTCGTCGGTCAGCATACCGTACTTGATGAACACCTCGATGTCGTCCCACTTCTTCTCGAACTCGGCGCGGTTTTCCTTGAACATCTTGTCCAGCTTTTCGGCCACCTTCTTCGATATATAACCTGAAATCTTCTTGACCTGCGAGTCGGCCTGCAGATAGCTTCGGCTCACGTTCAGCGGGATGTCGGGCGAGTCGATCACACCCTGCATCAGCATCATGAACTCAGGAACGACGCCTTCCACCTGGTCGGTTACATACACCTGGTTGCAGTACAGCTGTATGCGGTTGTGGTTCACGTCCACGTTTGCCTTGATCTTCGGGAAATAGAGGATACCGGTCAGGTTGAAGGGATAGTCAACGTTCAGATGGATCCAGAACATCGGATCCTCCTCGCCCGGCTTCAGCTCGTGGTAGAACTTCAGATAGTCCTCGTCGGTCAGTTCCGACGGCTTGCGCGTCCACAGCGGCTCGGTGTCGTTCACCACGTTGTCCTTGTCGGTGTCGACATACTGACCGTCCTTCCACTCCTTGACCTTGCCTGAAATCACCGGAACAGGGAGGAAGCGGCAATACTTCTTCAGCAGCGTGTCGATGCGCGCCTGCTCCAGGAATTCCTTGCTGTCTTCATCGATGTAAAGGATGATGTCCGTACCGCGGCCCTCCTTGTCGGTCTCGGTCAGCGTATATTCGGGGCTGCCGTCGCATGTCCATTCCACTGCCTTTGCGCCCTCCTTATAGCTCAGCGAACGGATCACGACCTTCTTCGACACCATGAACGCCGAATAGAATCCGAGTCCGAAGTGGCCGATGATTGAATTGGCAGTGTCCTTATATTTCTCTAAGAATTCCTCGGCGCCCGAGAACGCGATCTGGTTGATGTAGCGGTCGATGTCGTCGGCGTCCATACCGATACCGCGGTCGCTGACGGTCAGCGTTCCTGCCTCTTTGTCAATTTTGACACGCACGTCCATCTCGCCGAGTTCGCCCTTGTATTCGCCGAACGACGACAGAGTCTTCAGCTTCTGGGTGGCGTCGATGGCGTTTGACACCAGCTCGCGCAGGAATATCTCATGGTCGCTGTACAGGAACTTCTTGATGACGGGGAATATATTTTCAGTTGTTACCCCAATTTTTCCGGTTGGCATAATCTTTTATGTTTTTTACTATCGCACTAATACTGTGGTCAAAGCCCACGGCTTTGACGTCCCTACTGTTATAACAAAAAAGAGGCCGATATTCCTATCGGCCCCTTTATCGGGTTTATACTTGCGCCACAGTGCCATTATTGGCACTGTGCCGTCAGTTTATTCTTCGGTATCGTTCCAGGTGCAGCTCACGAACTTGAACTCGCCCTTGCTCTCGCACTCGAACACGATGGTCTCGGCCTTCGTCGCGCCGTCGTAGATGAAGAAGTGGATGGTGACTGTGGGATGGAAATCGCCCATCGGCGCCATGTCGGGATACCACTCGTGGAGCACGGCGGGTGCAACCTGGTCCTCGAAACGCTTCTTCATTGTGGCCACAACCTCCTCGTCGGTCATCCCCTCGTATGCTGCGGCATACTGCAGGCGTGCCGAGCCGGGACGCAGGTCGATGTTATTCTGATAGGCCGACGCTCCGGTGTAGTAGTCATTGTTGCCGTAGCTGGTAATGTACTTGTCGCCGTCGGGAACGTTGTCCTTCACCCAGTCCACGCAAGCCTGATAGAAGGTGGCACTGTATGCCTGGCCCTTTCCGGTAGGCAGCGTGATGGTGATGGAGGGATCGAGTTTCCACTTGCCATCGCGCTTCACGAACTGGTTGGTCACCTCCTGCACGCCGTTGGTGGCAACCTTGTCATACCACTTGGTGCCGTCGAAGGCCCAGAGTGCGCAGGCGTTGGTGGTCTCCTTGTTGGCAAAGTACTTATAGCCTATATACATCTCGTCGTCCTCCTGCGCGTAGGGATAAGTCAGCGCCAGGAACTTGGGCAGATATTCGGCAGCCTGTGTGCCTGAGAAGTTGCCGTATGTCAGACCCATCGACGCGAAGTCGGCGGCCTGAATCATCCTAACGTCCTGCACTGCCCACGCCGAGCCGTCGAACTTGTACGCGCCGTACTTCGACACGCTGACGGTGCCGTAGTCGGGTCCGTCAAGATTGAAGTTCGGGTTGGTGTCGGTCTCGCTATACTGAGCCACTACGAAGTCTCCGGCCTCAGCATCGGGCAGAGCCTCCTTCAGTACGTCACTCATGCACGCAGACACGGGGTGCATCGGCGAGAAGGCGTCGATGTAATCCTCATCACCGGCATATATCGTCTGATAATCGTCGGATGTCACCTTATAGCTTGAGGAAGCGTTCACGCCCTGTATCAGCTCGGGCACTTCGCTCACCTCGCGGTATGTCACGTTGATTGACGAACCGTTGCTGACGGCATAGTATGCGAACAGCGAGTCGTTCAGCAGGTTGGGCATATACAGTTCGGCGGGAGTGGCCGGAGTGATATACTGCTGGTTTGCCACGGCGGCCAGAGCCTTTACGGCGTTAGGCGACGTGCCGTCGGCCTCCTCCTTGGCTGCTAAGGCCTTGTTGAAGCGGTTGTCGGCAAACCGCTTGTAGTCGGCGGCCGTCAGCGTATAGTTGATACCGGGCACAACCTGATCCATATTCTCGCCACCCTCGAAACCGTCCAGGTGGTTGTTCCAGCTGTCTTCACCACACGAGGCAAGACCCAGCATCATCAGCGCCGCAGGCGCAATGAATTTCATTATTGTTTTCATGTCTTTCCTCTTTTAGAAGTTTATCTTGAGTTTCACGCTGAATGTGCGGCCGAAGGAGTAGAACACGCGGAAGGCGTTGTTCCATGCACCCTTCTGGCTGGTCAGCGTGTATGCGTCCTTCACATAGTTGTAGTCGCATAAGTTGTTGATGTTACCTATCAGAGTGGCCGTGACCTTGCCGGCGATCTTGAAGCGATAGCTGGCGTGCAGGTCAAGCTCGTTGCCCCATGGAATTTTCCAGGGATCCTCCACCGTGATTTCCGAGTTGGCCGTATAGGAGTCGCTTGAGATCTCGTAGTCGGAATAGTTGCGTGCGCTCCATACCCAGTCGGCGCCGATGCGGAATTCCTTGAAGGGCTTGAACGTCACGCCCAGGAAGCCCGTGGTCTGAGCCGAGCCGCCGATCTTGCGTCCTTTCTGCATCACCGTGGCGTGTGCGTGATCGGGAGCTAGGATGCCCGATGCCACCGTACCGGCCAGGTCGGCCAGAGGCTGACCATGCTCGGAATAGAAGTAACCGGTCGGATTCGAGTTCCAGATCCAGTCGCCCAACGAGAACATACCCTCCAGTTCCATCCAGCGGACGGGGATGTACTTGGCATTGACCTCGAAGCCCATGTGGCGTGCGTTGACACCCGACATGCTCAGCGTGTACATCTGACCTGCCAGAGGTCCCTGACGGATCTCGCCCGTACGGGTGGTGGTGCGGTCGCACTTGTCAAGCCATTCGGTATAGTAGAGGTTGGCGTTCAGCGAGAACACTTCCGAGTGATAGCCGTAGCCAAGCTCGATGCTCCATATCTTGGAGTTCTTCGGGTTGGGGTTGATCACGTTGCTGGTGGCCTGCGACAGGAACACTCCGTTGCTGAAGAAGGGCACACGCGAGATGAAACCGCCGTTGATGAACACGTTGTTGTAACGGTTGATGTTATAATTCAAGCCGGCCTTTACGGTACCGCCGATGAAGTTCTTGGTCTTTGAGCGCTCGTGCTCCTTGTCGTAATAGAAGAAGTCGCGGCGCCACATCGAGGTGTTGTTCAGCGATCCGGACACGACGGCGTTCAGTTTGTTGTCCAGTCCGGTATACTCCAGCTGGGCGTAAACACCTTCCTGCACGGTGTATCCGTTGAAGTTACGGTAAACCACATCTCCCACGCCCAGGTGCTCGAACTTCCAGTTCGGGTCGGCGGCGGCGGCGTTGTTCTCCGGCTTCACGTTCTTGCGGCTCTCGAAGTTCATGTAGTATTCGCCGTTGTAGAGGTCGATGATCTTGTTGTTGTGCTTGCCGATGTAATAGCGCACGTCAAGACCGCCGGTGAATGTCAGCGTTTTGGGAATGAACTCGTTCTTGTAGGTCGATACCCAGCCGTACCATTCATGGTTGTTGTTGCTGCTGGACATCACCATATTCGAACCGGTGGTAGATTCCATGTTCATTGTCTGGATGGCGGCATAGTCGAATGTGCCGTCGGCGCAGCGGAACAGGTCGTTGAGCTTGCCCTGCGATGCACCGTACCATGACGAGTTGGAGAGGCTGGTGCCATTGTATGTGCCGTGGCCCTGACCGCTGTAACCGCCGCCGGTGCCGATGGACATGTACAGCGTATTGGTCCACGAGCTCTTGTAGTCTATCTGCCAGATGTGCGTCAGCGAGATCTGGGGCTTGTGATAGAATGAATAGCTCGAGCTCTTGCGCTCGCCGTTGAGGCCGTATCCGAACGTGGGGTTGTAGCGGTACGGGCTCTCGCCGTCCATATAGTTGCGCACGTTCTGCCAGCCTTCGATGGTGAGGCCGTCCTGGCGGCTGCGCTGATAGTGGCTCTGTGGAGCGCCGAACGCTGTGAGCGACAGCTGCTGGTTCTCACCTATCTTCTTCGACACGTTGACGAAATAGCTGTAGCTGTTGAAGTTGGTGCCCTGCACGTAACCGTCGCCCCAGCGGCGCGAACCCAGCACGGTGATGGCCCATCCGTTCTTCATAAGGCCGGTGGACAGCATCAGACCATACTGGTTCATGCCGTCGTTGCCCATGCCGTACCATGCGGTACCCTCGCGCTTGGCGTCGAGACTGCGGGTGGTGATGTTGATGGTACCGCCCACCGAAGGAGCCGACAGCAACGCTGCTCCGAGGCCGCGCTGGCTCTGCATGCTGCTGGTCACGTCGGCCAGTCCGGCCCAGTTGCTCCAGTACACGCCGCCCCACTCCATGTCGTTGATTGGAATACCGTTGATCAGCGTGGCCACGTTCTCCGACTTGAAGCCGCGGATGTTGATCTTGGCGTCACCGAAGCCGCCGCCGTCGGGCGTGGCCCATACGCCGGGAGTGGTCTTCAGAATCTCGGGAAACTCCTGGGCTCCTAATTTGGTCTCGATCTGCAGCTGGTCTACCGACGACAAAGCCACAGGCGTCTGGCGCGTGCGGGCCACGGACTGCGTCACGATCACGTCCTGTAGCATCTTGGCATTGGGGCTCAGTTTGATCACTCCCATTTTCGAGGCTACGCGCACGTCGGCGCCATTATAGCCCACATACGTGATTTTCAGCTCCTTGGCGTTGTCGGGCACTGACAGACGGAAGTATCCGTCAATGTCCGTCGACGTTACCTTGCTGGTGCCGGGAAGCTGTACCAATGCGCCGATCAGAGGCTCTCCCTGATCGTCGACTACCTGACCGCGACATTCTATGTCGGCCCGGGCTTCGTTTGCGAAGCCCAGTCCGGCTGCCGTCACGGCCATGGCGAGAAAAATTCTCTTCATATCTGTTGTTATTGGTGGTATATATTTCGATGCGGATTTTCTCGTTTCAAGTGCAAAGTTAGTGAAATAATTTTTAAAAAATGTAAACATATTGTTACAAAATGCCGACATGTGTGCAAATTTGGCAGTTTCGGCTTTTTGATGTAACTTTGTGGTCAAATATGGAGTCGGAGGACTCCTTATATATTGAAAGCTGAAATAAGAAGCTGAATAATCGATGATAAACCGAGTACTGATACGTAACAAGGTAGTGCAGGTGCTGTATTCGTGCCTGCTGGTAAGCAAGAAGTTCCAACTTGCGGAACCCCCTGCCCAGCCCACGAAGGAAAAGCGCTATGCCTACGGTCTGTATGTCGACATGCTGGCACTGTTCGTGATGCTGGCCCGACGCGTGGAATTCCGCAAGTCCTATCCGCTTGAAACCAGCCGTTTCATGGAGCGGATCAAGGAAGACGACCGGGTATCTGCCGCAGTGAGACGCCTTTCCGAAAATCCCGTGTTCGTCAACACAGTCGACGATCTGGCGCAGACTTTGAAGGATTCCGGAATTTTCCGTAACTACATCAAGGATTCGCAAAATGGCGACGGCGCTGCCGAAGACACGCTGTGGCGCGAGACATTCAACCAACTGGTCATGCTCACCCCGGCCATAACTGAATATGCCGAAAGCCTCCCCTCCTACACCTTCCGCGGCGTGGAGCGCATGCAGCAGATGATGAACGACACACTGTCGGACTTCATGTCGTCGCAGGGAAGTGTGGATGACTGCACCGCCACGCTGCTGAAGAGCTTCGACGCCACCCGCCAGCTCTACATCCGCCTGCTGGCACTGGCCGTAGACCTGACCGACTTCCAGGAACGCAAGCTGGACGAGGCCCGAAACCGTGCGGTGACATCGTCGGAAGCCCTCAACCCAAACATGCGGTTCGTAGACAACCGCCTGGTAAAGGCCCTGCGCGAAAATCCCGTGCTGGTCAAGGAAGTGAACAACTACCACATCAACTGGATGAGCGAGGATCCGCTGCTGATGGAAAGCCTGCTCCGCTCCGTGCTTGGCTCCGATATATATAAGGAATACATGGAGCGTCCGGAGTGCGGCATGGCCGAGGACGCCGAACTTTGGAAGGAGCTGTTCCGCAAGGTGATATTCGACAACACCGCCCTTCTGGAATGGCTGGAGGAAACCTCCGTATTCTGGAACGACGACATCAACATCATCGGCACATTCGTGCTCAAGACCTTACGACGCGTGGAAGAGGGCGACCACAACGCCATAATGCCGCAGTTCAAGGATGACGAGGACCGTGAGTTCGGTCCGAAGCTGCTAAAGGCCGCCATCAAGGGACAGGCCGAATACGGCTCCTGGATACAGCAGGCCCTGCGCACCAGCGAATGGGAAGCCGACCGCCTCGCCTTCATGGACGTCGTTATAATGACCACAGCCCTGGCCGAGATTCTGAACTTCCCCAAGATTCCCGTTTCGGTCAGCATCAACGAATACATCGAGATCGCCAAGTGCTATAGTTCGGCCAAATCCGGGTCCTTCATCAACGGCCTGCTGGCCGACATCCTCAGGATGCTGAAAGAAAAAGGAATACTGCACAAGGCGCTGTAATGCACAAAAGCTGCTGTTTACACGTTATTAATTAGAAAATTTAAAGCAAGAATACTATGTTGACAACTATTTTACTGCAGGCCGCCAAGAGTGCAGGTGGCGGCATGGAAGGACTAATCATGATCGTGGCCATGATCGCCATCTTCTATTTCCTGATGATCCGTCCGCAGAACAAGAAGCAGAAGGAAATCAAGCGTCAGCGCGAGGCCATGAAGACGGGCGACCGCGTTGTGACCGCCGGCGGCATCCACGGCAGGCTGCGCGACGTGAAGGACGCCACCGTCACGATGGAGGTGGCTCCGGGCGTTACCCTCAAGGTGGACAAGACCAGCGTCTTCCCTGCCGTCGAGGAAGCAGCTCCCGCCAAAAAGGAGAAGAAAGCCAAGGAAGTAAAGGAAGAGAAAGAGGACAAGGAAGAAGAAAAATAATCCGCCTCTGCGATGCCGCTCAGGAAACGAGACTTGCGTGACACCTGGCTGAAGGTACGTACCTCCGGCCAGTTCCGCAATGTACTGCTGTTTCTGGTGTTCGTGGCTGTCAGCGCGTTGTTCTGGTGCATCCTGGCGCTGAACGATTCGGTGACCGAGACTTTCACTGTGCGCGTGCAATTGGAGAATGTGCCGGATTCCGTCACGTTCATCAACCAGCCGCCGCAGACCATGCATGTCACCCTGCGCGACAAGGGTACCAACATACTGTGTAGCGGCGTGCTGAAACATCCGCAGATCAACATCAATTTCCGCGACTATTCCGACCGGGGAATCTTCCGGATGTCCAAGACCGACCTGAACACCGTGCTGAAAGCCACTTTCGGCAACGGCATACAGATAATAGCCACGTCGCTCGACTCGCTTCGATGCTACTACACAGATTCGCCGGGCAAACGCGTACCGGTACGTATCATGGCTGATGTGACGGCATCGTCTGGCAATATCATAGCAGGACAGCCGGTGCCCATGCAACGCGGAGTGCGCATATATTCCTATGGAGACGAAACGGACACCATCTCTCAGGTGGTGACCGAAGTCCTCAAGGAGCGGGACCTGTCGCAGACCGAGATGTTCGAGGTGCGCATACGCCCCATCCCGGGCATACGCATCGTGCCGCCGGAAATAGACGTGCAGATTAATGTGGAGCCGCTGGTGCACAAGGAAGGATACGTCACAATCGAGTCGCGCGGTGTGCCGCAGGGCGAGAGCCTGATGCTGTTCCCCAACCGTGTGCCTGTGTCGTACTATGTGCCTATGAGCAAATTCAACGATACCGAAGTCCCGATTTCCGTAACGGTGGATTACGCCGATACCGGACTGACGCGCACCAACCAGATACCGGTCAGACTCGGCAACGTGCCCGACTATGTGGTCAATCCCGAGATCAAGGCCGACAGCGTGGAATACACCCTTGTGAAACGATGAGGCTTATAGGACTGACAGGCGGCATCGGGACAGGTAAAAGCACGGTAGCGCGCATACTGAGGCTGCGCGGCTACGATGTGTACGACTGCGACCTCGAGGCCAAGCGTCTGATGGACGGATCCGATTACGTCAGGCGTTCGCTCCGCGACCGGTGGGGCGAGGAGATATACAGCGCCGAGGGAGAGCTGGACCGTCGCAAGGTGGCGGAATACGTGTTTGCCGACCGCATTGAGAAAGAATGGCTCGACAGCCTTGTGCACGGACTGGTGCGCGATGACCTGAAGATGTGGATTGACACCCATACCGATTACCGTCATGACACGGTGTTTGTGGAATCGGCCATACTTTTCAGTTCCGGACTCGCCGATATGTGTCAGGAAGTTTGGGAAGTGACCGCACCGCCCGACATTCGCGTGGAGCGCGTCATGAAGCGTTCCGGACTGACCCGGGAGCAGGCTCTGGCTCGGATCGAGGCTCAGCGCGAGGAACAGAATATATGCCAATCCCGCCATACGCTTCAGATAGTCAACGACGGCACCACTCCCCTGCTTGACGCCATACCCGACATAAATTAGAAATCAATGCCATCGGTTTTCGTGAGGGCAACTATTATAGAAATCAATAAATAACAGATACAGCAATGTTAAAGAAAATCATTTCGATCACGGGCAAGCCCGGACTGCAGAAGATATTGAGCCAGGGACGTGGCACCCTGATAGTTGAGGATGTAGAGACCAAGCGTCGTTTCCCGGTTCATTCGCGCGACCAGGTGGTATCGTTGGGCGACATCTCGATGTACACCGAAAGCGGAGACACCCCGCTTGCCGAGATCATGCAGATGCTTTACGACAAGACCGGCGGCCAGCCTATTGACGGCGACTCGATGAACTCCGAGCAGCTTCACCAGTCATTCGGAGAAGTCGTAACGGACTACGACCGCCTCCGCGTCCGCGACCGCGACATCAAGAAGCTCTACAAATGGTACAACATCCTCCTGGCCGACGGCTTCACCAAGTTCGTCGAGGACACCGCCGACACTTCCGACGCCGAGACACCCGCCGAGGACAAAGCCGAGTAACCCTAAGAAGGACCAAAGTATCTAATACAGAATTCACATCAGCCAAGCCGATGCTATATCATAAGGGTGCGCCCGCAATCTGCCGGCGCACCCTTGTTGTTCTCCCTCATGTTGGATTTTGCATGAGATGTTGAAAAACCTAACATGGATATATTATGGGTAAGTCCTTCTTGCCACACTCGTCACTATTCATTCCACATCGGTTATTTTCTATATGCAAAAGATTGTGGCAAAAGATCGTGCAAAAGATCGTGTGATTTTTTTGCACATGGCGGATTTTTTCATTAATTTTGCCTTGAACCTCGCGATGCGCGGTACCTCAGAGGAGGATTAACACCGGGTATTGGGCGGTTCGTTTTACATACGAAAGGCGTTTACAACGCTTTATTTCTTGGCCTTCAAAACGTAGGAAATTTTGAATTTACCGTCAAGAATGAAGCAATTGTAGATGCCCTTGGGAGCGTTTATGTGGTTCCGACTTATTCCCTGTTTGTGGAATGGGTTGGAATGATTACATATTCATGCTTCGCGGGGTGTCTGCCATTGCTCGTTCCACGGTAATGGTATTTCCTACGACCCTGAAGGCGGAATGAGCTTGGTAGGCTCCCGCTTTTCGTTTATATAAACCAATCTAATTCGCCATTTGGAGTCAATGGCTGCGAGAGCGATTGACCCATATTGCAACCTCAACTCATTGATAACGTCAATCAGACACTGCGTGATGATTTGGTAGCTACTATCAAATCCGGTAGTCGTGTGTCTATTGCCGCCGCAAGTTTCTCAATATATGCCTTTCAGGAACTCAGGGAGCAGCTGAAAGATATTGATGAGTTGCGCTTTATATTTACATCGCCATCTTTTATTACTGAAAAAACCGACAAACAGCGGAGGGAGTTCTATATTCCGAGACTCAATAGAGAGCGAGACCTCTTCGGTTCGGAATTTGAGATAAAACTACGCAACGAATTGTCGCTCAAGGCGGTCGCTAAAGAGTGCGCTGACTGGATTCGTAGAAAAGTCTGCTTCAAATCCAACCGCACCAACGAGAATATGATGGGTTTCATCAACGTAGATGAAACCAACTATATGCCGATAACCGGCTTCACGACAGTTGACCTTGGCTGCGAACGAGGGAACAATGCATATCAGTTTGTTCAACGTACAGATGCGCCGTTGTCGCAATTCTATCTTAATCTGTTTGATCAGGTATGGTACGACAGTGCAAAACTGCAGGTCGTTACAGAAGAAGTGCTTGACAACATCACTAACGCTTACAAAGAAAACTCCCCGGAGTTTATCTACTTTGTTACGTTATACAATATCTTCAATGAGTTTCTCGAAGACATTTCGGAAGATGTGCTTCCGAACGAAGCTACCGGCTTCAAGTCGAGCGTTATCTGGAACAAGCTCTACAACTTCCAACGCGACGCTGCTCTCGCCATCATCAACAAGTTGGAAAAATACAACGGTTGCATTCTCGCTGACTCCGTGGGCCTCGGCAAGACATTCACCGCTCTTTCGGTCATCAAGTATTACGAGAACCGAAACAAGTCCGTTCTCGTCCTGTGCCCGAAGAAGCTGCATGACAACTGGGTTACTTACCGTAGCAACTACGTCAATAACCCACTTGTCGCCGACCGTCTGCGATATGATATTCTCTATCATACCGACCTTTCGCGTCAGTCCGGTCAAAGCAACGGCCTCGACCTCGAACATATAAACTGGGGCAATTATGACCTCGTGGTCATAGACGAGAGCCATAACTTCCGCAACGGCGGCAAAGTCACCACCGACGAGAACGACGAGAATCCGCGCGAGAACCGCTATCTCCAGTTGATGAACAAGGTTATCCGGGCCGGTGTCAAGACTAAGGTGCTCATGTTGTCAGCCACCCCTGTCAACAATCGCTTCAATGACCTGCGCAATCAGCTTGCCCTCGCTTACGAGGGCGACAGCTCGATTATGGACGCGCAGCTCAAAACGTCAAGTTCGCTCGACGATATTTTCCGTCAGGCGCAGACCGCTTTCAATCGTTGGTCCAAACTCCCTGCCGAGGAGCGCACTACAAAGACATTGCTTGAAATGTTGAGCTTCGATTTCTTTGAAGTTCTCGACAGCGTTACCATTGCTCGCTCGCGCAAGCACATCGAGCAATATTACGATACTACCGATATTGGTAAGTTCCCGGAGAGATTGAAACCAATCTCCCGTGCCCCGAAACTTACTGACCTGCCTACTGCGGTCAGCTTCAATGATATTTTCGTCAGTGTCAGCGAGCTTAATCTCGCTATCTACACGCCCTCCGACTTCATCTTGCCGAGCAAGCTGGAGAAGTACATGGAGGTGCGCGAAGACGGACGCTTCGGAAATCTATCTCGCAGTGGTCGTGAACGTGGCATCAGGCAACTTATGAGCATCAACCTGCTCAAACGCCTTGAAAGTTCTGTCAACTCCTTCAGGCTTACACTTGAACGAATCAGGAAATATATCGAAGCTACCATAAATGCCATTGACGACCTTGCTTCCAAACATGAATCTTCAATGGTCTGCGACTATGATTTCTCTTACGGCCTTGACTTTGACGAAAGGGAGGACACAGTTTTCATCGGTAACAGGAAGACGAAGATCGCGCTTGAGGATATGGATTATGTTCAGTGGCGCAGCTATCTTGCCAAAGACCTCGACAATCTGAACACGTTGCTGTTCATGCTTGCCGACATCACCCCTGAACATGACAGCAAACTGCAGATGCTCATTGAGGACATTCGCAATAAGTTTGCCAATCCAATAAATGGCGACAACAAAAAGATTATAGTCTTCACCGCCTTCTCCGATACTGCTCAGTATCTCTACGAGAACATCGCACCGCTCATAAAGGAGCGTACCGGGCTGAACACAGCCCTGGTGTCGGGAGACGTTGAAGCTCGTTCTACACTCAAACTCCGCGAGAAAATGGACTTTAATAAAGTCCTGACACTTTTCTCGCCCGTCTCCAAAGAAAAGTCTGCGCTTTATCCAAACCTTGATGAGGAAATAGATGTGCTTATCGCCACCGATTGTATCTCGGAAGGTCAGAACCTCCAGGACTGCGATTTCCTCATCAACTACGACATTCACTGGAACCCCGTGCGCATCATCCAACGTTTCGGTCGTATCGACCGTATCGGCTCGCGCAACGCGGTTATCCAGTTGGTCAATTATTGGCCCGACATGGATCTTGACGATTACATCAATCTCAAAGGTCGTGTCGAGGCTCGCATGAAAGTATCGGTTCTCACCGCCACCGGCGATGACAACCCGCTTTCGGCCGAAGAACAGGGTGACCTCAAATATCGCCGTGATCAGTTGGAACGACTCAAAGAAGAAGTCGTCGATATTGAGGAAATGAATTCTGGCGTCTCTATAATGGACCTGGGCTTGAATGAATTCCGCCTTGACTTGCTCGACTATATGCGTGAAAACCACGACATAGAACATACTCCCCACGGACTCCATGCCATTGTGCCGTCGGCACAAGACGCGCCTTCCGGTGTGATTTTCGTTCTCAAAAATCGCAACAACGAAATCAACATCGACCGCAAGAACAGGCTTCACCCGTTCTATATGGTCTATATCTCGAAGGACTCGGAGGTGATTGTTGATCACCTCGACCCGAAAGACCTCCTTGACCGGATGCGTCATCTTTGCCGAGGCAAGTCCGAGCCTATCCTCGACCTTTGCCGCAAGTTCAATGCCGAGACTCGCGACGGTCAGCGTATGGGTACTTACTCCCGTCTACTGGGCGATGCCATCTCGTCACTAATCAAGGTCAAGGAATCCACCGACCTCTTTTCGTTCCTCGACGGCGATAGCGGCTCGCTTTTCGGCAACGATGTTCGTGGCCTCGACGATTTCGAGTTAATATGTTTTCTGATTGTCCGATAATATGTTAGGTCTGCCACAATCCACAGAAGTCAAGCGACCGCTTCCTAAGTCGCAGTTATTTAAGCGGTTCGACTGGAAACCATCGCAACGTGAAAGTTTCGATGGCGACGTTTCTCGCATTGACTTCGTTAACTGGATTGCTCCTCGTACACTTCCGGTTATCGCCGAAGGAGCAGAGGTCAAGGAGATATTTGTTATTGAAGTCACGCTCAAAACTCGCGATTTTGACCCTAAGAATATCGTTCTTCTTGCTAAAAGTATTCCGCAGCGCGTAATATATCTCCTACATTTCGAGGATGAGGCTATGCTTGCCGTGTACCACTCAAAGTTATTTATCTCTACGTGGCAGTCTTTGGACTCTGCCACAGTTGGGCTTTCCGGCCTCAATCTTGATGCCGTATGGCAGTCTATCGTTTCTTCTATCGGTCAATTCTCGGTCGAGCAAGACAAGTCGCTCACCGAGCAAATTAAGGTCGATGAAGAACACGACAAACGTCTCCGCCAAATTGCTGCATTGGAGCGTCAGATGAACGCCACCAAGCAGCCACGCCGGAAAAGAGAACTTTTTCTTGAAATTCAAAAGCTAAAAGAATTGATATGATAAACAGAGGTCTCATTCAACCTAATATACTAATTCATTTCAAAGATTTTGGCTTTGACACATTGCCTGATATCCAAAATCTTATATGTCGCTTTGATCGTCTTGAACTTGTTTATTTAGCTTTAGAAATTATTTATGATAGGAAACTATCATCAGGTTATCATGAAATTTGTTCTCGTCTGTTCCCACACGATAAAGGGAAAAAAATTATACATCTCCTTGATAGAGAACTAAACAGAATCTATGAAAGTATTGCAGAACATCATCTTGTCTGTATGCAGACGGGACTTGAATTACTCAAAATTTTGTTATGTAATTCAGGTCCTCATTCCCCGTGGAACTTTGATAAAATTCAGAACGGAGCAGAGATCAAGGGAGCTAATTTGTTCACCATTCTTTTATTGACGAATGAACGCATAGTAACAAATATTAGTGTACCTGATAATTACGAAAATGCCGACATCGATACAGCTAAGGATATCATAGCAAATGGAGTTGCTGCTACCTTAGTCGAAAATAGTGATTATAGCAACTTTGATATTCTCACTTCGCCACTGGTATATGTTTACAAATCCACTTTATTCTTAGAATTTTGTGCGTCTCATCGCGAATTGGCTCCTTGCCTTGAAAAAGTGCTTGATAAATATGGATGCACCGATACCCGCACATTTATCTCAATGATATGTGGAATATTTATTGAATCATATAATAGTAAAGTGCACTATTGTCGATTTGTATTTTCTGATAGTGACCCAGCTCCTAAGTTTTTCAATGAATTATCCATTTCAATAAATAGCACGATTGATGAGAGCAATAATGTCGATTATTCATACTTTAGAGCGCACCCTCTTATCCGTGTCTCTGAATATGAGTATATAGTTATATGCCTCCCATTTTTGTTTGGTAAATTATACCAAAGTCTAATTTTTGACCTTTCAGAAGCTTTTGGGAATGGCGACAAAGTTCGAAAAATTATATCAACAGATTTTTCGGAAAAAATATTATTATTCCCTTTACTCAAAAAAAGTGTATATCCTGATAGTCCTTTCTCTCTTTCAGGTGAAGAATGTGATAAAATTCAAAAAAAGTCAGCACCAGATTTTTATGTACGAAACTGGTCATCGTGTTTCCTTTTTGAACTAAAGGATTATAGTTTTAGAGCCAAAGAGAAGACATCACTATCATATGAAGTCGTGTCTAATTATCTTTATTCACAATTCGTTGAAAAAAACAATGGCCGAGCTGGCGCAATAAAGCAATTAGCCACGAATGTTAAAGCATTAATTGATGAGGATTTTATTTGGGATAAGAAAGCACATCCTAAGCGTATTTATCCAGTTTTAGTTTTAGGAAACCAAAACTATCTCAATTATGGCATAACATATATTCTTAATAGATATTTTTCTGATGAATTACAACAACAAGGTATTGTGTCAAAAGCTATTTCAGAATTGCTAATAATTGACATAGATACTTTAATATTATATGCAGATTTATTTTCAAATAAATCTTTTGAAAAAATTGTAAGAGACTATTTTTCAAAAATAAAAAAGCACTCCAAGAGTTCATCTGTTTTAGATCGGCTGTTCGGTTTCATGCAGCCTTTCCCGGAGTATCTTAAGCAAAAATATCCACTTACTTCTTCACATCTTATGTCTAAAATTAAACAACATAATACATGGAAAAATTGAAAATGAAAACTCTTGACGCTTCGGATGGCAATGTGGCTAAGATAGCCGCTTTGTTCCCTCAATGCGTTACTGAGCGGATAAGCAAGGACGGCACCGCCGAACTTGCCATCGACTTCGACAAACTCCGCGATGAGTTGTC
Source organism: uncultured Bacteroidales bacterium (assembly GCA_902796035.1). Classification (GTDB taxonomy): domain Bacteria; phylum Bacteroidota; class Bacteroidia; order Bacteroidales; family Muribaculaceae; genus Lepagella. Next base: position 5,028 of record CADBNR010000030.1, on the reverse strand, counting down.
GAAGGACTTGCTCGACGAGGCAGAAGAACGTTATCAGTTCACATGGCCTGATAAACGTGCTGCATCCCGTCTCGCCAATGAAGAAACCGACAAAACTCTGCGTCCAGACCTCGATGCTTCCGTTGATTTTTGGAACACCGAAAATCTCTATATCGAGGGCGATAATCTTGATGTGCTGAAAGTTCTACGTGAGAACTATCTTGGTGCCATCAAGATGATTTATATTGACCCCCCTTATAATACCGGCAACGACTTCGTGTATAACGATGACTTCGCACAGGGTAAAGAGGAATTTGAACAGACAAGCGGACTTTTCGATGAAGACGGCAATCAGGTTGTAGACCCTATGCAACGCAACACTGAAAGCAACGGTAGATTTCATACTGACTGGCTCAATATGATATATCCTCGTCTGAAAGTCGCTCGTGACCTATTATCTGATGATGGTGTAATTTTTATATCCATAGACGATAACGAGCTGGAGAATATGCGTCGTGTTTGTAACGAAATTTTTGGTGCTTCAAATTTTCGCAATACTATCTTAACTCGTCGCAGAGTTAAAAGCCTTAATTCCCAGTTTGCTGATAATGGACTCCAAACTCTTAACGTAGGATTTGAATACGTCTTAGTTTATGCAAAATCAAAAGATTTTGTTATGCGGGCACTTAGACAGAAAAAGGCCGTGGCTAAAACTGAAGGGCAATGGCAAGGTTTTTGGAGTAATGCGGATAGACCTACAATGCGCTATGATGTATTAGGGTTTACACCTGAGACAGGTCAATGGCGTAGCTCGAAAGAAAAAGCGGATATTGCAGTTGCAAATTTCAAAAAATACCAAAGAGAATTTGCATCGAAAATGACATTAGAGGAATACTCTGAGAAAACAGGTATAACCGATTTTATTAAACGTGACCTTAATGGCAAAGGTAAGAACGGAGGTGTCTACCATTGGGTTCCACCAACTGACACCACCTTACGAACAAGTAACTGGACGGATATTGAGGTTTCGCAAATCATTAAAGAAATTGATTTGCCTTTCGATAATCCGAAAAATCGTACTTTAATTGCCGAGTTAATCAAATTGTCCGAGTTTTCCTCTACGGACATTGTTCTTGACTTCTTCAGTGGCAGTGCGACCACAGCACACGCCGTAATGAAACTCAATGCAGAGGATGGAGGGCATCGTAAGTTTATAATGGTGCAACTTCCCGAAGTAACTGACGAAAAGAGCGAAGCACGCAAGGCTGGCTACGAAACCATCTGTCAAATCGGAGAGGAACGTATTCGCCGAGCAGGTAAAAAAATAAAAGAGGAAGCGGGTCTGAACGGCCAAAACCTCGACATCGGCTTCCGGGTCCTCAAACTCGACTCGTCTAACATGGAGGACGTGTTCTATACGCCTGAGAACTTTGACGCTCAGAATATATTCACGACCGTTGACAACGTGAAGTCGGACCGCACCCCGCTCGACTTGCTTTTCCAAGTGATGCCGGAACTCAATATAGAGCTGTCAGCAAAAATCGAAGAGAAGGAAGTTAACGGCAAAAAGGTGTTCTTTGTCGATGGCACTTACCTTGTCGCTACTTTCGATACCGACGTGAACGAGTCTACCGTGACGGAGATTGCGAAGATGAAGCCGCAATACTTCGTAATGCGTGACGCTTCCGCCGCCAATGACAATGTCCTTGACAACTTCGAGCAAATCTTCCGTCACTATTCACCCGATACCATCCGTAAAATCCTGTAAGCCCTATGAAATTCAAGTTTAAGATTCAGGGCTATCAGACGGATGCGGTCAACAATACTACCGCCATCTTCACCGGGCAACCAAATCGCGACGGCACTCACTACCGCCGCGACCTGGGCCGTCAGCAAAAAGGTACTTTTCGCTTCGACGGTGACGATGACGGCTACCGTAATGCTGACGTGGAACTTTCCGCCAAGCAACTGCTCGACAATCTTCACTCGGTGCAGACTTCGGCAGGAGTACCTCTTTCCAAATCTTTGACCAAGATTGACGGACTCGGTGCCGTCAACCTCGATGTGGAGATGGAAACCGGCACGGGTAAGACCTACGTCTACATCAAGACGATGTTTGAACTTAACAAGCTCTATGGCTGGTCGAAGTTCATCATCGTTGTGCCAAGCATCGCTATCCGCGAAGGCGTGGCTAAGTCTTTCCGTATGCTCGAAGAACACTTCATGGAGCATTACGGAAAGAAAGCCCGTTGGTTTGTCTACAACAGCTCGAACCTCAATCAGCTCGACCAGTTCTCGCAGGATGCGGGACTGAATGTGATGATTATCAATACCCAGGCTTTTGCCGCTTCCCTAAAAGAGGGGGGACGCTCAAAAGAAAGCCGTATCATTTACTCGAAGCGTGACGAGTTCGCTTCTCGCCGTCCTATCGACGTGATTGCCGCCAACCGCCCAATCATCATCATGGACGAGCCGCAGAAGATGGAGGGTGCCGCTACGCAGACGGCACTCAAAAAGTTCAACCCGCTTTTCGTTTTGAACTATTCTGCAACTCACCGCACGAAACACGACACTGTATATGCACTCGACGCTCTCGACGCTTACCGCGAGCGTCTTGTCAAGCGCATCAAGGTTATCGGTTTTGAACTGAAAAACCTGCGAGGCACCAACGGATATATGTATCTCGAAAACATTATCCTCTCACCGAGCAAGCCCCCGATGGCACGTATTTGCATCGAGGTCAAGAATGCCGCCGGTGAGCCTCGCCGTCATTTCAAAACCCTCGGTGTCGGTGATTCGCTCTACGTCGAGTCCAACGAACTGCTCCAGTACAAGGGCTATGATATTGCCGAGATTTTCCCCGGCTCAAATACTCAGCCCACTGCCTACGTTACGTTCACCAACGGAGTTACCCTCCGTAAGGGCGACCTCGTGGGCGACACGAACGAACTGCACATGCAGCGCGTTCAGATCCGCGAGACTATCAAAGCCCACTTTGAGAAGGAACGTCAGCTTTTCAAAAAGGGCATAAAGTGTCTGTCGCTTTTCTTTATCGACGAAGTCGCTAAATACCGTCGCTACGACAAGGACGGAGCACCTGAAAAGGGAGTGTTCCAGACTATCTTCGAGGAAGAATACGCGCGTCTTGTCAATGACGAATTCCACATCTTCGATGAGGAATACAACGAGTATCTGCGCCGCTTCTATCCGTATCAGGTGCATCGCGGCTACTTCTCCATTGACAAGAAAGGCAAGATGGTCGAAACAAAAACTAAGCGCGGCTCCGACGTGTCGGAAGAAGCATCGGACTACGACCTCATTCTTCGCGACAAAGAACGTCTATTGAGTTTCGACGAGCCTACCCGCTTCATCTTCTCTCACTCCGCGCTCCGCGAGGGCTGGGATAACCCCAACGTGTTCCAAATCTGTACGCTTCGCCACAGCAATTCAACCACCGCCAAACGTCAGGAAGTTGGACGAGGCTTGCGTATCTGTGTAGACCGCAACGGCATTCGTCAGGACAAGGAATTGCTCGGCGAGGAAGTCCACAACATAAATGTGTTGACGGTCATTGCCAATGAAAGTTACTCTGACTTTACTTCGGCTCTCCAGCGTGAAACCCGCGAGGCTCTGCGTGAACGTGCATCTAAAGCGACTTCTGACTATTTCGAGGGTAAGACAATTATACTCGACGGACAGCCCTACGTCATCAATGACCGCGAGGCAAACCGTATCATGGTCTATCTTGAGGATAATGATTATGTTGACGAATCTGGCAACATAACCCCGAAGTATCATGCAGACCGCGAAGCCGGTACGCTCGCGCCTCTTGGTGCAAAGCTCCAACCGATGGCCGAGGGTGTTACTCGCCTTATCGACTCTATCTTTGACCCGTCTCTCCTTGACGGCATGACAGAGAACGGAGCGAAGACGAAATTACCGGAGCCGAAGCTCAACGCCAATTTCTATCGCGATGAGTTTCAGGCTCTATGGAAAGCCATCAACCATCAGTATGTTTACACCGTCAGCTACAACTCTGACGAGTTGATCAAGCAGTCGGTTCTTCATCTTAACACGGACGAGTTGCAAGTTCGCACTCTCCGCTATATTAAGATTGAAGGACAACAGGACGCCCAGGAAGTAACAGAGTTCGGCGATACAAAATCGACCTCACAAGAGTTGACCGATGTCAGCACTTCCTCGGTAAAATACGACCTTATCGGACAGGTGGCAAAGGGCGCGAACATTACACGTCGCACCGCCGCCAAGATTCTTCAAGGTCTGCGTCCTTCTAAGCTCGCTTTGTTCCGCAACAACCCCGAAGAATTTATCCGCAAAGTCGTTCAGATTATTCGGGAGCAGAAAGCAACAATGATTGTAGATCATATCCACTACCATCTTACAGATGGCACTTATGACTCCAACATTTTCACTGCTGCAAGCAAAGCGGAATTTGATAAAGCATATCAGGCAACCAAGCACGTAACCGACTATGTTGTTTCCGACAGTCTCGGTGAGCGCAACTTCGCCCACGACCTCGACGAGGCAAGCGAAGTCGTGGTTTACGCGAAGCTGCCGCGCTCGTTCCAGATACCTACACCCGTCGGCAGTTATGCTCCCGACTGGGCGATTGCTATGCAGAAAGGTAATGTCAAACACATTTTCTTTATCGCTGAGACCAAAGGCTCGCTACAATCAATGCAGCTCAACGCAATAGAAAATGCTAAAATTGACTGTTGTACGCAACTGTTCAACGAAATTTCCACTGAATCCGTTCACTACCACAAAGTTACCTGTTATCAGGATCTCATTGATGCCATGACAGCCAATAAATAGTGAATGGTGAGCTGTGATTATTTGAGATTATTAATGTAGAAAAGTTCATTACTATCTGCCAATTCTGTAGGGTTACCTCTATGCATCTAAAACGAGTTTTTGTATGAATCTTAGAATAGTCCTCTTAGAGTGTGTTTACTTTTAACTTTCTTTCATTCAAAGGGGATTTTTGAGGGATTATCGCAAGTCGAGAAGGGAGCATAGCGGGCTATG
>CADBNR010000029.1 GCA_902796035.1 uncultured Bacteroidales bacterium | reverse complement strand
GCGAGTTAGGTAGCACATTTTGAGGCTATCCAACTCGCTGTGTATCTTTGAATAAGCTATATCAACTGTCAAAAATGGGAATTTAATAATTTTTCTTCAATCCACAACACTTCCATTCATTTTTATTAAAAAAATTCAGAATTGATCTTAAACTGTCTGTTCTTTTTCCCGCGAAGTTGTTTTATTCTTAGGCATCGTGCCTTAAAATACGTTTACTTTTAAACTATATCGCTCATCGACCATCATAGATACAAACTTAATCATCGAAAACACATAAACTATGGAACAGGAAAAAGGAAACAAGAGAATCTTTTTCGGCTGGGTTCCTGCCCTGCTGGTAAGCGTAGGCCTGATGCTGTTAGGCATATTCATCAGCGGCGGCATCCGCAGCATCTCCAACAATTCGCGCGTGGTGACCGTGCGCGGCCTCAGCGAGCGTGAGGTAATGGCCAACAAGGTGACGTGGCCTATAGTCAGCAAAGCGGTGGGCAACGATCTGACTGCCCTGTACCAGCAGGTGCAGTCCACAGACTCGGCCATCGTGAAGTTCCTGCGCGCCAACGGCATCTCGGAGAAGGAATACAATGTCAACGCTCCGAAAGTACAGGATATGCAGGCCGACAACTATGGCGGCAATCCGGCTCCCTTCCGCTATAACGTCACCACCGTGGTGGTAGTGACTTCGGAACAGGTAGAGAAGGTCAACAAGCTGATGAACAAGCAGACCGAACTGATGTCGCAGGGCATAGCCATCGTGGCCGGCGATTACAATTACCAGACGCTGTACGAGTTTACCGGTCTGAACGAAATCAAGCCCGACATGGTGGCCGACGCCACCAAGAACGCCCGCAAGGCCGCCCAGAAGTTCGCCCAGGACTCCAAGTCGAAGCTCGGAAAGATCAAATCGGCCTCGCAGGGCCAGTTCAGCATCGACGACCGCGACCAGTACACCCCCTACATCAAGAATGTCCGAGTAGTCTCCACCATCGAGTACTACCTCAAGGACTGATAAGTCGTTAAGGACTTTAGGGTCCTTAAAGTCCTTAGAGACCTTAAAGTCCTTAAAGTCAGAATAAAGAAATTCCGCGCCGGGAGTCCGGCGCGGAATTTTTTTATTCAGTCGCTGTCAGCGATCAGTTCTTGCGGAGTGCTTCCTCCTCGGGGGTCAGCTCGGGATCCTTGCCCCAGTTCTGGGCGGCCAGACGCTTGTAGTTGTTGTAACGCCACTGGGCGTTGTCCTTACAAGCCTGGAACAGTTCCTCGGCCTGCTCGGGATACATCTTGGCCAGCGATGCAAAACGAACCTCACCCTTCAGGAAGTCTACGAACTTATCCCAGTCAGGCTCCTTGCTGTCGAGCGAGAAGGGGTTCTGTCCTTCGGCCTCAGCCTGGGGATTGTAACGCCACAGATGCCAGTAACCGCATTCTACGGCCAGTCTTTCCTCCTCCTGGCTCAGACCCATACCCTTCTTGATACCGTGGTTGATACAGGGAGCGTATGCGATCACCAGCGACGGTCCGTCGTAAGCCTCGGCCTCGCGCAGCGCCTTCAGAGTCTGGGCGTTGTCGGCACCCATGGCCACCTGTGCCACGTATACGTAACCGTAGGTGGTTGCGATCAGACCGAGGTCCTTCTTGCGGATGCGCTTGCCGGCAGCGGCAAACTTGGCGATGGCGCCGATAGGCGTGGACTTCGAGCTCTGACCTCCGGTGTTGGAGTAAACCTCGGTGTCGAGCACCAGGATGTTCACGTTCTTGCCCGATGCGATCACGTGGTCCAGACCGCCGAAGCCTATATCGTAGCTTGCGCCGTCACCGCCGATGATCCACTGGCTGCGCTTGGTCAGGTAGTTGGCCATGCTGTCCAGGGTCTTGCACAGGTCGCAGCCTGCGGCGGCACCCTTGGCGGCCTCGGCCTTCAGGACCTCGCCCTTAACCTGCGACAGCTTCAGGTCGTCCTTGTTGTCAAGCCAATCCTTGGCGGCTGCCTTCAGGGCCTCGGGGGCGTCTGTCTTCGCGACGATCTCCTCTGCCACTGCCTCTGCGCGCTTGCGAAGCTTCTCGTATGCGATGTACATACCCAAGCCATACTCACAGAAGTCCTCGAACAGCGAGTTGGCCCATGCGGGACCGTGGCCGTTCTCGTCGGTGGTGTAAGGCGTGGAAGGTGCGGAACCCGAGTAGATTGACGAACAACCCGTAGCGTTGGCCACGATCTCGTTGGCTCCGAACAGCTGGGTGATCAGCTTGACGTACGGAGTCTCGCCGCAACCGGAGCATGCTCCGGAGAACTCGAACAGAGGTTGTGCGAACTGGCTGTTCTTGGCGTTCAGTTTCACGTCCACCAGGTCGGCCTTGCTCTTTACGTTCTTGACCAGCCATTCCCAGTTCACGTCCTGTGCCTCCTGCGACTCGAAATGCTGCATACTCAGAGCCTTGTTGCCCTTCTTGCCGGGACATACGTTGACGCAGTTGCCGCAACCGAGGCAGTCCATCACGTCAACCTGCTGACGGAAGCGCATTCCGGTGAATGTCTTGCCGATGGCCGGGATGGTGGCGTCCTCGCCGAACGGCGCAGTCTTCATCTCCTCGGCGTCCAGAACGAACGGACGGATGGCTGCGTGAGGACATACGTACGAACACTTGTTACACTGTATACAGTTGTCGGGATTCCATTCGGGAACGAAAGCCGCCACACCGCGCTTCTCGTAGGCTGCGGTACCCTGCTCCCATGTGCCGTCGGGGTTGTCGACAAACTTGCTGACGGGCAGCAGGTCGCCGTCCTGGGCGTTCATGGGGCGAACCACAGTCTCGATGAACTCGGGAGCCGGGGTGGCCGTAGGAGCGTCGTCGGCCAGCGTAGCCCATGCGGGATCCACGTCCAGCTTCTTGTACTCGCCTCCGCGGTCTACGGCCGCATAGTTCATGTTCACCACGTTCTCGCCCTTCTTGCCGTAGGACTTCACGATGAACTTCTTCATCTGCTCTATGGCCAGGTCAACGGGAATAACCTCGGTGATGCGGAAGAACGCCGACTGCAGGATGGTGTTGGTGCGGTTGCCCAGACCAATCTCCTGCGCTATCTTGGTGGCATTGATGTAATATACCGTGATGTCGTTCTGCGCGAAGAAACGCTTAACCTTGTTGGGCAGGTTCTTGGCCAGTTCCTCGCCCTCCCAGATGGTGTTGAGCAGGAACGTGCCGCCCTTCTGGAGGCCGCGAGTCACGTCGTACATGTGCAGGTAGGCCTGAACGTGGCATGCCACGAAGTTAGGCGTGTTCACCAGGTATGTGGAGCGGATGGGCTCGTCGCCGAAGCGGAGGTGCGAGCAGGTGAAACCGCCCGACTTCTTCGAGTCGTATGCGAAGTATGCCTGGCAATACTTGTCGGTATTGTCACCGATAATCTTCACGGAGTTCTTGTTGGCGCCTACGGTACCGTCGGCACCTAAGCCGAAGAACTTGGCCTGGAACATACCCTTGTTGCCGGTGTTGATCTCGGCGGTGACGGGGAGCGACAGATTTGTCACGTCATCCTCGATGCCGATGGTGAAGCCGTTGCGGGGAGCGTCGGCCTTCAGGTTCTCGTAAACCTGCACGAGCTGTGCGGGCGTGGTGTCCTTGGACGACAGACCGTAGCGGCCGCCTACGATGACCGGGGCGTTCTCCTTGCCGTAGAACACATCCTTGACGTCGAGGTAAAGGGGCTCGCCGTTTGCTCCGGGCTCCTTGGTGCGGTCCAGCACGGCGATCTTCTTGGCCGTTGCGGGCACGGCGGCCAGCAGGTGCTTGGCGCTGAAGGGACGGTACAGGTGTACGCTTACCAGACCCACCTTCTCGCCCTTGGCGCGGAGGTAGTCAACGGTTTCCTGAGCGGCCTGGGTCACCGAACCCATGGCGATGATGACACGCTCCGCCTCCGGATCGCCATAGTAGTCGAACAGTCCGTAGTTGCGGCCTGTCAGCTTGTTCATCTCCTTGATGTATTCCTCCACGATCTCGGGAATGGCGTCGTAATATTTGTTGCTTGCCTCGCGGTGCTGGAAGAAGATGTCGCCGTTCTCGGCCATACCGCGTGCCACAGGTTTGTCGGGATTCAGCGCGCGCTCGCGGAACTCGGCCAGGGCCTTCTGATCCACCAGCGGTGCCAGGTCTTCCTCACTCAGCGCCTCGATCTTCTGGATCTCGTGGCTGGTGCGGAAACCGTCGAAGAAGTTAACGAAAGGAACGCGGCCCTTGATGGCCGACAGATGCGCAACGGCTGCCAGGTCCATCACCTCCTGTACGGAACCCTCGCAGAACATTGCGAAGCCGGTCTGACGGGTGGCGTAGATATCCTGGTGATCGCCGAAGATGCTCAGTGCGTGGCTGGCCAGCGTACGTGCCGATACATGGAACACGCAGGGCAGCAATTCGCCTGCTATCTTGTACATGTTCGGAATCATCAGCAGGAGGCCCTGCGATGCGGTGTAGGTGGTGGTCAGCGCGCCTGCCTGCAGCGAGCCGTGTACCGCGCCGGCGGCGCCTGCCTCGCTCTGCATCTCCTGTACCATCACTGTCTCGCCGAAGATGTTCTTACGGCCGGCTGCCGACCAGTCGTCCACATACTCGGCCATCGTCGACGACGGTGTGATGGGATAGATGGCGGCTACTTCGCTGAACATGTAGCTGATGTGCGCTGCGGCCTGGTTTCCGTCGCACGTCAGAAATTTCTTTTCCTTGCTCATCGTGTTTGTTATGATATACTGTGTTACTAATTTTCTTCAATACCAATGTACGGGTATCAATCATTATGACCTTACGACCATATAATTCTGCAAAATTAACAAAAAATTCTCAAAATCTCACGTTATGTGCCATTTTTAATGTTGTTTTGCAGTTGTTTTCAACGGTCTTCAACGGCTATGCCTCACCGGCATTACCTATTTTTCATTACGGATTAAAGGCACGATTCACTTAATTACCGACACCTGGCGCCGCTCGCCCTTAATCTTGGCGCCCTTCATCTTCTGCAGCAGCTCGCCGATACGGTCTGTTCTCACGGCCGCCAGCGCGAAATGATCCTTCACGTCTATCACGCCAATCTGATCGGGCTGCAGTCCGCATTCCTTCACTAAGAAACCGAGTATGTCGCCCTTAGACAGCTTCTCCTTCTTCCCGGCGCCGAAATATAGCGTCTCCTGCATGGGACGTTCGGGCAGCTTCACCTCCGGGTCAAGCCATCGTGTGTCGTCGAAGTCAATGTATTCCTTCACTGACTCGTCGGGTCCCACAAGCACGTAGATGTCGCCTTCGGCCTGCACGCGGGCGGTACGACCGTTGCGGTGCGTGTACGTCTCGGCGCTGAGCGGCTGATGATAATGTATTATGGACTTCACGCCCTCTATGTCAAGCCCTCGCGCGGCAAGGTCGGTCGACACCATCACGGGACGCACGCCGCTATTGAACTGCGCCAGTGCCGTCTCGCGGTCACGCTGGTCAAGCGCGCCGTGATACAGCACGCACGGCACATTCTCCCGACGCAGGTATTCGTACACACGCTCGGCGCTCTCGCGATGGTTCACGAAGATGATGCTGCGCGAATATTCCCCGGACGGCATAGTGATATTGGCTATCAGGGTGCGGAGGGTCTGCAGCTTGTCCTTGCCGTCGGAATCCACACGATGCACGCGCGTACGGCTGCGCACATCCTCGTTGCCGCCTAAGAAGTCGAGGGTCAACGGATTCTCAAGGTTCAGGAACGCCGGCAGGTCAACGGCGCGGGTCGCCGATGTAAGTATGGTATGGCTCACGTTCTTCAGACGGTTCACTATCTTCTTCATCTCCGTCTCGAAGCCGAGTTCCAGCGATTTGTCGAATTCGTCCAGCACCAGTATTCTGGTCGGCAGCACGTCGATGGTGCGGCGGTTGATGTGGTCTAAGAGTCGGCCGGGCGTGGCCACCACTATGTCCGTACCGGCTTTCAGCGAGTTTTCCTCGTCCTCGAACTTATGACCGCCGTACAGAGGCGTGGTCTTCATGCCGGCGCCTATCTTCTGCAACACGCCGGCTATCTGCATCACCAGTTCGCGGCTCGGGGCTATCACTACCGCCTGGATGCGCCCCGTGGCCGGACGCAGAATCTTGAGCATCGGCAGTATGAACGCCAGTGTCTTGCCCGTGCCCGTAGGCGACAGCAATATGATGTCCTTGGCCTGTCCGGCCGTGGCCATCATCCGTTTCTGCATATCGTTAAGTTCGGCTATGCCGAGTCGTTCCGCTATCTGCGGCAGGAATTCTTTTTCTCTCATGATATCTGTGACCAATCGTACTCCTTCTGAAATCTATAACACAATTCCCCCCTCAAAATATTTTCCGATTCGGTCGAAATTTGCAATGATTCATTCTGCAACGGTTTGTCGGGATTACCGTTGCGGTCGGTCACGAGCGCGGGACATCCGTTCAGCACCATGTCGGCTGCCTGACGGGCTATGTTGAGTATCTGGCCGTCGGTGGCAAGGTTGGCCACGTTCAGATGCCAGGCGATGCCGCTCTGCTGCGTGCCTTCCATGTCGCCGGGTCCGCGCATCTTCATGTCGGCCTCCGACACGAGGAAGCCGTCGGTGGTGCTTGTCATCACCTCCAGCCGCTTGCGCGTGTCGCTCCCTATCTCGCGTTTGGTCATCAGCACGCAGTAGCTGTGGTCGGCGCCGCGTCCCACACGTCCGCGCAACTGATGAAGCTGCGACAGTCCGAACCGCTCGGCGTTCTCTATCAGCATCACCGAGGCGTTGGGCACGTTCACTCCTACCTCTATCACAGTGGTGGCCACAAGAATCTGCGTCTGGCGGCTGACGAACATATCCATCTGCGCGTCTTTGGCCTCGGCTTTCATCTGGCCGTGTATCATCCCCACCTTCCAGTTCTTGAAAATACCGACAAGGCGGTTGTAACCCTCCTCCACGCTCTTAAGGTCGAGTTTCTGGTTTTCCTTAACCAACGGATACACCACATACACCTGTCGGCCGGAACGCAATTCATGCTCCAGCAGGCGGTACACCTCCATGCGGTTGTCCTCGTACCTGAGGCGTGTGTCTATCGGCTTGCGTCCCGGCGGAAGCTCATCTATCACCGACACGTCCAGGTCGCCGTACACGGTCATGGCCAGTGTGCGCGGTATCGGTGTGGCGGTCATCACCAGTACATGCGGCGCTATCGGGCCTTTGCCCCACATCCGGGCGCGCTGCGCCACACCGAAGCGGTGCTGCTCGTCAATCACCGCCACGCCGAGGCGCTTGAATTTTACGGCATCTTCTATCAGGGCGTGAGTTCCTATCAGTATGTCGATGTCGCCGTTCTCCAACGCCTCGTGCAGTTCGCGGCGTTTCTTGGCCCGGGTGCTTCCGGTCAGCAGCTCCACACGGATGCCTACCTGTTCGCCCCATCCTCTCAATGTCTCGTAATGCTGCGTGGCAAGTATCTCGGTGGGAGCCATCAGCGCGCCCTGGCAACCGTTGTCTATGGCCATCAGCAGGGTCATGAACGCCACCATGGTCTTGCCGGAGCCTACGTCGCCTTGCAGCAGACGATTCATCTGCCGTCCGGTGCGCATGTCGTCGCGGATCTCGTGCAGCACGCGCTTCTGCGCCCCGGTCAGCTCGAACGGGATGCACTTGCGGTAATAGTCGTTGAACACGGGTCCAATCTTCAGGAACGGTATGCCGGCTATGCGCTTGCTGCGCTCGCGGGAATAGCGCAATATATTGAGTTGCAGATAGAACAGTTCCTCGAACTTCATCCGCTCGCGTGCCTTGCGCAGCATATCGGGCGAGGACGGAAAATGCAGTTCGCGCAGTGTGTCGTGCAGCGGCATCAGATGAAACATCTGCCTCACCTCCTCGGGCAACGTATCCTTCACCTCTTGCATCCGTGGATGCTGCAACAGAGTGCTGACCAGCGTATTGAACGACTTGGACGAAAAACCGCCCTTACGCGCCGAGTCCGTGAGATTGTACACTCCGCAAAAGCCGGTGGGAGGCTTGGCGGGATCGTATACGGTCACTTCGGGGTGCGAGATAGACCATACGCTGCGGTATTCCTGAGGCTTGCCGAAGATGATGTATTCCTTGCCGACCCGGTAGTAGTCTTTCATCGCCTTGGCTTTGGAAAACCATACGCATTCCATCAGCCTGTCGCCGTCGGTGAATACGCCGCGGAGTCGCATCCGCGCGCCTTCGCCCTCAAGTTCGAGTTGCAGGAACCGTCCGCGTATCTGCACGGCGGGCATCTCCCCTTCCAATTCCTGTATCTTATAGAACCGGCTCTTGTCGAGATAGCGGAACGGGAAATAGTACAGCAGCTCGCGCATCGTGCCGATGCCGAACTCCTTCTTCAGCGTGTTGGCCCGGAACGGTCCCACACCCTTCAGATACACTATGTCTGTTTCCCAAAACGCATTCATTTTTCGTCTACCTGTCTCTACGGTCCTTTTCCTTCTCAGTCCTGTTTCTTATCTGCCTGATACCGCATTATCGCCTCGGCCACGGCAAAGTCCATCGGGTTCGTCACCTTGATGTTGTCCGGAATTCCGGGCGCTACGGTTATATCGTAACCGGCCTGCTGCACCAGGCTGGCGTCATCGGTAAATTTAGCCTCAGGATCGTGCTTCACATACGCATCATGCAGAATGTCGGCGCGAAACACCTGCGGCGTCTGCACCACCAGGAAATCGGCACGGTCCACGGGACGGGTGTCGCCGCCATCCTTTACCCGGAGCGAGTTCACTTCCTCCACACACGGCACAGCCGAGCCTTTATCCTCCGCCGTTTTCCATAGCTCGGCTACCATTTCCTTGGTTATCAGAGGGCGGGCGGCATCATGTACGGCAATGAGTGTGTCGGCGTCATGCGGGAGGTCCATTATGCCGTTCCATACCGATTCGGTACGGCTGCGGCCGCCGCAAAACAGCTGCAACGGGATTCGCCGGTCCTCCTCCGGCAGTTCGTTGTAGATGATGTCCCAGTCGTCCCAGAACGAGGGGTTCATCACTATCACTATATGTGTGTCGGGGTCGGCGGCATGGAACGCCCGGACCGACCACCATAATATGGGAATGCCCAACAGTTCGACGAACTGTTTGGGCATTTCACCACCGGCGCGACTTCCGTTGCCACCGGCCAATATCACGGCATATTTATGCTTCGGCATAACGCACGATTACATGTTCATGCCGCCGTCCACCTGGATTACCTGACCGGTGACATATCCCGACATATCGGATGCCAGGAAGGTAGCCACGTTGGCGATATCCTCCACTTTGCCGCCGCGACGCAACGGAATCTTCTTGCACCATTCCTCGCGTACCTCGTCGGGCAGAGCGGCTGTCATGGCGGTCTCGATGAAACCGGGGGCGATGGCGTTGGCGCGGATGCCGCGGCTGCCCACCTCCTGCGCGATGCTCTTGGCCAGGGCGATCAGACCGGCCTTGGATGCGGCGTAGTTGCTCTGGCCGGCGTTACCGTGAACGCCTACAACCGATGCCATGTTGATGATGGAGCCGTTGCGCTGACGCATCATGATGGGCAGTACGGCATGTATGTAGTTGAATGCGGATTTCAGGTTCACTGCAATCACGGCGTCCCACTGCTGCTCGGTCATGCGCAACATCAGTCCGTCCTTGGTGATACCGGCGTTGTTCACCAGGATGTCGATGCGGCCGAAGTCGTTCTTGATCTCGTTCACAACGGCCTCGGTGGCGGCGAAGTCGGCGGCATTCGAGGCATAGCCCTTGCACTTTACGCCGTAGGCTGCTATCTCCTCCTCGGTCTTCTTGCCGTTCTCGTCTATCACCAGGTCGGTGAAGGCGATGTTACATCCTTCGGATGCATATTTCAGTGCGATTTCCTTGCCGATGCCGCGGGCGGCGCCGGTGATTACTGCTGTCTTTCCTTCGAGTAATTTCATCAGTTCTATCTTTGAAATTGTTTTTTTATTTTCGTTTTATTCCGTTAAGAACCAGGTTCGCGACCATATCCACGATTTTCTCCTTGCCTATCCCGTATTCCGACAGGGTGTTGCGGATATAGGGCACGTCCATGCCGTGGATGCAGTTCGTGACGATGATTGCCGTTTCCTTGATGTCGTCTATCTTAAATACGCCATCGTGAACACCCTCCTCCAAGATGCTCATCAGCAGCGTTATCTCTTTCTTGGAAATGATGGACCGAGCGCGGTCCACCTTACGCACGTCGCGGAAGAATCCGGCGCGCAACGAACCGTTTCTGAGCACTATCTCGCTCATTTTCTCCAGCCGTACGGCCACGAACTCCCGCAGTTTTTTCTCCGGCGTGTTTGGGAGCGTCACTATCAGACGCATGGAGCGTATCAGGTCTTCGGTCTCGCTGTCTATGACGGCGTTGAAGATCTCACGCTTCGATTTGAAGTATGTGTATATGGTACGGCGCCCTTTGTCCGACGCCGTCGCTATGTCGTTCATAGTGGTGTTCTCCACGCCCTGGCGCGCGAACAGGCTGCGGGCCACCTCTATGAATTTATCGCGTGTTTTCTTTACCATTTTTTACACATACGGATATATTATGTGCAAATTTACAAAAAATTTTATAAAATTGGCTTCTCAGCCTATGATTTTCTGCATTTCTGGCGTGGGAGGAAGCTCCAATTGTATCTTTTCCTTGCTTACCGGATGTATGAATTCGATGGAATGCGACTGCAGGGAAATACCTCCGTCCGGGTTGGAACGCCTGGCGCCATATTTCAGGTCGCCCTTGATGGGACACCCTATGTTTGCGAGCTGCGCGCGTATCTGGTGCTTGCGTCCGGTGAGCAGTTTCACTTCAAGGAGTGTATACCGGTCGCCCCGGGTTATGGTGCGGTATTCAAGGCGTGACAGTTTTGCGTCGCGGGCTCCTGCCTTGGCCACGAACGTCTTGTTGATGCGGCCGTCCGAAACAAGCCAGTCCTCCAAAAGCGCCTCTGGCTGTTTAGGTTGTCCCTGCACGAGCGCCCAGTACGTCTTGTGCACCTCGCCGTCGCGAAACATCCGGTTCATACGCTCCAGAGCCTTGGACGTGCGGGCCAAGACCACGAGGCCCGACACCGGACGGTCCAGACGATGCACCACGCCACAGAACACGTTCCCCGGCTTGGCGTATTTCTCCTTGATGTATTCCTTTACGATCTCCGACAGCGGTTTGTCGCCTGTCTTGTCGCCCTGCACTATCTCACCCACCGCCTTATCGACTATGATCAGATGATTGTCCTCGTATACAACCTCCATTCTCCCTGATGATTATAAGCAGATTATTACTTAGAAGATTCACAGAGTTGTAACACTTCCTGTTTCAACAATGGCAAATGTCTGACCACAATAGCCCATATTATATCTTCTCTAAGACTATCATATCCATGAATCAGATAATTACGAGTATCAACTATTCTTCGCGCAGAGGTAATTGGAATATTCGGATTGATTTTTAATATTCTGTTCATGGCTTCTCCTATTATGGCGATTTCCCATTGAACGGCACTTCTAAAACACTTATCCTCACAAAAGGCCTGATACTCTTTTGGCCTGGAAGAACAGAATAATTCTATATTCGATATACCGTTTAATATATCCTTAAGCAATTTGTGAATTTGTTCATCCATAAATCAATCGTTTAGTGTTATTCAGTTCTTTCCTGAAAATATCATTCTTTATGGCTGTCTCATCCACCAGATCAACTTCACGGCCGAGCAGATGACGCAATTCATCGATAAAATCGAAGAATGTCAAAAAAAGGTCCGGTATTTGATCGTAATGGAAAACCACAGAAAAATCAACATCACTATTATCGTTGAAACGAGAAGTAAGAATTGATCCGAAAACCCATAGTTTTGCCACCTTGTACTTTCGGCACAAAGCTGCAATCTGATCCAAATGCAGTTCTATCAGTTTCATACTTGCAAATTTACCTATTTATTATGATATAACAAAAAAACGAATCTTGAATTACTCCAAGATTCGTTTCCTTTGGTGGCGAGGGCAGGACTCGAACCTGCGACCTTTGGGTTATGAGCCCAACGAGCTACCACTGCTCCACCTCGCGATATTTCCTTTTTGCGACTGCAAAATTACAACATTTTTTTCATCCCGCCAAATTCCAACCCGATTTTTCTCCGTTTTTAACACAATTTAATAACCCGCAGTCAAGATTTATGACGTATAAATGCGCATATTATCAATACTTCGGTTATTTTTTGAGAATTTGTTAACGGCTCCTCGGAGCCGTTAACAAATTCTCAAAAAATAACCGAAGTATTGTATTTATTAAACCTGTAAAAGAATTTACAGGAATGCAACTTATTGATATTTATAACGATGTATGGGTAGCGACGCTTGCGGACAGGATATCCCCGCCACCGGCCAGTCCAAAGAGGAAATCTTCAAAAAGATTCTTGAATGGCATCCAACCTGCTTGCCATTGAAGGATAAATGATAAATCGTTCCGCAGAACTCGTCCGGTTCATAATTATATTTCTATAAAGCAACATTTTTAATCAATCCATATTTGTGTACACCATTTTGTACACATTTTTGTTATAACAATAAAATATTGTTATATTTGCATCCTAATTATACCCATTTTTAATAGTAACTTATATGGAAGCATTGTCTGTAAGAGAATATCGAAATAACTTAGCGGAATCATTCGACAGAGCGTCCGCTGGTGAACGTGTGTTGATTCGTCGCAAAAACACACTCTATGCTCTTGTAAGCATAGGGAATGAAGATGTGACTCTATCACCGGCTCAACAACAAAAAGTAGATGCCATGACTCAAAGCATCAAGCGGAGTTTAAAACAGGTCAAACAGATGGAAGCCGGTGAAATCCCGGCCAAATCCGCATTAGCTTTCCTCGATGAACTTTAAAGTTTTAACCACTCCCGAATTTGAGAATCAATCCAAGGCCCTTCAAAAGCGGCACAGATCTTTCAAGAATGATCTGAAGGAACTTGTCCTTTCCCTTATGGAGAATCCTTTTCAAGGGACTGAACTTAGTCCGGGGATCCGCAAGATTCGCATGGCTATCACATCCAAAGGTCGTGGCAAATCCGGAGGTGCCAGAATTATAACCTACACAATCGTGGCCGCCGAATCCGAAGGTCGCGTTTATCTGATGAATGTCTACGACAAGTCGGATTTTTCCTCCGTGGAATTGTCCATCATAAAGTCCATGATTCGGGACTTAAAGTAACTGCCACAGTAGTATTTCACTTGTATAATTCCAATTTAAACCTACCGAATTCGAGAGGTTTACAAATCTGTTAGGCTTATATTGTCATAATTGATTGATTATGTACTAATGAGAAACTTGATAGCAAGTAAAGAGCAACTGGAAAGGGCGGCGCTTCGTTTCGGGATGCTCCCTTTCTTTGCCAACAAAATACCTGGGTTCTCCGTACAGGAGATGGCGGCTCCCGGCATGCTGTTCGGCGAGACGCGCGACGATTACGGGTGCTGGGAGTGGAAGGGTCCTGTGATTCAGGAACAGACCACTGCCTACGGCAAATTCTTCAACCGCAAGGCCGGTTTCGTGTCGTTGGATCTATTGCCTGACTTCCTGAATTACCGGAGAGCGGCTTATCCTGTCAATCCTGATTCAACCGAACGGATGATTCTTGACATTATCCGTGAAAACGAAGGATTGTCGTCGACCGAACTCAAACGTATCATTTTCAGCACCCCCTCGCGCAAACGAAAACCCGAAGACCTTGTAGAGGCGATGGAGTATGTCAGACCAAAACGCCACAGCATCGAGAGTCCCCTGCAACGTCTGCAGATGGGCGGATGGCTGCTGATTGCCGATTTCGAATACAAACTGACCGCCCGAGGCGACCGTTACGGCTGGGGCGTCGCAGTTTATTCCACGCCCGAGATATGGTTTGAGCGCTCATTCCGCGAGACAGACCGCACACCCTCCGAATCATTAGAATTCCTTGTCGACACCCTCTCCTCCAAGCTCCCCGGCGTGAACCGCAACCAGCTAACCGCCCTCCTAAAATAAGGCTATAACGACACCATCACATTGCAAATTAACTACTTATCCATCGCGTCCTAAATTTTAGGACACTTTCAGCCATTTCTGTCCCCAAATTTAGGACACTTGCCTATAATTCCATCTATTTTTTGGAGAGACCGGAGCATGCTGGGACAGCATGGGAGGCATAAAACAGTGCCGAAATCTGCATTTTAGAGCAGGAAGGCAGGATTGATT
>CADBNR010000028.1 GCA_902796035.1 uncultured Bacteroidales bacterium | reverse complement strand
GCAAGCCAAGGAGGGAGCGGTGCGGGCACCGTGACCGACGAAGCTTGGCAAAATCAGCCAAAAAAGACCTCAAGATTAATTTGAAGTATAAACAATCACTCTATTCATTTGTTAAAACGGTTTAAAAGTAAACACACTCTTAAACTGCAAAATTAACAAAAATCCGCGACATATCAATCGCAAAAGTGATTAAGAACGGTTTAAGACCTAAAAAGGCCCTCTCCGTGTCCTGTTTTCGGTATGCTTTGGGGATGATTATGCCTAATTGAGTCCATTAAAAAAAAGTAGACTCAATTAGTAATTATGAATCCGCAGAGTAGTAGCGCAGGCTGTCCCTAGCCGCGCATCAACTCGGACAAAATGCCTTATGATAATTATGCATTATGCGTTGTGCATTTGAATAGTAGCGCAGGCTGTCCCTAGCCGCGCATAGCTAATGACCAAAGTCCTTATTATATTTATCAATAGGCCTTTTATCCGTTTCTGTGCGAGGCTGGGGACAGCCCACGCCACTATCCGCAGCGCATTGCTAATTACTAATTTCTAACCGTAGGCCTCGAAAAAAACTCAATTTTGAATTCCCTAAAATTGTCTTTTTTCGACAAATCGCTAATTTTGCAGTTACCGGTTGAGAGTAGGGGGGCTTTTAGCGCGATTTTTTTGCGCGAATTTTTCTCTGAAAATTTTGCCACGTCAAATAAATGCGTTACCTTTGCGCTAACAAAGTGCCGGTGCAGACTTTAGTCGCTCCAACTTGCACTCTAAAAAATGGTAAAGTCGAGGCTACCACTTAGGCTGGTAGCCTCGCTTCTTTTTATGTCCAAAACTTTTAGGCATCGTTTTTAATTTGGCCGTCTAATCGGCGGGTTCCAGCTGGACGGAGACGAAGATGTGGGGACAGAACTCACGGCATAGTGCGCGCTCGATGTGGCCGGTAATGACGGCGCCGTCGTTGACGGTCGTTGCTCCGTCCACGCGGACCGTGATGTCGAACATGCGCGTGTGGCCTGACTTGCGGGTGCGCAAGGACGAAATACCTTTCACTCCCGGCACGGACGAGATTACCACACGGGCGCGGTCAACGTCTCGCCGCGGCATGGAACCTTCCATCAGTTCGACGAACGTAGGCACCATCAGCCGGATGGCCGGCACCAGTATCATCACGGCAATAACCAATGACGCGCAGGGATCGAGCACGCGGAATGACTCGCCTAAGAAGTGCGCTCCCGTAACGCCTATCAGCGTGGCGATGGATGACATGGCGTCCACGCGGTGATGCCATCCCGCCGCCCGCAACGCGGTGCAGTCCAGCTTGCGCCCGGCGCGGCTGTAGTAATGATACAGACATTCCTTGGTGGCCATGGCCACTATCACGGCAAACACTGTCCAGATATCAGGATGTTCCAGGGCCTCGCCATGGGCGTAACCCACTATGCTCTCGATGCCCGACACCATGATCATTATGGATATGAATATCATCAGCACCGATATCAGCACCGACGCAAGAGTCTCGAACTTGCCGTAGCCGTATGCGAAGCGCGGACTGGCCTTGCGGTAGCTGATGCCCACGAATATCAGCATCACTATGTCCACGGCCACGTCATTGAGCGAATGGAAACCGTCGGCCACCAACGCCTCGCTGTGTCCCAGCCAGCCCGTCAGCAGCTTCATCACCATCAGGCATGCGTTCACCACGCACCCCGTTATCACCACGCGCCTCACCGCACGGGAGCCGGCGGCATCGTCACTCATCAATAAGTCGGGCAACCCGGCGTCGTTGACGCCGGGTCGCTCGCATGTTTCTGTCACACGGTTTTTACTCATTTTACTCGCACGGGCACGGGCTGGAGTGTCGGTTTCCGGCTCGCGCCTAAATTCTTTAACGCATCCAACACTGACTCTATTACTTTATTCGCCATAGTTTTTGTGGAATTGAAGTTTTCCTTATTGTAACCGAAGTATTGTAATAATTATTTCATTCTCCGCAAAATCGCGTCAACGATTTAGGCATCGTTCCTTATTTCAGGCGCAGGTAGGAGTAGCCGAAGCGTTCGGCGGCGGCGCGGTCCAGTTCCTCGCGGAATTCCGGGGCGGCCACCGACACCATCAGCTTGGCGCGCTCGGCCAGGTTCTTGCCGCGCAGGTTCACTATGCCGTTCTCCGTCACGATGTAGTTGGTCTGGAAACGTGTGGTCACCACTCCGGCGCCGGGCGTCAGCACGGGCTTGATCTTGTTCTGTCCCTTGTTGGTCTTGGACAGCATCGCCAGGAACGACAGACCGCCCTCGCTGCGGCTGGAACCATACACGAAATCGTGCTGGCCACCTACGCCCGAGAACATACGCGTACCTATCGAGTCGGCACACACCTGACCCGTCAGGTCTATCTCCAGACATGAGTTGATGGACATAACCTTCGGGTTCTGCGCTATGGTGAAGGGATTGTTGGTCCATGCCACATCCTTGAACACCACGTCCTCGTTGCCGTCCAGAAACTCGTACAACGCCTTTGATCCGAGGGCCAGCGAACCGACAGACTTGCCGGGCATCACGGTCTTGCACGAGTTGTCTATGACGCCGCTTTTCAACAGCGGCAGCACGCCGTCGGTCATCGCTTCGGTGTGCAGGCCAAGATGCTTATGGTTGGCCAGGGCGCGTATCACGGCGTTGGGTATGCCGCCCACACCTATCTGCAACGTGGCGCCGTCCGGTATCAGCTCGGCTATGTAGTTGCCTATGCGTATTTCCTCCTCGGTCGGCACGGCCGTAGGCACCTCCACTAACGGTTCGTCCACCTCCACGGCGGCGGCAAGCTGCGACACGTGTATCACGGCGTCGCCGGGCAGATACGGCACGTTGGGGTTGATCTGCGCTATCACCCTGTCGGCACATTCCACAGCGGCCGTGGCCAGATCGGCCGACACGCCGAAGCTGACCAGTCCATCCTCGTTGGGCATCGAGCAGTTTACCAGCGCCACGTCCACGCGGCAGGTGCCGTCGCGAAACAGCTCCGGCACCTCGCCTAAGAATCGCGGCGTCATCGTGCCGTAACCCTCGTTGATGTAGTTGCGGAAGGCATTGGAGATAAAGAAGGAATCAATCAGGAACGCATCCTTGTATTCCGGATTACACAGCGGCGACGGGCGACGCCCCACAGCGAAACCGCTGTACACCGTCACGTCGCGCAGTTCATATCCGCGTTGAGCCAATGCCTCTACCAGCACCTCGGGTATCGACGTCGACCCCTGTATATACACATGGTCGCCGCTCTCTATCAGCTTCACCGCCTCCGCGGCGCTCACAAACTTCAGTCCTTCCATCATTTCGTATTCTTATGTGTGGGATGGTCCTTGGCAAATGCCTTCAAACGTTCCTCCAGTCGTTTGAAATCGTCGGGCGTCGACACCATCGACACACACACGCGTATACCCTGCTGGTCGCTTCCCGTGGAATCCAACGTGATGGCCGAGATGCCGTAACGCATCAGATCGCGCTGAAGTTCGGCACCCGTCATGTCGTCGTAACCGACAGTGAAGAAGAATCCGTCGGAAATGGGGCGGTCCCCGTCACGCTCGTACACAATGTGGAAACCGTTTTCCAGGAACAGCCCCTTCATTATCTCGGCACGGCGTGCATATTCCGAAGTATGGTCCACAAACTTCAATTCTCCGCTTGCTGCCTTCTCCAGCATGGCAGCCAGAGCGTACTGTGCCGAATGCGACGTGCCGGACGACGATACGTACAGAACACCGTTTATATATGCCTCGCCTAATTTCGGCATCTCGTAGAATTTTTCCAGATACTCGTACTTGCGGTCGTACACCTTGTCGCTCATGCACACCAATGCGATACGCTGACCGGCGTAGCTGAACATCTTGGAGCCGGACATCAGCAGGATGTAGTTGTCGGTGTAATGAGACACCGATACTCCCGTCTTGCCCGGTTCCTGCACGTTCTCGCGGAAGTCCATGCCGAAATAGGCCATGTCCTCAAGCACTATCACATCGTACCTGGTGGCGAGACGTCCAATTATCTCCAGTTCCTCCTCGGTCAGGTTGGTCCACGCCGGGTTGTTGGGATTGCTGTACATCAGCGCCGTTACGTTGCCTTTCTTCAGATATTTCTCCAGCTTGGCCTCAAGCGCCTTACCACGGTGATTGTATATGTCGAACTGCTCGTGCTTGATACCCAGCACCTTGGCTTGCTGAGGGTTTGCCGGGAATCCCGGCATCAGGAACAGCATGGTGTCCTTCTGTTCCTTCAGTCTCTGCGCCAGAATGATCTGCAGCGTGAAACTGCCCTGCATGGAACCTACGGTGGGCACGATGCACTTTTCGCTGACGTCTATGCCTAAGAACCGCTTCAGGAAAGCCTTGCCGGCCTTCTTGAGGCGCGGCACTCCGAATATGGGCGGATACTGGTTGGCCACTCCACAGCGCAAGGCCTCGATTTCGGCCTCCACGCCATCTGTCTCGGCAGGTAACCCGGGATTGCCCAATTCAAGGTGTACCACCGGCTCTCCCATCTGATCTTCCAATGCATGAGCCAACGAGTTGATCTGACGTATCGTGGCGCCGGACAGGTCCATGATGGACAATTCCTCCACCATCGCGTTGAATTCCTGTTCGTTTATCGGAAACATGGTATGTATTATTTAAGGAGATTTCGATTTAAGGTAATTTTTATTCTATCGTCTGACCTAAACCCGGCTTATTTGGTCTGCAGTGCCATTTCGCGGCCGCGTCTGAACGCTGCTATGTTGGCCTCCACCACCTGCGGTCCCTTCCGGCCGAACAGTCCCTCGATAGCCTTCTCTATCTTATCCTGCGGGATGTCGACGAATGGCGAAGCCGCGCCTAAAAGCACCAAGTTCGAACTGCGTGCCGACGCCACTTCCTTGGCTACGGCCTCCATGTCGAAAGCCACCACGTTACCGTGCTTCTGCAGTTCGGCTTTGATGGCCTCTAAATCGGGATAGTTATCGATGTTGACGAAGGGCAGCGTCGAGGTCACTATCCACCCCTCGGGCGAGAGATAGGGAAGGTAACGCAGAGCCTCCATAGGCTCCATCGAGACTATCATGTCGGCCGCTCCCTTGGGTATCAGGTCGGAATGAATGGGTTTGGAACTGAGACGCAGATTGGACTGCACGTCGCCGCCGCGCTGGCTCATGCCGTGCACCTCTGCCTGTTTCAGGTACAGATCGTCGGCCAATGCCGCCGACCCCAATATGGTGGCTATCGTCAATATGCCCTGTCCGCCGACACCGGCCAAAATTATATCGCTTTTCATCGTAATTTCTGTCTTAAGTTGTTATTACCCTTATTTCTTGGCGCTTGCGTGACGGCGGGCCGTCTGTATACATTCGCGACGCGAGATTATCACCGACAGGCCTGGATACTGTATCTCCTCCTCGAACAGGTCGCGGATCTTGTCGTGCAGCTTGGGCAGCGAGTCGATGGTGCGCACATGCGCGGGATCTGCGCCCAGTCCGATGCATATTTCCTCAAGCTTGCCTGTGCCCTGCGAGTCCTGGCCTCCGGTCATGCCGGTGGTGAGGTTATCGGATATCACAACCACGATGTTTGAGTTCTCGTTGATGGCGTCTAACAGTCCGGTCATGCCGGAATGGGTGAAAGTGGAATCGCCTATGATGGCCAGCGACGGGAACTGTCCGGCATCGGCCGCACCCTTGGCCATGGTGATGGAGGCGCCCATGTCCACGCACGAGTCAATGGCGTTGAACGGCTTCAGGAATCCGAGCGTGTAGCAGCCTATGTCGCCGAACACCTTTGCGTCGGGATATTTCTCCAGTGCGGCGTTCATGGCGCCGTACACGTCACGGTGACCGCAACCCTGGCACAATGCCGGCGGACGACCCACTACATTCTCGGGTGCATTCCCCTCCTTATGCGCTTTCAGGCCCGCAGCTTCGGGACGCAGCGTCTTGATGGTTCGCGCAACCTCGTCGGGTGTCAGCTCGCCGTCGCGTACCACATGGCCGCTGAGTTTGCCGTAGATGGTCTTGCCGTCGTATAGGAGTCCGCCCATCTGACGCTCGATGAATGGCTGGCCTTCCTCCAGTATGAGGATAGCGTCACTCTTGTCGCGCAGATGCTTAAGCATCTTGACGGGCAGCGGATACTGCCCTATCTTAACCACGCTGAACGGCACCTTGCCTCCGAACGCTTCCTGCAGATAGTTATATGCTATGCCGCTCGCCACGATTCCTAAGGAGTGGTCCTCGCCCTCCTCAAGACGGTTGAACTGCGACTTTTCAGATTCATATACGAACTTCTCCTGATCCTTGATAAGCTGGCGGTTGCGTTCGCGCGACACAGCCGGCATCAACACCCACTGGCGCGGGTTGGCCGGATAATGCAGATGGTTTTCCATATCGGCCTCGTTCTCGGTCTCAACAACCGCACGCGAATGCGACAGCCGAGTCACCATCCTTACCAATACGGGGATATGCAGATGCTCCGAGAGTTCGAATCCCTTGCGGGCCATGTCGTAGGCCTCCTGCTGATTGCTCGGCTCGAGCATGGGCATCATGGCGAAATCTCCATAGAATCGTGAATCCTGCTCGTTCTGCGAGGAATGCATAGAGGGGTCGTCGGCCGAGATGACCAACAGACCGCCGTTGGCGCCCGTCATGGCCGAGTTTACGAAGGGATCTGCGGCCACGTTCAGGCCCACATGCTTCATCGACGTGATGGCACGCTTGCCGCAGTACGACATGCCGAGCGCTGCCTCAAGCGCGGTCTTCTCGTTGCTCGACCAGTGGCAGTGTATGCCGCGACGACGGCTCTCCTCGTCGCCCTGTACATATTCCATAATTTCAGTGGAGGGAGTTCCGGGATAGGCATACGCGCCTGACAGTCCCGCCTTGATGGCTCCCAGCGCCAGGGCCTCATCCCCAAGCAGCAGACGTTTTGTTCTCATGGTATAGGTTTTGATTCATCGGTTTCCGACACGGACAGTGCCCGTAGCGAATAATAATTGCAAATATAATCAATATTTCGTAACTTAGCAAAAATTTTCAGAACACACCTAAAATAATTATGATTAAAAGAATTTCAAGTCTTCTTGTATTCTCCCTGTTGATAGCCCTGTCGTGCGTGGCCGAGCAGGTGACGTGGAGCTATAAGATATTGGGCGACAACACTCCCACCCCGTCCATCCAGATCACGGCCGCCGTCGAGCCGGGATTCCATCTGTACGCGCCCAATACTCCCGACGGCGGCGGACAACCGCTGGAGTTTCATTTCGACGTTAAGGGATGCACCCTCGACGGCACACCGAAAGCCAACAAGGCCTACACCAAGGAATACAACGACGTGTTCGAGGTTGACGAATACTTCTACACCGGCACGGTGTCCTTTACCCAGAAGCTGAAGGCGGCCGCCGACAAATGGGAAGTCAAGGCTGAAGTGAAAGGTCAGGTATGCGATGAACAGGGATGCTTCCGCGTTCTTGGTTCGCACGCGTTCAAGGGCACTGCCCCTGTGACGGATGCCGTCAGGAAAGAGGCCGAGGCTTTGAAAGAAGCCGAGAAAGAGAAGAAAGACAGTGTGGTGGAGGCCGTTACGGCCATGACCGACTCGCTGCAGGGTTCGGAGGCATTCATGACGCCGGCTGCCAACATGAGCGGCGTCAATGCCGACAAGTGGTGGGCTAACGTCGAGGCCGAGATCAATGTGTTCAAGGAGGACCCGGTGCAGCAGTCGCGCTCGCTGTGGTATATATTCATAGCCGGCTTCATAGGCGGTCTCATAGCATTGGTGACGCCCTGCGTGTGGCCCATGATTCCCATGACCGTCTCCTTCTTCCTGAAAGGCAACAAGACGCGCCGCAAGGCCATCACGTCGGCTATGGTATATGGCGGCGGCATCGTGGTTATCTACGTGTTGCTGGGGCTTGTGGTGACGGCCATATTCGGTGCCTCGGCGCTTAACGAGCTGGCTACCTCGGCGGGATTCAACATCGCTTTCTTCATCCTCCTCGTAATATTCGCCATCTCCTTCATGGGTGGCTTCGAGCTGACGCTTCCCGCCAAATGGACCAACCGCGTGGACTCCAAGGTGGATTCCACCACCGGTTACCTCTCCATATTCTTCATGGCGTTTACCCTCTGTCTGGTGTCGTTCAGCTGCACCGGCCCCATAATCGGCACGCTGTTGGTCGAGGCCGCGGCTACGTCCAATTTCATTTCTCCGGCCGTGGGAATGTTCGGTTTCGCGCTGGCTCTGGCCATTCCGTTCACTCTGTTCGCCTGCTTCCCCACCATGCTGAAGTCCATGCCCAAGTCCGGCGGCTGGATGAATACGGTCAAGGTGGTGCTCGGATTCCTCGAGCTGGCTCTGGCGCTGAAGTTCCTGTCGGTGGCCGACCTGGCCTACGGATGGCGCATCATGGACCGCGAGGTGTTCCTGTCGCTGTGGATTGTAATATTCGGTCTGTTGGGCTGCTACCTGCTGGGCTGGATCACTTTGCCGCACGACGACAAGTTGGAACGTATCGGCGTCACGCGCTTCTCGCTGGCCGCAATCTCGCTGGCATTCGCCATATATATGGTGCCGGGCCTGTGGGGCGCGCCGCTTAAGAGCATCAGCGCCTTCTCACCTCCGATGTACACCCAGGACTTCAACCTATACACCGGCGAGACCCACGCCCAGACCGACGACTACGACCAGGGCATGGCATTGGCAGCTCAGCTCGGAAAACCCGTGCTCGTGGACTTCTCCGGCTATGGCTGCGTCAACTGCCGCAAGATGGAGGCCGCCGTGCTCACTGACACTGATGTAAAGAATACAATCGACAATGACTTCGTACTCGTCACACTGATGGTGGACGACAAGAAGCCTCTGCCCGCTCCCGTCAAGGTCAAGGAACTGGATGGTCAGGAAACCACCCTGCGCACCTACGGCGACAAGTGGAGTTATCTGCAGCGCAACAAGTTCGGCACCAACTCCCAGCCTTACTATGTGATACTCGACAACGAGGGCATGCCGCTGAATCACGGCTACGTTTACGACGAGAACGTACCCAAGTACAAGGACTTCCTCAAGGGGGGTCTGGAACGTTACGGAAAGGAAGCGGCGAAGTGAGACACGCAGTATTGATATTCTCCGGACTTATGCTGGTCAGCGTCTGTGCCCCTATGGGCGCCCAGACGCTGACCAAGCGCTATGTGGAATTAGCTGATTCCGCCGACTTCTACATGAAGCGCGAACAGTGGCGCGAGGCCGAACGCGTCATCGTCACGGCGCTGCGCCATGAGCCTGCCAATCCGAGCAACTGGCTGCTATGGTCCAACCTCGGCGTGGTCCGCACCCATACCGACGACTACAACGGCGCCTTGGAGGCATACAACGTCGGACTGGCGTCGGCGCCTAAGTCTACTGTATTGCTGTCCAACCGCGCCTGGACCCAATTGTCTTTCGGCCACCGCGACGAGGCCCTTAAGGACATCGACGCCACGCTGGCACTTGATTCGCTACAGGCTTGGCCGCTGAAAATGCGGGGCCTGTTGCGGCTCTCGCATCCCGACAGCGCCGAGCGAGACCTGCTGAAAGCCGATGAGCTGTCACCGCGCGATCCGACTGTATTGGCAGGACTCGGCGACATCTGCGCGGCTCGCGGCAATCTGGACAAGGCTCTGGACTATTACGCCAAGTCGCTCGATATAGAGCCTGACGAGGACGTTACATTCAAACAGCTGCTTATCTTGACGGAACACGGCGATTTCCGACAGGCACAGGACAAAACCATAGCAGCCCTGGCTAAGTGGCCGAAAAACCCGAATCTGCACATAGTGCGCGCCATGCAACATCGAAAAAACTACCAGCAGGACGCCGAACTGAAAGAAAAAAATCTTGCTTTAGCCTACGGCGCTGATCCACTTTTAGTTGACCGGCTGTTGGGTCAAAAATCGTCAAAAAAGTAAAAAAATCTTACTGACAGGGTGTCGAACTTCTGACAAATTTTCACTAACTTTGTACCCGTTTTCGCAAAACCCTATGGAGAGACTTGCTTTACATATTGAATATCTGCTGCTGCGTCACGACTGCGTTGTCGTGCCGGGCTTCGGTGCATTTATCAATGTGTATCACAGTGCGTTAGAGGATTCCCAAACGCACACTTTCCAGTCCATGACCACGGAGGTAAGGTTCAATTCGGCACTGAAGCACAACGACGGGATGCTGGCCACAAGCTATGCGCGTCGCGAGCGTGTGTCGTATGCCGAAGGACGTGAGATGGTGCGCGTCGCCGTCTCCGACCTGCAGGACACTTTAGCTCTTGAAGGCGAAGTATCCATCGGGCGTATCGGACGCATCCGCACCGATAAGTCCGGCAACCTCACCTTCCATCCTCTTCTCACTCCCCGCAGGCTGTCCGCAGCCTTGGGTTATCTCCCCGTGAAGCGTCACGCTCCGGCGGTCGAGGTCGCTCCGGCAGCTGCAACAGCCGTTACTGAAACCGAAACTGCCGAACCGGTAGTGGAGTATCCAATCAGGAAATTCGACACAGACAGGAATTACTACATACCTATTAATAAGATGTTCGCGCGTATGGCGGCATCGTTCGCGGTTGTGGCCGTCCTGTGTCTGTCGCTGATACTCCCCTTCACACGCGATTACCACGAGGATCAGGCGTCGGTGGTGCCCGTCAAGGCCCTCACCACAGCCGTAACCAAGGCTTCGCAGCAGATTCAGGCCGAGCAGCAACCTGCTCCCGCAACTGAACCGGAGACCGAGCCGGCTCCGCTACCTAAGACATGGCACTTAGTTGTCGGAACATTCCGAAGCCAGGACGAAGCCGACAACTTCATCTCCTCTAAAAATGACAGCCCCTACGAACTGCATACCGTAGCATCCAAGCGGATGGTGCGCGTCGTGGCCATCAGTGCGACCGATAAGGAGACGCTGCTGCCCGAGCTGAACTCGCCGGAATTCCAGTCCTCTTTCCCGCAGGCCTGGATTTTCCATCAGCAGTAAAAAAATCGCTGAATTTAGTGAAATCACTAAGCAGTTAGTAATAAGGAAGTAGAGAAAACAAGGCGTTAAAAAGTTGCGAAAAAAGCCAAAAAAGTTTGGTGGATTCAAAAAAAAGCAGTAACTTTGCAACGCAAAAAGGGAAAACAACCTCCCTGATGAACGCGAAAATAGCTCAGTTGGTAGAGCACGACCTTGCCAAGGTCGGGGTCGCGGGTTCGAGTCCCGTTTTTCGCTCCATTCCCTCTGCCGCGTTTGCGGCCCTTGAGTGATTGTCCAGGTGGCGGAATTGGTAGACGCGCTACTTTGAGGGGGTAGTGGCAGTATTTGCCGTGTGAGTTCGAGTCTCATCCCGGACACTTCGTTCCCGAGTCCTTTGGATTCGGGATTATTGTTTTTACACCCCCCTCCTCGAGATAACTCGATTTATCTCGATTATCTCGATTATCTCGATTATCTCGATTATGAGTCTTCAAAAATTACAACGACGCGAATGGCTGTTTTGCGCAATATATATTATTGCCCTGCTCCCCGTCATGATAATGCGTGACTTCACGCCCATGAACGAGCTTCGCTATCTCAGCATCGCCGACGAGGCCCTGGCCAACGGCTCGTTCTTCGCTTTCACCAACCACGGAATCCCATACGCCGACAAACCACCGCTCTATCTCTGGTGGGTCATGCTGTGCCGCGTCATGGCCGGCGAACACGTGCTCTGGCTGCTGTCGTTTATGACACTGATTCCTGCCTGCGTCATCTTTATGGTAATGAGCCGCTGGATGGCGCCGTATCTCGACGCGCGCAACCGCTACACCGCCATGCTGATGCTCGCCACGTGCGAAATGTTCATAGGCGCGGCCGTGGTATTGCGC
The DNA here is from genome assembly GCA_902796035.1 of uncultured Bacteroidales bacterium. Lineage (GTDB taxonomy): Bacteria > Bacteroidota > Bacteroidia > Bacteroidales > Muribaculaceae > Lepagella. The sequence continues at coordinate 55,912 of CADBNR010000028.1, read as the reverse complement.
ATGGACATGCTGATGTGTATGTTCATCATCCTGGCTCTGCGCTCGTTCTTCGTATGGTACCGGGATCCGGAACGCAACCGGCGTCAGCGCTGGTGGTTCCCCGTCTGGGTGTTCCTCGGCATTTTCAGCAAAGGCCCTCTTGCCTTCCTCATTCCCCTCTTAGGCACTGCCGTCTTCCTGTTGACGGATGGCCGCATCAAGACTTTTTTCCGATACTGGAACTGGTACACATGGACCGTGCTGCTCGTACTGTGCGGCGCATGGTTCGGTTGCGTATATGCCGACGGCGGCTATGAATACCTCGACAACCTTCTGTTCAAACAGACCGTGGGACGCGCCGTAGACGCATTCCATCACAAGCGCCCGTTCTATTACTACTTCATCTCGATGTGGTACTGCATGGCGCCGTGGTCGCTGCTGATGACAGCATTACTGATCAAAAGCACCGTCCGACGCAGATTTTCGCGCAATAATCCCACTGTATTCATGATTACGGTGGCACTGGTCACGCTGGCGATGCTGTCGTGCATCAGTTCGAAGGTTGACATCTACCTGCTTTCGGCCATACCGTTGTTCGTCTACGCGTCGGTATTCTTCCTCAACGATTATCAGCGTTCGCCGCTAATGCGCTGGATGGCCGGAATACCGGCATTCATACTGGCATTGGCGTTGCCGGGGCTGATCATAGCATCCACATACGGTCTGCTCCCCTTCCCCGTATCGGTGCTGCTGTATATCGGAGCCGGAATCATCTCGTTGGGCGGCGTGTCGGCAATCGTGGCACTGTGCCGCAAACGAGACAAGTACCCTGTCGAAAACAGTGTGCGGTGCGTCACCTACGGCCTGTTAGCCGGCGTGTTCATCGGCGCATGGGGCATCGGCGACGCCAACCCCATAGTGGGTTATCGCGACATGTGCGACAAGGCCATCGAGCTGTCGAAATCCTATCCGCAGGCTGAAATCATGGTCAAGGATGTGAAACGTCCCGAGAATATGGATGTCTACCTGCAGCGACCATTCACCATCCTCCCCGATTCGGTCGACATTCCCAAGGACCGTCAGGTGATATTGATGACCAAAAAGAAAACCGGTCAGAACTTACCGGCCGTCCGTAAGGAGGAATCCGGCAAGTTCGTGGTTATCGTCACGGACAATGCCGAATAATAATTAAAGAAAATAATAACAGAACGATATTAGAACGTAAGTATGAACATTATTGAAGTCCATGGAGTCTCCAAGCAGTACAGCTCGCACAAGGCGCTGGACAATGTGAGTCTTGAGATTCCTGCAGGAAGCGTATACGGCTTGCTTGGTCCCAACGGAGCCGGCAAGACAACCCTGATACGCATCATCAACCACATCACGGCCCCGGACTCGGGTCAGGTGCTGTTCGACGGCCATCCCCTTGTGGCAGAAGACGTGGTGAACATCGGCTATCTCCCCGAGGAGCGTGGTCTGTATAAGAAAATGAAGGTGGGCGACCAGGCCCTGTTTTTCGCAAAGCTGAAGGGTCTGAAGACACGCGAGGCCGAGACGCAGCTGCGTGCATGGTTCGAGAAGTTCGGCATCAGCGACTGGTGGAACAAAAAGGTTGAGGAACTTTCCAAGGGTATGGCGCAGAAAGTGCAGTTCATCGTCACCGTGCTGCACCGTCCCAAGCTGCTGATATTCGACGAGCCCTTCTCGGGCTTCGACCCCATCAACGCCGAGCTGCTGAAGAACGAGATCCTGCAGCTGCGCGACGAGGGCGCCACAGTGATATTCTCCACTCACAACATGGAGAGCGTCGAGGCCCTGTGCGACAACTTCACGCTTATAAACCGCTCGCGCAACATACTGAGCGGCAACGTGGCCGAGATACGCCGCGAGATGGGCAAGAACCATTACCGCCTCTCGTTTCAGGGCGACGCCGACAAGCTGATACAGACGCTCGGCCCCTCCATACGCAACTACAATATGTCCGCGCCCGAGCAGACCGAATCCGGCATCATCTACAATTCCGAATTCACACTGAATCCCGACGTGACGATGCACGACTTCATCCAGGCGGCCAACGACACCGTGGAGATAGTCACATTCGACCGCGCCCTGCCGTCGATGAACGAGATATTCATCCGCACGGTGGAAAACTACAACAATCCCGCCCCGTTCGCTTCAGCAATTAGTAATCAGTAATTGGCAATTATCAATTGGGATACGGGAATTTCATCAAAGAGGAAAACAAATGAACAATCTGAATATAATAATCGGGCGGGAAGTCAAAGAGCGTGTGGCTAAGAAAAGCTTCATCTTCACCACGCTTCTCACACCGCTGTTCATGATACTGCTGATGGCTCTGCCGTCGCTCATCATGCTGTTCTCACACGGTTCCAAGCAGAAGATCGTGACCATCGACAAGAGCGAGCTTGTGCTTCCGGCTCTGCTTAAGGAGGCCCAGGACAACGAGCTTGTCGCAATTGTTCCGGCCAAGAGCGGCGCCACCCAGCAGGAGCTGATTCATGACGAGAATTATGACGGCGTGCTGGTGATCGGACCCGACATCGTGTCCAATCCGAGCAACGTCACCCTCTATTCGCGCGAGTCGTCGACCATGGACGTAAAGGATGCGGTCAGCTCCACGGTGGCCGAAGTGGTGCGCGAACAACGCATGAAGAAGTATAACGTGGAGGACATAGACCGTCTGCTCGCCGACAGCCGCGTGTCGGTAGACATCAAGGAGGTGCGCGTGGACGAGGAGGGCAATGAGTCTGACTCGTCATCCACTCTGGCTATGGCCCTGGGATTCATCATGACCTTCATGCTCTATACATTCCTGCTGCTGTACGGCCAGATGGTGATGAACTCCATAATCGAGGAGAAGAACAACCGCGTGCTTGAGCTGATGGTATCGTCCGTCAAGCCCATACAGCTGATGTTGGGCAAGATTATCGGCGTGGGACTCGTGGCACTGATACAGATTGTGGTATGGGCCATCCTGGTATGCGCGTTCGTGGCGATGGTGATGCCGCTGCTGATACCGGCCGACATAGCCACAGACATGGCCGCCATGCAAGCCGGCACGTTCAACGCCGCCTCCAGTGATGTCTCGACCGAAATGCTGACCGCCATATCCACATTCTCCAATGTAGGTTACCTGGCCTCGATATTCGGCTACTTAGCTCTGTTCATGGTGGGCGGCTTCCTGTTCTACGCCTCCATCTTCGCGGCCATAGGCGCCAGCGTCGACAACGCCCAGGATGCCTCCAACCTTACGACCTTCGCTACCATTCCCATCATATTCGGATTGGTGTTCGGCATGATGGCGTTCCAGGATCCCAACTCGACAGCCGTGATATGGATGTCGATGATTCCGTTCACGTCGCCAATGGTGATGATAGCCCGAATACCGTTCGACATCGCCCAGTGGCAGATATGGCTCTCGTTCGCAATCCTGATAGCCTCGTTCGTGGGCATGGCCTGGTTCGCCGGCAAGGTGTACCGCATCGGCATCTTCATGTACGGCAAGAAACCTACCGTCAAGGACATCATACGCTGGGCCCGATACAAATAAGGCCTGTTTCCGATACAAAATTTGCGAATTGTGCAACAAATACTGACATATTGTTGCGCAATTCGCATTTTTATTGTAATTTTGCAAGCGATTAAGGCACTTGTTAGCATTTATGTTTTGTTATTACCCAAATTTAAGATATAGTGAAAGCTACAGAATTAATGGAGGAGCTGCGCCGGCGGTTCCCGAACGAGCCTGAGTATCTCCAGGCCGTAGAGGAAGTGGTGACATCCATCGAGGACGTCTACAACGAGTATCCCGAATTCGAACGTTACAATCTGATTGAGCGTCTGTGTATTCCCGACCGCGTCATTTCGTTCCGTGTGTCGTGGGTGGACGACCAGGGTCGCGTACGCAACAACATGGGTTACCGCATCCAGCACAACAATGCCATCGGTCCATACAAGGGCGGCATCCGTTTCCACGCTTCGGTCAACCTCTCCATCCTTAAGTTCCTGGCTTTCGAACAGACATTCAAGAACTCTCTGACCACCCTTATGATGGGTGGCGCCAAGGGAGGTTCCGACTTCTCGCCGCGCGGCAAGAGCGACATGGAGGTGATGCGTTTCTGCCAGGCGTTCGTCAACGAGCTGTGGCGCAACATCGGCGCCGACATGGACGTTCCGGCCGGCGACATAGGCGTAGGGGGCCGCGAAGTGGGCTATATGTTCGGCTGGTACAAGAAGATGACCCGCGAATTCACCGGCAGCTTCACCGGCAAGGGACTGGACTTCGGCGGCTCGCTGATGCGCCCCGAGGCTACCGGCTACGGCAACGTCTACTTCCTGCTGAATATGCTCGGCACAAAGAACATCGAGTTGGCCGGCAAGCGCGTGGCCATCTCCGGCGCAGGCAACGTGGCACTCTACACTTGCGAGAAGCTGTTGGCTCTCGGCGCGGTGCCCGTATCCATGTCCGACTCCGACGGCACGCTCTATGTGCCCGACGGCATAACGCCCGAACTGTTCCGGAAGATATTCGATCTTAAGATGATGTATCGCGGCCGTCTCAGCGAGCTAGCCCAGGAGCCGGGTTGCGAATATCATGCAGGCGAACGTCCCTGGAAAATCGCCAAGTGCGACATCGCCATGCCGTCGGCCACACAGAACGAGATTGACGGCGACGACGCCCGCGTGTTGCTGAAACAGGGTTGCATAGCCGTCAGCGAAGGCGCCAACATGCCTTCCACAGCCGAGGCCGTTCACGAATTTATCGACGCCAAGATACTTTACGCTCCCGGCAAGGCTGCTAACGCCGGCGGCGTATCGGTTTCCGGACTGGAGATGGCGCAGGACAGCCAGCGCCTAACCTGGACCGCAGAGGAAGTGGACGAGAAGCTGAAGCACATCATGGCCGACATCCACGCGCAGTGCCTCAAGTATGGTGTGCAGGAGGACGGCTACTGCAACTATGTGAAGGGTGCCAACACGGCCGGTTTCATCAAGGTGGCAAAGGCCATGATGGCGCAGGGAATAGTGTGAGTCGCTGCCGTCTTTTCCGTGAATTGATGCGCCGCCGCGTCCTTGTGCTCGACGGGTCGCTTGGCGTGCAGATACAACGTTCGCCGGCCTCGGCCGGAGGCAACGTCGACATGCTCAACATCACGCGCCCGGATGTGGTGGCGGCGATACATCGCTCATACCTCGACGCCGGCGCCGACATAATCGAGACCAACACGTTCAACTCCAACGCCATTTCCCAGCAGGAATACGCAATGGAGCACCGTGTGGAGGAACTGAACCGCCGCGGCGTGGCGATTGCCCGTGCCGAAACGCAACACGCCGAAGAACTCGATCCGTCGCGGCCTCGATTCGTGGCCGGCTCCATGGGTCCGACGCCCGTAGCCGTCTCGCTCCCCGACGAAGTCGACAGCCCGGCTTACCGCGCCGTAGATTTCGATACATTGGCCGAGGCCGCACGTCAGCAGTCGGAAGCACTGCTACGTGCCGGCGTAGACCTGATTATCCTCGAGACTTGCTTCGACGCGCTCAACATCAAGGCACAGCTGTCCGGAATACGCCATGCTCTTGATTCACTCCAATCAGATATTCCCCTCATTGTATCCGTCACCCTTTCCGATGCCTCGGGCCGTCTGCTGTCAGGTCATACGTTGGATGCGGTGCTGGCCATCGTTAAGGAATTCCGACCCGATGCCGTGGGCTTCAACTGCGGCTCGGGACCGGATTTCCTCGCAAGACACGTACGCGAGCTTGCCGACAAATCCCCTTTCCCCATCATATTCTACCCCAATGCAGGTCTGCCCGACCGCATGGGCAATTACAGTCTGACTCCCGAAGCGTTTGTCGACACTGTGAAGCCTTTGCTTGACGACGGATTGCTGAACATCGTGGGCGGATGCTGCGGCACCACGCCGCAGCATATCGCGTTGCTTTCCGAGACCGCCCGCAAGGCTTCTACTTGCAGATAGCTTCCTTCAGCTGATCGGCAATCTGGCGCATTCCCTTGATGGAGGGATGGCCGTTTATCTTGTCTATATCCTTCAGCCGGATGGTAGGCACGCCATATTTCCTGCAGGCCGTCTCGACCGACTCCACAATCTCGGGACGCAGCTCGCTGTTGATGATGTAGTAGATATCCACGTTTGGATAACGCACGGTCACATCCTTCATCAGCCGGGCAATTGCGGGACGGAACGTATAAAGGTCCATGTCGGTCTGTCCTTCCCACTTGTACTCGCCCACTTCCACGTTGGCCCAGCTGTCGTTGGTGGCGCCGAATATCAGCAGGATGTCCGGGCTGCCTAAGTTGTTGACACGGGTTATGAAACTGCGGGGCTGGTAGTTGCTCTCGTTATACCCCTTGTACGATATGGTCGAGCCGGAATATGAGTTGTTCTGCTCCAGCCGGAAGCCGTTCTCCTTGATGAACTGCCACCACCATGTCTGGGTCACATCGCGCACGTCGGTACGGTCGCCGGACTCATTGGCAAAGTACCACATCTCGTTTGTGGCCGGTTTGATATACCCCTCGTAAGTGGAATAGCTGTCGCCTAAGATCGATACCGACGGCTTGTATTCCCACGTCTTGGCCGCTCCCGCCGCCAGACACACCAGCCCGGCCGCCGCCATTGTCATTATTCTTCGCATAGTATCTAAGTTTTAATTAATCCTGATTTATCCCGATTTATCCCGATTAATCTTGATTAAGCCTGATTAAACGGGGAGCATTCCATTGCATCTCGGGTAATGGCTGTTACCTCATCCTTCCGCTTCCACAATCCAGTCGGAGATGGAGCGTATGGCGTCGTCGAAGTTGGCGCCGACCTTGATTATCTTGCTTCCGTCGGCACGGAACGGCAGCAGATAGTCGCGGCTGTTGATCTGGTCCATGGCTTCCCGCGCGCTGCGGTTCACCTTGAACTCAAACAGATACAGATATTCGGGAGTCTTGACCCTCAGGTCGATGCGGCCTGAAGCCGTCTGCATCTATGCCTCGGTATAAATACAGGATGCGGTTGCCAGTCATGCTCCATGCGACTTATCGCCAATCCCTCGAAAAGTTCCTTTTGTCCCCGGTAAAAAGCTTCGATGGTGGATAGAAGCAGGGATTTGCCGAATCGGCGCGGACGACTCAGAAAGTAATACTTCCCGTTGGTTATCAGTTTCTCAATATACGCTGTTTTATCAACATATATATCCGTCCTCGCGAAGGGTAGTGAAGCTCTGCACGCCGATAGGATAAAGTTTTGCCATTTCCCTCTATTCTTGATATTCTACCGCTAAATTACTAAAAAGATGGGTAAAATCAAAACGGACAATCCTGATTCAATGGGTAATTGCATCCGGCCTTTGATTATTAGTCCAAAAATTGTTAATTTTGCAGTCTATATATGAGGGGCCACCCTCTATTACACCCGAATCAATGGACAAGCAATCAAACATGAACCGGATACCAGTACTCCTCCTCACCGGATACCTCGGCAGCGGCAAGACCACGCTGCTCAACAATATACTGGCCAACCGCCAGGGAATTAAATTTGCCGTCATAGTCAACGACATAGGCGAAGTAAACATTGACGCCGACCTGATAGCCAAAGGCGGCATAGTCAATGCGGGCGATGACTCATTGGTGCCTCTGCAGAACGGTTGTATCTGCTGCACGCTGAAGACCGACCTGGCCAGACAACTCTGCGACCTCGCCGAATCAGACAAGTTCGATTACATAGTGATCGAAGCCAGCGGTATCTGCGAGCCCGAGCCTATAGCCCAGACCATTTGCGCCCTTCCTCAGATGGGAAGCGAATTCCAGGCCGGCAGGAACATATATCTGGACTGCATCACCACTGTGGTGGACGCCCTCCGGCTCCGCGACGAATTCGAGAGCGGCGATGCGCTGACGCGCGAAAATATCGACGAAGAGGATATTGAGAACTTAGTGATACAACAGATAGAATTCTGCGACATCATCCTGCTCAACAAGATATCCGAAATCAGCCGTCAGGACGCCGACAAGGTTCATGCCGTGATCAAGGCCATCCAGCCCACGGCCAAAATCATCGAATGCGATTTCTGTAACGTTCCCCTCGATGATCTGATCCACACGCATCTGTTCGATTTCGAGAAGGTAGCCACATCGGCCACATGGGTGAAAGAACTTGAGAGCCAGGACAATAACGAGGAGCATGAGCATCACCATGGACATGAACATGAGCATCACCATGAGCATGAGCATGAACATCATCACCACCATCATCACCATGACGACGAAGGCGAGGCAGAGGAATACGGCATAGGCACGTTCGTATATTTCGCGCGCAAGCCTTTCTCTCTTAACAAGTTCGACTATTTCTGCGCCAAATACTGGCCTGATTCGGTGATCCGTGCCAAGGGTGTGTGCTATTTCGTCGAGAATCCCGACATGTCGTATCTGTTCGAACAGGCAGGACGTCAGAAACGCCTCACTCCCGCCGGCAAATGGTACGCCACGGCTCCCGAGGACGACCTGCGCATGCTTCTTGCCAACGAACCGGGATTGATGCGCGACTGGGATCCCGTTTACGGCGACCGCATGGACAAGATTGTGTTCATTGGTCGTCACATGGACCGCGGAGCGATCACCGGCGCCCTCGACGCCATCCTTGACCCCGACTGGAAACCGTCGAAATAATCTTCTAACCCGAAATCATGACGATAAAACATACCTGGAGGGTACGCGGCCTCGTACTGACCACGTTCCCCCTTTGCTTTGCATTGCCGGCGGCATCGGCCGACGATGTAAAGACCACTCCCGCTCCGGAGGAGCCGAAGTTCTCGTACATGCCCACTTTCCACGGTGCAATCCGCCCTCGCTGGGAGATAAACACCGCGACAGGCGATCAGCGGTTTCAGGTACGCAACGCACGTTTCTCGATCGAAGGCAAGGTTATGCCTCAGATCGGCTATTTCGTGCAACTCGACCTTTGCGACCAGGGTAAAATCAAAATACTGGATGCCTACGGCAAATTCAATATAGTGAAAGGCCTCACGCTTCAGGCCGGACAATTCCGTATGCCGTTCGGCGTGGAGACATTCCGCTCTCCGGCAAACTACTATTTCGCCAACCGCTCGTTCATGGCCAAGCAGGTGATGAACTACCGCGCCGTCGGCGCCAAACTGTCGTACACGCTCCCCAAGACTCCCCTCACTCTCGAGGCCGGAGCGTTCAACCCCGCCAACATGGCCGACCACAATGTGTGGAGCAAGACGGTGGCATGGTCAGCCAAGGCTCTGTACAAGCTGCCCGCCGGGTTCAGCCTCAGTGCCGGATACGCCTCCATCAAGCCCGGCGAACGACGCGCCAACCTGATTGACGGATTTGCCGGATGGGAAAACAGGAACTGGCTGGTATGCGCCGAATATATGTACGAGAAATACTGCAACGCGAAGCATAAGGACGCGCACAGCTACCTCGCATTCGTTGACTGGCATATACCCGTAAAGTGGTGGATTTTCAACCGCTGGAGCGTTCAGGCGCGCTATGACGGCATGACCGACCATTATTCGCTGGCACAGACCGGCGACGACACATTCGACGCCGCACGCCAGCGCGTCACCATCGGCTCGACCCTTACATATACATTCAAGGCCGTGCATGCCGACTTCCGCCTGAACTACGAGGCTTATACCCAATGGGAAGGCGAAGGCAAGTCTCCCGACCGCTTCGTAGCCGAAATAGTAGTCAGATTCTGACAACTTCAATAGCAATACCTTATTTTAAGCTCATAATCAGTATGATTATGGGCTTTTTTTCTGCCATTAACATATTTTTGGCAAAAAAATAATTAACATTTAACATCCCGACATTAACATTAATTATAATATTTATTATATATTTGCAGATGTTTTCCTCATGAGAATACCATGCGTACCGTACTCATAATACTCATTTATTTCTTCGCAACCACCTCGATGGCAGCATACGGAAAGACTCTGAATGATTCGCTTATGAATCAGTTGGACCAGGTCATTGCAAACAGAGAGATGTACCTTAATTTCAAGGAGAAACGGTTGAACCAACTGCGCAATGATTTGAGCCGGGCCACAGACGACCGTCAGCGTTTCGACTTCCTTAACCATCTCTATGACGAATACGTATCGTTCAACACGGATTCGGCATACAACATCAGCCTGCGAGAGGAGCAGGTGGCACGGCGCACCGGCGACAGAGTTCTGATCGCCAATGCCATGATGAACCGCGCAAACATATATTCCGCCACAGGGATGTATTATGAAACATTGTCCATAATGGATTCCATACACCGTGACGAACTGCCGGAATACCTGCATCCATATTATTTCCACATACTTCGCACCGTATATGGTCATCTTGCCGATTTCTCAAGCTTCGAGCCCATGAAACGGCATTACATTGACCTGACCAATCAATTCCGCGACTCAATCATCTCGGTAAATGCTCCGGGAACGCTGGCTCATGTAATCACCAGGGCCGACATACTTAACAACAAAGGCAAACCCGAGCAGGCAATAGGTGTCCTGAACGCATTCATGAATCAGAACGACCTGTCCGAACACGATCGGGCCATCTGCGCATGGACTCTTTCCGAATCGTACGAACAACTGGAGAATCATGAAAAGCGCAAGGAGTTCCTGCTCCGGTCATCCATATCCGACCTGAAATCATCGGTAAGGGAGTATATGTCTCTCCGCGCGCTGGCCCTTTTGCTTTACGAAGAAGGAGACTTGGACCGCGCCTACGAACTGATGTCCATGGCTGTCGAAGACGCAACGAAATGCAATGCCAGACTGCGCATCATCGAGCTCAACGACTCATATCCCAAAATCAACAATATCTACATCGAGACAATCCGAAAGCAGAAACTGTCTCTGGAATGGACCATCGCTATCATCACCGTGCTTTCATTGATGCTACTTGCACTGATATTCTATTTACGCAAGCAGATGCTCCGCATCTCCAGGTCCCGGCAGGAAACCCAACTCGCATACGATTCTCTCAACAAGATTACCCAACAGCTGAAAATAACAAATGAAAATTTAAGCGAGGCTAACATGTCAATAGCCGAGATTTCCGAGATGAAGGCGGTCTATCTGGGCCGGTACATGGACCAATGTCTCCTTTATATAGAAAAACTCGATACATACCGCAAATCCATAGGTCGCCTTATCGGTGACAACAAAACCGATGAGCTGAAGAAAATGATTAAATCTTCTTCAATCATCGACCAGGAACTGAAAATGTTCTACGACCAGTTCGACAAAACGTTCCTGAGTCTGTTTCCCTCATTCGTGGACGACTTCAATAAACTGCTGTTGCCTGAAGAAGCAATTATTCAGAAAAAAAGCGGAACGCTTACTCCCGAGCTCCGGATATTCGCATTGATAAGGCTTGGAATTTCCGACAGCAACCGTATCGCGACTTTTCTAAGATACTCCCTTACCACAATCTATAACTACAGGACCAAGATACGGAATAAAGCTTGCGGCGATCGCAATCAGCTTGAAGCAGAAGTTATGAAAATAGGTAGGGTCAACCGTAACAAATCATGACTTTCATAACCTGCGATAAATCCTTATAATTTCAACATTTTCACCCTTCTCAAGTCCCTCATTGCAGGCAAGACAGCTTAAAATCAGCTACATATTTCGTTCCGCGTCACAGTCTTATCAAACTGTCTCCAAGTCATTTAACTATTAAAAACTTCTACATTTTTCCTATATGAGATTGACATAGTGAAAATCTATATATAATTTTGCGCTGTACATCATCCTACTTACAGCGATGTCCAGATGAAGTTAACCAACCGGAAAAACTTAACAATCCTAATATTTATGATTCGAAACCACAGCACATTTCAGAAACTGTCGCTGCTGTTTACACTCGCCATCGGCGCGCCGTTGGCAAGCGCCCAGCAGACTACAGTGACCGGTACGGTGACTGAACCCGGTGGCGAACCCCTGATAGGAGTCACCGTTACAGTACCGGGAACCAAGACAGGCACCGTCACCGACATCGACGGCAAATACAGTCTCAATGCAGACGCAAAGGACAAGATCAAATTCACCTACATCGGCTACGAACCCGTAGAGGAGGCCATCAAGGGACGCACCGTCATCGACGTGGTGATGCAGGAAAACTCGGCCTCGCTCAACGAAGTGGTCGTGATCGGTTACGGCACCATGGACAAGAAGGAACTGACCTCCGCCATATCGCATGTAGGCGAGAAGGACTTCCTCTCTGTAAGTTCGCTCGACCCCTCCATGATGATTCAGGGCAAAGTGCCGGGCGTGTCCATCACCAACACCGGCGCCGGCGACCCCAATAACCAGGCCAGCATCCAGATTCGCGGCGTCAGCTCACGTTCCGCTGGTCTCGGCCCCCTCATCGTGATTGACGGTGTGCCCGGCGGCAACCTCACCAACATCAATGCCAACGACATCGCATCGTTCGACATCCTGAAGGACGGTGCGGCCTCCGCTATATATGGTACGCGCGGATCGAACGGCGTCATCCTCGTAACCACCAAGAAGGGCCAGCGCGACGGCGCGGTACACACCTCGTACACCGGCACGTTCGCCTGGGACAAGGCCAACCGCGACCTGAAGATGCTCAGCGCACAGGAATACCGTGCGGTCAAGCTGGGCTGGGGCGACCGCGGCGTAGACCTCGGCGGCAACCTCGACTGGTTCGACGCAGTGACGCGCACAGGCTTCACTCAGCAGCACACACTGACCGTGAGCGGCGGCAACTCCAACAGCAACTACCGCGTCAGCGCCGACTTCCGCGACGCTAACGGAATCGACCTCAGGTCCGGACGTCGCGAATACGGTGCTCGCGCATCCATAATGCATACCACCAAAGGCGGCCTGTTCACCATCAGCGCAAACATCGCCCCGCGTATCATCAACCGCAGCAACGCCGACTGAAGCGTGTTCAAGGACGCTCTGGAGGCAAACCCAACCACTCCGCTGATGGACCCCGAGAATCCCGCGCAGTACTATAACTTCTACGGCCAGATCACAGGCTCCAACCCTGTGGAACGTCAGAAGCTGGAGAAAGACAAGGCTACCACCAAACTCCTGGACTGGGACGCAACCGTCAAGCTCAACCTCCTGCCCCTGTTCGCCAAGAACGGCATCAGCGACCATCACCTTTCGACACAGATCATGTTCGCCGACCATGTCTATGACAACGACAACTCCTTCTTCCGTCCCTCCACCAGCACCGTCAGCATCAACAACGGTCAGGAAGGCTACGCCAGCCGTTCATACTCCAAGGAGAAGCAGTACGTGCTGGAATGGCTCGCCAATTACGACACCCGCATTGCCGAGAAGCACAACATCAAGGCCATGATCGGATATTCATACCAGTACTCGCAGTATTCCGGCTTCAGCGCCGAGAACCAGGACTTCCCCAACGACGGTCTTGGCGCCGACAACCTCGGTTCCGGCGAATGGGCCAAGGAGGAAGGCGAGGTCATGATGTCCAGCTATAAGAACGACGCAAAGTTAATCTCCTTCTTCGGCCGCGTCAGCTACGACTTCGAGGGCAAATACCTGCTTACCGCTTCACTGCGCCACGAGGGATCGTCAAAGTTCGGTAAGAACCACAAGTGGGGTAACTTCCCCGCCGTCTCCTTAGGATGGCGCATCAGCCAGGAGAACTTCATGAAGGACGCCGAATGGCTTAACGAACTCAAGATACGCGCCGACTACGGTGTGACCGGCAACCAGGACTTCGCCAGCTACCTGTCCATCAACACCATGTCCGGCTTCGGGTATTACTACTACAACGGCAAGTACTTCCAGGTATGGGGTCCCGGCAAGAACGTCAACCCCGACCTGAAATGGGAGAAAGGCAAGAACTGGAACATCGGTCTTGACTTCGCGGTGCTGAACAACCGCATCTCCGGTTCGTTGAACTACTTCAACCGTACGCAGCAGGACCTGCTCGGCAACTACAAGGTGCCTGTTCCGCCGAACATCCACGACGAGACGTTCGTCAACGTGGGAACCATGCGCAACACCGGATTCGAGTTCGACCTGAACTTCAACGCCGTGGAGACAAAGAATTTCTCGTACAGCTTCGACATCGTCGGCACGGCCATGAGCAATAAGTTCGTGAAGTTCAGCAACTCCGAATACGTGGGCCAGGACTACTACAACGTCTGCAGCACCGAGGACCCCTATCCCTACTATAACCTGCAGCGCATCGAGAAGGGCAAGTCGCTGGGTAACTTCTATATGTGGAAATACGCCAGTATCACCCAGGACGGCGAATGGCTCATATACGACAAGGACGGCGACGTGATCCGCGCCACACAGGGAACAGACGACGACCGCCGCATAGTAGGCAACGGCATGCCTAAGTTCACGCTGTCCACCAGCCACAACTTCCGCTACCGCAACTTCGACCTGGCGCTGTTCTTCCGCGGTGCTTTCGGATACGACATCTTCAACATCCACGACTTCTATTACGGCACCCGCAACTTCAACGGTAACGTGATGAAGAAGGCCTACGGCAAGAACTTCGACGTTTCGCCCGACGTGGCCAACGTGGTGACTGACTATTATCTGGAACGCGGCGACTACTTCAAGCTCGACATGGTGACATTGGGTTATACGATTCCGCTGGCCAAATGCCGCTTCCTGGACCGCATCCGTGTTTACTTCACGGCCAAGAACGTGTTCACCATCACCAAATTCAGCGGCGTGGATCCCTCCACCTATCAGGTCAACGGTCTGCAGCCCGGCGCACAGGGCGGACGTTCGTACTATCCCTCCACACGCCAGTTCATAGCTGGAATCCAGGTTGACCTTTAAGACCAAATCTAAAAACCGACAAACAATGAATATATTTAAGCCAACAGTCGCAGCCATAGCCACCGTAGCGGCCCTGTCGCTGGGTTCCTGCACCGATCTGGACGAGAATCTATACGACCAGGTAGGCTCCGAAAATTACTATAATACCAAGAACGACGTGATCCGCGCCGTGTTCCGTCCCTTCGAGCACGCCTTCTGGAGCATCGGCAGCCGTCATGTGCTGAACGAGCTGACAGCCGACCAGCTCATCACCCCCACGCGCGACGGATGGTGGAACGACGGCGGCAAGTGGGAACGCCTGCATTACCACACATGGACCGTAGACGATCTCGGCGAGGCACAGACGGAATGGAACGGTTGCTTCCAGGGCATCATGCAGTGCAACCTCGTAATCGAGGACCTGAACCGCTTCAAGTACGAGTCGTTCGGCTTCACCGAGGCTGAGTTCAACAACCTCCGCGCCCAGTGCCGCGCACTCCGCGCTTGGTTCTATATCCGTCTGCTCGATGCGTTCCGCAACGTGCCTTTGGTCACTACCTACAGCGACCGCCCGAGCAATCCGCAGGCCGAGCCCAAGGAGGTATTCGACTTCATCGAGTCCGAGCTTAAGGACTGCACCTCGCTGTTGGTGCGCAAGGTGGGTCTGGGCAACAACGCTACCATCCAGGGCCAGTGGACACAGGCCGCTGCCGCCGCGCTGTTAGTTCGCCTCTACCTCAACGCCGAGGTGTATGTGGGCGAAGACCGTTACAAGGACTGCGAGACATACGCACAGGCCATACTCGACGGCCGGTACGGCGACTATGCCCTGGCCGACCGCTGGGATGCGGCATTCGACTGGGACAACGATACCTGCGACGAGGTAATATTCGGATTCCCCGGATCGCGAGGTTATACCCACTGGCACTATGACGGCGACACCTACGGCTGGACCGTACCCGCCAAGGCAGCAGACTTCTTCAACGACACCAAGTCGGGCGTGGGCCACAACACCAAGTATGCCGCATCGCCCAGCTACGACCTGGATGGCAACCTCTACGACTACGAATTGGGTATGCCGGTTCAGAATTTCCGCAAGTACGACGGCGACGAGCGCATGAAGTTCTATACCAACCTCGGCAACAGCCGCCGCGAGGGTATGTTCCTGTTCGGTTATCTGGAATACAAGGATGCCGAGACGGGTGAGACCAAGCGTCTGCGCGCTCCCGAACAGCCCTACGACCTCTACCTGCGCGACGCGGTGGGCCGCTTCCAGTCGCTCGACCCCACAAGATGGCCGGCTGACAAGACCAGCAAGCTTTCCACAGGCGACCACAACTCGGGATGGCATTTCGTCAAATATCCCTTCTACGACGACAACGATCCCAATCAGTTGGCAAGCGATTACACCGAAATCCGTCTGCCTGAGGTGATTTACTCGCTGGCCGAGGCCAAGATGCGCCGAGGTGACCGCACTTCCGCAGCCAAGCTGCTGAACTCGGTGCGTAAACGCAACTACCCCGCCGACAAACTCGATGACGTGCTATATTCACCCGATGGCAAGGTGCGTTTCGACGAAAAGGAGATGCTTGACGAGTGGGGCCGCGAGTTCTTCGCAGAGAGCCGCCGCCGCATCGACCTGATACGTTTCGGCAAATTCAACACCGGCCGCTGGTGGGACAAGACTCCCGACGCCGACGATCACACAGCTTTATTCCCGATTACACGAACCATTCTTAACTCCAATCCGAATCTGGTGCAGAACCCGGGTTACGGCCGATAAATAATGAGACTATGAAACTGAGAAACATATTGTCCGTACTCGCAGCCGGAATGCTGACCCTGACAGCGTGCGAGGACGAAAAAGACCTGATAAAATACGAAGGCGACCTTCCCATCAAGACCTCGACGCTCTACATGGTGGGCGACGCCACCCCCAACGGCTGGAGCATCGACTCCCCCACGCCGCTGACCGCGACTGAGGACGATCCCTTGGTGTTCACATGGGAAGGCAGTCTGAACGCCGGCGAAATGAAACTGTGTCTCACCAAAGGCAGCTGGGACGTGGCGTTCATCCGTCCGGAAATCAACGGAACTGCCATCGACAAGAACGGCGCTACCGACCAGAAGTTCGCCATGCACGCCGGCGATCCCGACGACAAGTGGTTAATAGCCGACGCCGGTGTATATTCGCTGACGTTCGACCTGCGCAACTGGAAATACAGCGCTACATACGTCAGTGGTCCCGAGGCTCCGGAAATCGAACCTATCGAGGCCGAGAACCTATACATAGTGGGCGATGCCACCCCCAACGGATGGAACATCGACGACCCCGCTCTGCTGGACAAGAAGTCGCAGTATGAATTCGTGTACGAAGGACCGCTCAATACCGGCGAAATGAAAGCCTGCACATCCGCCGGAAGCTGGGATGTAGCCTTTGTCCGGCCGGCACGCGCCGACGTCAAGATCAACAAGGACGGCATCGAGGAAAACAACTTCGTGTACACCACGGGCCCTGACAATAAATGGAAAGTGGAGGAGCCGGGCATATACCGCGTCACATTCAACCTTAAGGACTGGACAGTCGACGTGCAGTATGTCGGCGAATTCAAACCCGCCTCCAAGCTGTATATGATCGGCGAGGCCACCGAGGGTGGATGGAGTCTGGACAAAGCCACGGAAATCACGGCCGAAGCTTCCAACGACAACATCTTCGTATGGGAAGGCGAGCTTGGCCGCGGCACCTTCAAGGCAGCCCGCGAGCGCAGCTTCGACGCTCCGTTCTACCGTCCCGCCACTTCGGGCATCACCGTATCGGACAAGGGCGTCAGCTCGCATCAGATGGTGTTCACCACCGAACCCGACGACCAGTGGGAAGTGACCGTGGCCGGCAAGTACCGTCTCACGTTCGACACCGAGGCCATGACATTCGACGCCGTATTCATCAGCGGCGACGTCAAGCCCGCTCCCCTCTATATGATAGGCAGCGCCACACCGGGCGACTGGAGGCTGGACGACGCCACCGAAATGACACCCGTAGACGGCAAGGAGGGCGTCTATACATGGGAAGGCAAACTGGTGAACGGTGAAATGAAGGCCTGCTTCACCAAGGACTTCGGAGCCGAATTCTACCGTCCTTCCAAGGAAGGAGTGACCATCTCGAAGAACGGCGTGTCGGCTTCCGACATGATATTCCGGGCCGGCGATCCCGACTATAAGTGGAACGTCACCGACGAGGGCACTTATGTCGTAACGCTCGACACGAAGAACATGACTATTACAACCAACTTTAAAGAATAACCTGACAAAAGATATGAGAACCATGAACGTAATTGCGACCGCACTGGCTGCGCTGGCGCTTGCGAGTTGTTCGAAAGATATAGAAATGAAATATCCGCCGAAATTCGAACTGCCGGAACTGCCGGAAGTCGGCGAGATACATACCTACAAGGCGCCGCTGTACTGGAGCGTGTACGAGTACTGCTACGACAAGGAGCAGGCCGGCGTGTCCAGCGAGGAGATGGACATCAGCGCCGACGAGTGGGACAAGATCATCGACTGGGTGGCCACCGACCTGAAGCCTTATGGTTACGACATGATATGCACCGACGGCTTCATCCCGATGCTGGCCAAAGACGCCTCGGGCTACATGACCCATTACGGCTCCATGCCGCTGAAGGACCTGTCGGACAAATGCAAGGCCAAGGGGCTGAAGCTTGGCGTCTACGACAATCCCCTGTGGATACACGGCGCGCGCGATACGGCCATCGAGGGTACCAACTATTATTTCGGCTCGCTGTACTATAACGGCACCACCGAGGTGATGAATCCCAAGGCCGACGACCGCTGGTTCCACTGGGTAGTGGCCGACAATCCCGGCGCGCGTGAGTATATCGACGGATTCTTCAAGCATTATCACGAACTGGGTGTGGAATACATCCGCATGGACTTCCTGTCATGGTACGAGGACGGCAAGGACCGCAACATGGGCACCGTAGGCCGCGGTTACGGCCGCGAGTCGTACGCACGCGCCCTGACCTACATAGCCGAGTCCGCCAAGAAATACGGCATCTTCACCTCCCTTGTGATGCCTCACATGTTCAATGACGCGGAGGTCGAGGCCAAATACGGCAACATGGTGCGTATAGTGGCCGACACCGCCGGCGGCGGCTGGTGGCACTGCTCGGCTCAGGACAAAGGCAAGTCGTACACCAACTGGCCCAACTGCATGAATATGTTCGACGGCTTCACCTACTGGTCGCACATTTCGGGACGCGACAAGGTGATACTCGACGGCGACTTCATCCGCCTCAACAAGTTCGACAGCGACGCCGAGCGCGAGACTGTGGTTTCGCTGCAGCTCATGGCCGGCGGTCCCGTAACCGTGGCCGACCAGTACAACACCATCGGCGACAACCTGAAGTTCTACACCAACTCCGAAATGCTGGAGCTGAACACCGACAAGTTCGTGGGTAAGCCGCTGTCCGACAAACTCAACGACAAGAACAACGAGGTATGGTTCGGCCAGATGTCGAACGGCGATTACGTTGTGGGCCTGTTCAACCGCGACGACAGCGCCCGCTCCTACTCGCTTGCCCTCTCCGACCTGGGCATATCCGGCGAATGGAACCAGCGAGACCTCTGGCGCCACGCCGATGAAGGAAAATCTTCTTCAATATCGGCCACTGTTCCGGCACATGGATGTAAGATTGTCAGACTAACCAGATGAATTTCCAAACAATGAATCATAACATTATGACTGTCATGGCATTAGCCATGACAGTCCAGGGGATTGCATGCCTTTCTCAAGCTGACGCAGCTGAAATAAGCTCGCCTGACGGCTTCGTTACAGTACATGCCGACGTAATAGACGGGGTACCGACGTACAGCGTAGATTACAAAGGGCAGCAGGTGATAAAGCCATCGACCCTGGGACTACAGCTGGCTGACGGTCCCGACATGATGGACGGCTTCAAACTGACCGAAACCAAAACCTCCGCCTTCGACGAGACATGGCATCCTGTATGGGGCGAGAACAGTGACATACGCAACCATTACAACGAACTGTTGCTTTGCATGGACCAGCCCGAGCATTATCGCAAGATGGACATCCGCTTCCGCGTATATGACGATGGCGTGGGCTTCCGCTACGAGTTTCCGCAGAACGGTGTGTTGACATATTTCATCATCAAGGAGGAAAAGACACAGTTCGCCATGACGGGGGATCACACGGCATGGTGGATTGCCGGCGACTATGATACACAGGAATACAGCTATACCGAATCACGTCTTTCCGAGATCCGGGGCAAGATGAAAGATGCCATATCCAGCAACGCCTCTCAGACCCTGTTCTCTCCCACGGGCGTTCAGACTTCGCTGCAGATGAAGACAGACGGCGGCATATACATCAACATTCACGAGGCGGCATTAGTGGACTACAGCTGCATGCATCTGGAGCTGGACGACAAGAATATGGTGTTCACCTCCTGGCTTACGCCTGATGCCCAGGGCAACAAGGGACATCAGCAGGTTCCCTGCAACACTCCATGGCGTACCGTCATCATCAGCGACGATGCACGCGACATGCTGAGCTCCAACCTGATTCTGAATCTTAACGAACCGTGCGCTTACGAAGATACGTCCTGGATCAAGCCCGTAAAATATGTGGGGGTATGGTGGGAAATGATTGCCGGCGGAAAGCAGTGGAGCTATACCGATGATCTTCCCTCCGTAATGCTCGACCGGGTGGACTACACGCAGCTGAAACCACACGGAAACCATCCCGCCAACAACCGGAACGTGAAGAAATATATCGATTTTGCGGCCGAACATGGCTTTGACCAGGTCCTTGTAGAGGGCTGGAACATCGGCTGGGAGGACTGGTTCGGCCACAGCAAGGATTATGTATTCGATTTCGTGACGCCCTATCCTGACTTCGACATCAAGATGCTGAACGACTACGCCCATTCCAAGGGCGTGAAACTGATGATGCATCATGAGACTTCGAGCTCCGTGCGCAACTATGAGCGCCACTTGGAACAGGCGTACGACCTTATGAATAAATATGGCTACAATTCGGTCAAGAGCGGGTATGTGGGCAATATAATACCTCGCGGCGAGCATCATTACGGCCAGTTCATGAACAACCACTATCTGTATGCCGTCAAGGAGGCCGCAAAGCACAAGATCATGGTGAACGGTCACGAGGCAGTGCGTCCCACGGGACTGTGCCGTACCTACCCCAACCTCATAGGCAACGAGAGCGCACGAGGCACCGAGTATGAATCGTTCGAAGGCAATAAGCCATCGCACACCACCGTGCTTCCCTTCACACGTCTGCAAGGTGGCCCTATGGACTATACCCCCGGCATCTTCGAAATGGATCTGTCAAAGTTCAATCCCGGCAGTCACGCTCATGTCAACAGCACGCTGGCTCGCCAGTTGGCTCTATACGTTACAATGTACAGTCCGCTGCAGATGGCGGCCGACACTCCCGAACATTACGGTCAGTTCATGGACGCCTTCCAGTTCATCAAGGATGTGGCCATAGACTGGGACAAAAGCCTGTATCTTGAAGCCGAGCCGGGACGTTACATAGTGGCTGCACGCAAGGCAAAGGGCTCCGACGACTGGTTCGTGGGCTGCACTGCATGGGAGAACGGTCATGAGTCCACGGTCGCGCTTGATTTCCTCGATCCCGGAAGGAAGTATGAGGCGGTCATCTACGCCGACGCCAAGGACGCCCACTATAAGACCAATCCGCAGGCATACACCATCACTAAGAAGAAAGTGAACGGCAAGACACGCCTCAAGATGAAGGCGGCTCCCGGCGGCGGTTACGCCATATCCATCAAACCGATATGAATCAACCCAAATATTAACCTTTTAACAATTACACTATGTTACACATCAACAAACTGATGGCAGCATCGCTGCTCGTATCGTCGGCCTTCGTCGCACAGGCCGGTAACCTGTGGGTAGTCGGGGACGGCGCTCCTTCCGGATGGAGCACCGATAACGCTACGGCAATCGTATCTCGCCCCGAGAGCCAGGTGTACACCGGCACCCTCTACCTGACCGCCAATAAGGACTTCAAGTTCCTGACCACGACCGATTACGGCAACGAGGAAATCGGTGCTGCCGCAGGTGCAACCCTCACTGACGGCAAGATTCAGCTGGCAAAGGGCACCAATGACGAAGGTTACGGCAAGATTCAGGTTCCCGAGGACGGCAATTACTACATGTCGGTCAATCTGGACACAATGGAGGCCGAGATAGTAAAGTCCGCATATCAGGAATCCGAAATCAAATACTGTTCTCTCTTCATGGTAGGCACCGCCACTCCCGGCAATTGGGAATTGAACGAGGCGACTCCTCTCTATCAGGAGAAGGATACTCCCTACGTATATAAGAACACCGTGACACTCAAGTCAGGCAGCTTCAAGATTGCAACGGCAATCAAAAATTATGACCATCCTGAGAATTGGTTCTATAAGGATGCCAACGATCCCGACAAGATGGTGCTGGGACAGGCCGGTGATGTACAGTGGGAAATAACCAAGGACAGCTCCTACACCGTTACGGCCAACACTCTTGACAATTCCATCTCCATCAAGGACGACACATCGGGTGTAGCCGACATCGCTACGGACAACGCCCCGGCCGTTTACTACACTCTGGACGGCGTGAAGGTGAACAATCCCGCCAAGGGCCTGTACATCGTAAAGCAAGGCTCCAAGGTGAGCAAAGTAATACTGAAGTAACCCAGTTACCCCCTGTTATTATATGGCAAGACCGCCGGCTTTCGGGCCGACGGTCTTTTTTCTATGTCTTTTGTTGATATCGGTCTGTCTGATTAATAACTCATCACTATCACTTATGACTTATGACTTATGACTTATGACTTATGACTTACTATGACTTCCTCCAGATTGATGTCAAAGCCTTCCAGGAAGTCCATTGTGCGGCGGATATAGTCGTTCATCACCACATCCTCCTGCACGAAAGGCACTACCTTGCGGTATTCCTCCATCACATGCTCGATGTAAGGCGACGACTTCAGCGGACGGCGGAACTCGATGCCCTGCGCGGCGTTCATCAGCTCGATGGCTGCGATGTACTTCAGGTTGTCGATGATCTTGTGCAGCTTTGTGGCGGCGTTGGCACCCATCGACACAAGGTCCTCCTGACCGTTGCTGCTCACTATCGAGTCACACGACGCGGGCCATGCGTACATCTTGTTCTGGCTCACCATCGATGCGGCGGCATACTGCGGAATCATGAAGCCTGAATTCAGTCCCGGATGAGCCACAAGAAACTCGGGAAGACCGCGCTGGCCGTCAATCAGCTGCGCCACGCGACGCTCGGATATATTGCCCAGTTCGTGCAGAGCCACGCCCATATAGTCGAACGCCAGTGCCAGCGGTTCACCGTGGAAGTTGCCGCCCGACACCACCATGTCCTCGTCCGGATATACGGTAGGATTGTCGGTTACGGAGTTGATTTCTATATGCAGCACGTCCGTCACGTGAAGCATGGCGTCCTTGACGGCACCGTGCACCTGCGGGATGCAGCGGAACGAATAGGGATCCTGCACATGCTCCTTGTGACGGGCTATGATCTCGCTTCCCTTCAGCAGCGCGCGATACACGCGGCCCGTCTCTATCTGTCCGGGATGCGGGCGCACCTGCTGAATGCAGTCCAGGAAGGGCTCGATGCGGCCGTCGAAAGCCTCGAGCGACATGGCGCCGAACAGGTCGAAACAGTTCACGATATGCCAGCCGTCTATCAGAGCCTTTATGCCGTTGGCGCTCATGAACTGCGTACCGTTCAGCAGCGCGAGGCCCTCCTTGCTCTGCAGCTTTATCGGTTCCCAGCCATATTTCTCCAGCGCCTTGCCGGCCGGCACCTGCTCGCCGTCCATCCATACGTCCCCCTCGCCTATCAGCGGCAGGAACAGGTTGGCCAGGGGAGCTAAGTCGCCGCTCGCGCCGAGCGAGCCGCGGTCGCGCACCACGGGCAGCACGTTGTTGTTGTACATGTCGATGATGCGCTCCACTGTGCACACCTGCACGCCGCTGAAGCCCATCGACAGGGCATGCGCCTTGAGCAGCAGCATCAGCTTCACTATCTCAGGACTTACCGGCGTGCCCACGCTGCAGCTGTGGCTCTTGACCAGGTTCTCCTGCAGGGTCGACAGCTCGTCGCGGCTGATGTGCTTGCTGCACAGCGAACCGAAGCCTGTGGTCACGCCGTATATCGGCTCGGTGTCATGGTCCGTCTTGTGGTCCAGGTACGAACGGCAATGCTCTATACGTTTGCGGGCGGCGTCCGAAAGTCGCAGCTCCTTACCTTCCTTCAGTATTCTCTCTATTTCGCCATAGGTCAGCTCGCCGCTGCCCACTTCATATATATTATGTTCTGACATGTCCTTATAGTATTATTCCGTTCTTGATTGTCACGTCCACGCAGTTCATACCCACGTAGTACGGGAGAGCGTCGAGGGTGTCGAAGTGCAATATCACCACATCTCCCTGCTTGCCGGCCTCGATGCTTCCTATACGGTCCGCGCGGTCGATGGCCGCGGCGCCGTTCAGCGTAAGCGCCGTCAGCGTCTCCTCCACACTCATCTTCATGTATATGCAGGCCAGGGCTATGGTCAGCGGTATTGAGCCTGAGAAGCATGAGCCGGGATTGAGGTCGGTGGCAAGGGCCACGGCACATCCGGCGTCTATGAACTTGCGTGCGGGTGCAAATTCCTCCTTCAGCGCGAATGCCGTCAGGGGCAGCAGCGTGGCCACGGTGCCCGATTCGGCCATGCGGCGTATTCCCTCGTCGCTGACGTGCAGCAGATGGTCGGCGGAAACGGCGCCTAAGTCCGCGGCGAGTTCGGCGCCACCTAACGGCACTATTTCGTCGGCGTGCATCTTCAGCTTGTAGCCGGCTTCGCGTGCGGCCTCAAGCAGACGGCGCGAGTCCTCCAGCTCGAATACGTTCTTTTCCGTGAATATGTCGCAGAACTCCGCCATGTCGCGGAACCGCGGCAGCATCTCCTTTATTATCAGGTCCACATACTCGGCGGTGCGTCCATTGTATTCCTTAGGCACGGCGTGTGCGCCAAGGAATGTGGACACCACATCCACCTTGCGTTCGGGGTCCTCGGCTAATTCCCTGATGACGCGCAGCATCCGCTCCTCGGTCTCGGTGTCAAGTCCGTAGCCGCTCTTGGCCTCCACGGTGGTTACGCCCATCGCGCTCATTTCGTCAAGGTACCATTCCGCTTTCTCGCGCAGTTCCCCGGCCGATGCGGCACGGGTGGCGTTCACAGTGCTCTGTATGCCTCCGCCACGCTCCATGATGCTCATGTACGTGTCTCCTTTCAGCCGCCAGCCGAACTCCTCAGGCCGGTAGCCGCCGAACACCAGGTGCGTGTGGCTGTCGACGAATCCCGGCAGCACTGCGCGGCCCAAGGCGTCCATATACACCTCGTCGCGTACGTAACCCTCAGGCTCCGGCATCTCCGATTCGGGACCGACCCAGCGGATTATCCCGTCCTCGATGATGATGCCGCCCTTTTTAATATGCAATATCTCGCCCATTTCGGCACCGCGTTTCCCTGCGGTGCCGACGGGCGTGTATATATTGGCGTTGGTTATGACCAGTCTTCTCATGGCCGGACTATGATATTTTCTGATTTACAATATCCAGCACCTCGGCCTCCTCCTTCTGCGCTTTCCCGGCGATGTCGGCGGCTTCATTCAGCAGGTTGTCGGCCTGTTCGCGGTCCTTGAGTCCGGCGGCGTTGATCTTTACGTTAAGCCACGCTCCGAACACGGCGGCACGGGCGGCGAGCGCTCCTACGCCGGCATCGCTGACAGACGCGGGGTTGCCGTTGAGGGCCATAGCCTTTACCAGTTCGAATACCCGGAACGACTCGCGCATGGTGCGCAGGGGCACTTCGGTGGCATAGAGCGTGGCCTTCTGCAAGGCTGCACTGCGGGCCTCCTTCTCCTCGGGCGTACCCTTGGGCATGGCGAACACGGCCATGATGCGGTTGAAGGCGTCGGTGTCCTCGTCTACCAAGTGCATCAGTTTCTCCTGAATCTCGCGACCCTTGACGGCCTGATCGGAGAATTCCTCCCAGCGGTCGTCCCAACCGGCCTTATGGGCCGACAGATTGGCCACCATCGCGCCGAGGGCAGCGCCCAACGCTCCCATGTATGCCGAGATAGAGCCTCCGCCGGGTGCCGGCGATTCGCTCGATGTCTCGTCGGCAAACTCCGTCAGTGTCATGTCGACAAGACCCTTATTATGACCTCCCAACATAGATTCTATTATTTTCTCCTCGGGATTGAACGGCTTGAGGTCGTCCAGGCCCATCGACTTGACGGCAATCTTGATGATTTCGTGCTCCGGAATGCCGAGCGAACGGTTCTGCATCTTCAGGTAATGCTTGCCGGCATCGAGTATGGCCGACTTGGGTACGAGACCCACTATCTCCGTGCCGGTGACGCGCAGGCCGCGGGCCATTGCGGCACGGCTCACCTCGTCGAATGCACGGTGCAGCGGCGTGGCCTTCATGTCGGTAATGTTCATCGACACCTGGGCGATGCCGTATTCATCTATGTACCATCCTATGGCCTTGGTACCCTTCAGCGTGCCGGGAATCATGATGGCGTTGCCGTTCTCATCCTTCAGCGGTTTGCCGGTCAGCTTGCCCCCCTCGCGCTTGGGGCGTCCTTTCTCGCGCACATCGAACGCTATGGCGTTGGCGCGGCGTGTGCTGGTGGTGTTGAGGTTGAAGTTCACGGCAATCAGGAAATCGCGCGCTCCGACGGCGGTGCAGCCGGTACGTGCCACTCCCTCGTCAAACGGCCGGTCACCGAAGTCCGGTCCCTTACCCTCGTGACCCAAGCGTTCGGGCAGTCCCTCGTACTCCCCCTCGCGGCAAACGGCCAGGTTCTTGCGCTCGGGCGTGAATGCCGCAGCCTCGTAGCTGTAGCAGGGAATATTCAGTTCGGTTGCGGCGCGCTCGGCAAGCTTGCGTGCCAGTTCGGCACATTCCTCCAACGTGATGCCCGACACGGGAATCAACGGCAGCACGTCGGTGGCGCCCATACGCGGATGCGCGCCATGGTGTGTCCGCATGTCTATCAATTCCGCGGCCTTGCGCATTCCGGCTATCGCCGCGTCGCACACGGCCTCCGGCTCGCCTACGAAGGTCACGACCGTTCGGTTCGTGGCCTCGCCCGGATCAACGTCAAGCACCCGGACGTCGCCGCCCTGCTCTATCGCCTTTACAATCTCGTCTATCTTCGCCTTGTCGCGCCCCTCGGAAAAGTTGGGCACACATTCTATTATCTTCTTCATCAGATGTCGAATTTGTCAAGAAGTTCGTCATTCACGATATAAGGCTCCGTAATCATGAAGCCGCGGTCGCTCTGGGTGTCGTTCCATTCGCGCACGGTCTCCATTGCGTTGGGATTGCGCGCCCAGCTGCGACGGGCCACACCACCCATCACGTCCCACAGCATGGCGCGTTTCAGTATCTCGTCAACGCGCTCCGAGCCGTCGCACACCATTCCGAAGCCGCCGTTGATGGCCTTACCTATGCCGACGCCGCCGCCGTTGTGCAGGGCCACGAGACTCATGCCCCGGGCGCAGTTGCCGGCGAAGCACTGCACGGCCATGTCGGCCATCACGTTCGAGCCATCCTTGATGTTGCTGGTCTCGCGGAAAGGAGAGTCTGTGCCACTCACATCG
Source organism: uncultured Bacteroidales bacterium (assembly GCA_902796035.1). Taxonomy (GTDB): domain Bacteria; phylum Bacteroidota; class Bacteroidia; order Bacteroidales; family Muribaculaceae; genus Lepagella. The sequence goes on along the minus strand of CADBNR010000028.1, from coordinate 28,324 downwards.
TGGTGGTCACGACCCAGCATGATGGGTCCTACCTCGCCGTTGCGCACCATTTCGTTAAACTTCAGGGCTATGCGCAGGCGACCCATGGCGTCCTGATAGAGGATACGGGCCTGGCTGCCTACTACCAGCGCATTCTTCTCGGCGTCGCGTATCCAGTTGTAGTTGTCGCGGTCCTGACCGCGGCGGTCCGGATCGATGCATTCCATGGCGGCATGGTCTGTCTTGACCAGGTCCTCATGCTTGCCGCTGAGGCATACCCAGCGGAAGGGACCGTAGCCATAGTCGAACAGCATCGGGCCCATGATGTCCTCCACATAGCTGGGCCAGATGAAGCCGTCCTTGTCATCCACACCGTTGCGCGAGATCTCCTTCACGCCGGAATCGTACACGGCCTTCATGAAGGCGTTGCCGTAGTCGAAGAAATATGTGCCGCGATTCACCAGAGCCTTGATGGCTTCGAAATGACGCTTCAGCGACTTGTCGACTTCCTCACGGAACTGTTCGGGATTCTCGTGCAGCATACGGGTACGCTCGTCGAATGTGAGCGACACGGGACAGTAGCCGCCGTCGTACACGGCATGGCAGCTGGTCTGGTCGCTGAGCAGTTCTATATGCTCGTTGTGCATCACCGCATATTCCAGCAGGTCGACCACATTGCCGTGATAGGCTATGGAAATCGGTTCCTTGCGGGCCATTGCCTCGCGCGCCATGCGGAAAGCCTCGGGGATGGAGTCGGTCACCTCCTGCACCCAGCCCTGGTTGCGGCGGGTGTCGATGCGCGACTGGTCCACTTCGGCTATGATTGCGGCTGCCCCCGCTATCTCGGCTGCCTTGGGCTGGGCGCCGCTCATGCCTCCTAAGCCGGACGAAACGAAGATATGGCCCTTCAGGTCGCCGTCCTCCGGGACGCCTAATTTCATGCGCCCGGCATTAAGTATGGTATTGAACGTGCCGTGTACTATACCCTGCGGGCCGATGTACATCCATCCGCCGGCGGTCATCTGGCCGTAGTTGGCCACGCCCAGCTGCATGGCCTCGTGCCAGTCGTGCTGAGTGTCGAACATGCCCACCATCATGGCGTTGGTGATGATGACGCGCGGTGCGTCGGGACGAGACGGAAACAGTCCGAGAGGATGGCCCGACTCCATAACCAATGTCTGGTGGTCGGTCAACTCCTCCAGATATTTCTTTATGAGGCGGTACTGCAGCCAGTTCTGTGCAACCTGGCCGGTCTCGCCGTATGTTACCAGTTCGTAAGGATAGAGGGCCACCTCGAAGTCCAGGTTATTGTCTATCATAAGCTGGAACGCCTTGCCCTCGATGCAGTTGCCCTTGTATTCGTCTATGGGCTTGGCCTTGATTCGACCTTCGGGACGGAAACGGTAGGCATAGATGCGGCCGCGCGTCTTCAGTTCCTCTAAGAACTCCGGGATGGCACGTTCATGCAGTTCGGGCGGCAGATAACGCAGGGCGTTCTGCAGAGCCAATTTGGTTTTGGCTTTGTCGAGTGTATATCCACGGTCGGGAGCACGCCTGATTCCCTCCGCGAATGCAGGGTAATCGGGCCATTCATTGTCGAGTGTGATGCGTTTCATGGTCTTTGTTGTTATTTTTTGCGAAGATACTAAAAAAATCTCACTCCACAAACAACAAAAGGCTATCGGAGACCGGCAAATGAATTTGGTTTTATTGCATATTTCATGTAATGTTGTTTTATGAAACTTAATGCAATGGCAATAGCCTGTGCGCTTCTCGCCGCGAACTGTGCCGCGACGGACACTATATCGAAGGCCTGACACTGCTGCAGGCCGCTGCCGACTCGCTGGAGACGATGCATCCGGACAGCACAAGTACCGCACCACGCAGCTGAAACGCGAGACTGCCGTGCTGCAGGCCGAACTCCGGACGCGTCAGCAACGTATCATACTGATAAGCGTAATCGGTCTGCTCGTCGTGGCCGGACTTGCCGTATTCCTGATAATGCGATCACGCAACCACAAACAGAAGCAACAGCTAACGCAGCAGAACATCGACACGCTGCTGGCCGAACGCATAGCACTCAATACCAAAATCGAGGAATTGAACCGGAGACATACTGTAAGCAACGCGGAGACCAAACCGTTCGAGGCGTTGCCCGCCATCCTGCTTGAAAAGGAGGATGAGAAACGGTTCCGCAAGAGTTTCAACGACCTGCATCCGGGGTTTATCGACAATCTGAGAAAGACGTACCCTGACCTGACCTCGGGCAACGAACTGCTGTGCATGCTTATCGCACTGCGGCGCCGCAACGAGGAGATAGCCCTGGCCTTAGGTATATCGCGCGACAGCGTGGCCACATCGCGCTACCGCCTCCGCACCCGCTTCAACCTCCCCAAAGACGTCGACCTCAACGACTTCATCCAGTCGATGCTCTAAGCCCGATAGTGGGGCGGGCACTATTGCTCGTAGACGGCTTTGTACCAGTCGAGGGTGCGGTAGAAGGGCTCGTGGTCCGCTTCCTTCTGTCCGTATTCTCCGAGGCTGTGCATGCTCACGCCGCACAGGGGCGTCCGCACCCACTGGCGGTTGTTGAAATCCCTCGACGATTCGGCATGATATACCACAAAACGGTTCATGCTGTCCTGAACGCCCTGCCATAACGCGTCATTATCCTTAAGCTTCAGCAGCTGCATCATGTCGTAATAACCGTAACCATCAGGATTATTTATACTCTTTCGTCGATAATCAGACACGCCACGCACTTTGTCCAGATTGTCGGGATACTTCTGCATCAATGCGCGGGTGGCCTCGGCCACGGCCTCGATTTTGCTCATATCCATCACCGACACCGTCACTGCATCGCTCTTATCATTATAATATGAATAGAACTCGGCGGCGCCACCGACCAGATCCTGATTCTTGCGCATGATATAAGGGAGCACGTCATTATAGTTCAGACCCTCGTCCCATACCTCCGTGGGATAGGCCACATACATCCGGGTCTTGTTTCTTAGCTGGTACGCGACCTCGATCGACGACATATAGCAGCAATCGAACCAGATGGTGCGGAACGCACCGTCGGGAATGGCGTCGGCGATGTCGGTGATTTCGGCCCATTGCCATTCATTCCCTTTTCCGTACTCGCCGCCATAGCCATATTGGGCAGGGACTTCAGTCAGACCGCCGTTGCGAGTCTCATGGCCGCTGAAACCCGGTGTCCACGCCGTGCCGTGACCCCAGAATATCAATGAATGCTCGGCATCGGGATAGACAGCGAGCGCATCGGATATGACGCGCTTCATCACGGCAGGCGCCGTGGAGGTCTGCCGGCGGTCATACTCTTTCACCTTGCGCCAGGTCAGAACCTTGTTCTTCCGGCCAACTTGCTGTAACTCGTACAGTCCCGTCTTGGATGCCGATTCGGTCAGATACACCAACAGACGTTGACGTGACATATCCACGCTTACCATTGCAGCCTTCATCTCAGCCGTGTCCTGCATGAAGTTGCCGGAAAGAGAGCTTTTGTTAATAGCATACACTATCGTGACGCCATCCGGATTGACGGGTTGAGGCTCCGGTTCCGGCTCGTTCTTGGAATGCCAGCAGCCGGCGCAAAGCACCATCAGCAACGATATGATTATTATAAGGGATGTTCTGAGTATCTGCATAATAATATAAAACGGCGTGGCCTGAGGCTTATTGTTTACTCCGAGGCGCCTTGATACGTACTGGAGGTACGAACTTTAAATGTAAAATTTTGTTAATACATTAGGAAACCGGTGTGGAATCACTGACGCATAGACAGGATTTAACGGGACTAATCAAGATTTATCGAGATTAATCGGGATTAACCGAGAGAATCGAGAGAATCGGGATTTTACGGGATTAAATCGGGATAAATCAAGAAAATTTGCAATTTTCACATTTAATTGTTAAATTTGCCCCGAATTGTTAATTAACAATCTAAATTTTCAGGGCTTGTGAGGGGAACGACAAAATGAAAAGATCTTTAATCTGGATACTTACCATACTGATGGCCATTACTTTCGGCACTTTGCTGTATTTTCAGATCATGTATCTTGAAAATATGGTGAAGATGCGCGAGGAACAATTCTCGGAGGGCGTTATGCGGTCGCTGTACGCTACATCCGAATTCATGGATCGCCAGGAAACGCTGCACTTCCTGCAGGAAGACGCCAACGTGATTGAATCAAGTTTCTACGATGACATAAACAATACAGGCGGCACCGACAGTCAGATAACCAAGGAGCCGAGCGCACCTCCGTCGCTCACCTTCCCGTCGGCCACAGGCTCCGTCAGCTCGCATTACGGCACGATGCAGGAGGTGATCCGCAGCCAGTACCTGTATCAGAAAGGGCTGCTGGCCGAAGTGATACTGAACATATTGCGCGACTCGGGCTCGCGTCCCGTGATGCAGCGCGCCGATTCCACGGTGCTGCGCAACTGCCTGTCGACCGAACTGGCCAATAACGGCGTGAACCTACCCTTCGCATTCTCGGTCAACACGGCCGGCGGCCGCGAGATATACGCCACATCGGACTACGACCCTAAGGTCAATGACATATATTCCATACCGCTGTTCGGCAACACCGACGTCTCCTACCGTCTCAGCGTGGAATTTCCCAACAAGCACAACTACATATTCAGCTCCGTGCGGTTCATCATCCCGTCGCTGGCATTCTCGGCGATACTGTTAGTAGTGTTCCTGTACACAGTGATACTGGCCTTCAGACAGAAAAAGCTGACAGAAATGAAGACCGACTTCGTCAACAACATGACGCACGAACTGAAGACCCCCATCGCCACCATTTCGCTGGCGGCGCAGATGTTGGAGGACTCGTCGGTGCGCAAGTCGCCCGAATCTATCAAGCATCTGGCCGGCGTGATTTCCGACGAGTCGAAACGCCTGCGCTTCCAGGTGGAGAAGGTGCTTCACCTCTCGGTGATAGACAATGCCGAAAGCTCCTTGAAATTCACGGATGTCAACGCCAACGAGATAATCGAGAACGTGGTGACCAACTTCAAGCTGAAGGTGGAACGTCAGGGGGGCACGCTGTTCGCCGACCTGGAGGCTACGGACTCCGACATACACGTGGACCAGCTGCAGTTTACCAACGTGATACACAATCTGCTGGAGAATGCCCTGAAATACAGCCGCGAGGATGTGGAGCCGGAGCTGTCGGTAATCACAAACAATCCGGATGGGCGGCATCTGGAGATTCGGGTCAAGGATAACGGCATAGGCATACACAAGGACGACCTGAAACGCATATTCGACAAGTTCTACCGGGTATCGACAGGCAACCGCCACGACGTCAAGGGATTCGGACTCGGCCTGGCATACGTCAAGAAGATGATCACCGCATTCCGCGGCACAATACAGGTGGAATCAACGCCCGGCGAAGGCTCCACGTTCATCATCAAGCTTCCGCTGACCCAGCCTCAGCCGGACGCTTCTTAATAATTCAGTATAAAATTTGACACCGATAAATATATTTTAATACTTAATTGTTATAATTATAAAATAAACACCGACTACGATATGAATGAGAAACTAAAAATACTTCTTTGCGAGGACGACGAGAATCTGGGTATGCTGTTGCGCGAGTTTCTGCAGGCCAAAGGATTCTACGCCGACCTGTGCAATGATGGTGACAAGGGTTACAAGGCGTTCCTGAAAGGGAAATACGATCTGTGCGTTCTTGACGTGATGATGCCCAAGAAGGACGGTTTCACGCTGGCACAAGAGATTCGTGCGGTGAACCGCGACGTGCCCATCATCTTCCTGACGGCCAAGAACCTGAAGGAGGACGTGCTGCAAGGCTTCAAGATCGGTGCCGACGACTACATACCGAAGCCATTCTCCATGGAGGAGCTTGTGTCGCGTATCGGAGCCATCCTGCGCCGCGTGCGCGGAAAGAAGGACAAGGACGTGACCGTGTTCCAGATTGGCAAATACACGTTCGACACCCAGAAACAGACCTTGCTGTGCGACGGCAAGGTGCAGAAGCTGACCACCAAGGAGTGCGAGCTTCTGTCGCTGCTGTGCCAGCACATGAACGAGATTCTGGAGCGCAACTACGCGCTGAAGTCCATCTGGATAGACGACAATTACTTCAACGCCCGAAGCATGGATGTGTACATCACCAAGCTCCGTAAGCTGCTGAAGGACGATTCCGCCGTCGAAATCATAAACATCCACGGCAAAGGCTATAAACTTATCGCCCCCGGCGACGAGGAATAACATCCGAACAACATCCGGCTCCGGCCGGTTATCAAGGCTCCGTCCCGCCCCAATGGCGAGGCGGATTCTTAATATGTTGTCCCGGAGTCTTAATATGTCTTAATTACTTTGATTTTTCGCGAAAATAACTTAATTTTGTAATGTCGGTTTATAGACAAACCCAAAACGATAGAAAAGGTTAGAAAATAGGACAATAATGGAACAGAGACCTCCCGTGCGAGCCGCGAGGCCGCATCGCAACGCGTGGCAGTGGTTGCTGCGCGGCCTCTACATATTATATGAAATATTAATCGCAGCCCCTATATTCGTGGTTCTGACACTTATCACAGCCGCAATCACCCTGACCGGATGCTGGCTCGGGCGTCGCGATTTCTGGGGATATTGGCCGGCAAAAATATGGTCGCAGATCACATGTACGCTATTCTTGATGCGCGTCACGGTAACCGGACGCGAGAACATCGACCCGAAGCAATCATACGTGTTCGTGGCCAACCATCAGGGAGCCTACGACATCTGGACTATCTACGGATTCCTGAACCACAATTTCAAGTGGCTGATGAAGAAAGAACTTGAAAGCATCTTCATGGTGGGGAAAGCCTGTCGAAAGGCCGGCCACATCATGGTGGACGACAGCAGCATCGCCGGCATCAAGAGCACCATTCAGGAATCGGAAGGCACGCTGAAGGGCGGCATGTCGTTGGTGATATTCCCCGAAGGCAGCCGCACATGGGACGGCAACATGACGGCCTTCAAGCGGGGCGCATTCATGCTGGCCGGTGAGTTCAAGCTGCCGGTTGTGCCAATCACCATCGACGGCAGTTTCCACGCCATGCCCCGATACACCTACCTGATGACGCCCTCGCACATACGCATGACCATCCACAAGCCGATATGGCCCGGCGAGCGCGGTTTCAACACCAAGGCGCTGATGGAACAGTGCCGCCGGGAAATAGCCTCGGCCCTGCCGCAGCCCGATACAGCGGAAACAGAACAAAACGCCTGACCATGCCAAAGACTCCGGTGATATTGCAGATAAGCGGGATGGATCCCACGGGAGGCGCAGGCATGAGCGCCGACATCCGCACCTGCGCGCGCACCGGGTCTTATCCACTCAGCTGCGTCACCGCCCTCACCGTGCAGAACCAGCACGGAGTCAAGTCAATCAATCCCACGCACCCTGACCTGATCCGCGACCAGATAGACGCAGCCGTGGAGGCCACGCGACCCGATGCCGTGAAAATCGGCCTGCTCCCCACCCCGGAAACAGCAGAAGCCGTAGCCGAAGCCATACGCCGCCACAACCTTCGGAACGTAGTCATAGACCCTGTGCTGGCCCCCACAGCCGGAGGCGAGCTTATAGACCGCCGCGACGACACCGCCCGCGCCATGATCCGTTCCCTTTTCCCTCTCGCCATCCTCGTCACCCCGAACGTTCAGGAGGCCTCTTTATTCCGTGCAATGGCCGGGAAGTCATTGAATGCACTCTCCCCTTACCTGCTGCTGAAGGGCGGCGACGCCGGCTCTGAAGCCTGCACCGACACCCTATATCGCGGCTCGGAATTGCTTCAGGAATACACCATGCCGCGCATCGCCTCGCCCAACCTGCACGGCACCGGCTGTGTGCTCAGCACGGCCATCGCCTCATATTTGGGCCACGGCCTGAATATGGAGGAAGCCGTCGACCGCGCCAAGCAGTTCGTGCATGAGGCTATCCGGCGTAACCTTAACAATAGAATAATTGAAGGATACGGACCTGTGCTGGAATAAGCGCCGGGCCGTTCATATACATAGAATTATGAAGATAGTATTTTTCGGGACACCTGAGTTTGCGGTGCCGAGTCTTGACCGGCTTGTAGCCGACGGCCACGAATTAGCGGCCGTGGTGACCATGCCCGACAAGATAGCCGGCCGAGGTCACAGACTGATTCAAAGCGACGTCAAGAAATATGCCGTGGAACACGGCCTGAAAGTGATGCAGCCGGAGAAGCTGAAGAATCCCGAATTCCTGGCCGAGCTACAGTCGCTGCAGGCCGACCTGTTCGTGGTGATAGCCTTCCGTATGCTGCCCGAAGCCGTATGGGCCATGCCTCCCAAGGGCACGTTCAATCTCCACGCGGCCCTGCTGCCCAAATACCGTGGCGCCGCCCCGATAAACCGCGCCATCATGAACGGCGAGACCGAAACCGGAGTCACCACTTTCTTCCTGAACCACGACATCGATACCGGCTCCATCATCGACCAACAGCGCATCGACATACTGCCTGAAGACAATGTCGGTACCGTCTACGACCGCCTCATGGTTTTAGGAGCTGACATGGTGTCAAAGACCGTCCGGGACATTGAGAACGGATGCGTTGAGCCTATTCCGCAGCCCGAAGGTGAATTCATTCCGGCTCCAAAGATCTTCAAAGAGGATATGGCTATACACTGGGACCGCCCGGCTGTGCAGATACACAACCAGGTGCGAGGACTGTCGCCGTACCCTGCCGCCTTCTCCGCGCTGGAGCTACTGAACCACGCCACCATGGATGTCAAGATATTCACCACTGCGTTGACCGACGAGCCTTGCACCGGCAACGAGGATAGCACCGGCATTGTGCCCGGCGACGTGCGCATCGAGAAGAAGCGTCTTCTCGTGGCCACGTCCGACCACTGGCTTGAGATAGCTGAGCTTCAGCCTGCCGGCAAGAAACGCATGGCCGCATCCGCCTTCCTACTCGGCTATACCCCCCTCCGCTTCAAGGCCCCCGCGCTCTGACCCTCCCCCCCCTTCTTCCTCCCTCCTCCCTCTTCCCTCTTCCCTCTTCCTCCCCCTCCCTCGCGAAGCCGTTCCGTTTTGGAGCGAAGCTCCAATTTGAATTATCAACCCTCAAAACCCAACCCCACTATGGCTTTCAAAAAAGGCGAAATCATTCTTTTTGAAGTAGACAGGTCGGTAATCGACCCCGAATTTATCAACATCAAGACAGGCTCCGTCCACGGCCTGAACGACACCGTACAGGTTCCGAAACTCCCGTTTCAGAAGGAATCCGACTACAATCTTCCCGATTACATAGCATGCCGCATCATTACTTCGTATAATGGCGCCGTGACAGTGAAACAGCATCTGCCCGCCTTTATTTACGAACTCTACAACGACACATATCACCGTAACGACAGCATAGAATGCACGGTGACTTACGTGCCTTTGGACCGCATTCACGACAAATTCAAGGTTGTGGACAGCAATGGCTTGATATTCAGCGTGCATGACCGCAACGCCATACTGCAGAAGGGACAGAAAGTCAGTTGTAAGTTCCAGTCGCTAAGCAAAGTGGGCTGCATATTGCGTTTCGACAACGACAGCGCGCGCCTGCCATTCTACCAACCGCAGTCGCTTGTCGAGAAATTAGGATTATCCTCCACATTGGTCAACTTTATCAAGGAATTATGGACAACAGGAGCGGATTACGAGTATCTGAAGAGCGATCTTGACAATCACAATCCGCTGTGGTTCATCAACAAGATGCGCCTCACCCTGAGCACATTCCCATGGGGTATGACGGCCGACACACTCAAATACCGCATATCGGAAGTCAGTCAGTTCCTGTCCGCATTACGCACAGGAGCCCTCTACTTTCTGGAGGATTCCGATTTCCTGGAGGGACTTGCCTTCGAGCCTCGCAAGTCGATGCAGCAGCAGATCACCACTCTGGTTGAATCCGTGCAGCCCTACGAGCAGTTTATGGGTCTGTTGCGCAACGACAAGCTCGATGAATTCGTAAGTTCCATATTCGCCAAACTCGAAAAGTCGGGATATCTGTACCATCCGGACCAGGCGTTCGGAGTGCTGATGATGATTTTCCGCCTGTACCCGCACAAGGTCAGCGACTATCTGAACAGCATATTCCAGAGCATCTTCACGCGTAACATCGAGAACTGGGAGCGCGAGCCGTTCCGTACGGCCTTCGTTGAACAGTTCGAGATGTATCTGCGGCAGGCGGCGGCCAGTATCGACGGACTGCCGCAGGCCGAAACACGCAATCAGAAAGAGAAGGTGCTGACCGCCGTAACGGCAACGGCTCTGAAGATTCTGCTCTCGAAGCCGGGAACCGACCTGAACCGCACTTATTCCTATTATTACCGTTACATATCGCTGCTCAGCACCAACAGGACACGCAACGTGCTGAACCAAGCCATCGGCGCGCTGTTCGGCGGCACGTCGCTGACAAAGCCGCTGTATTCCCAGCTTCGCGACCCTATGTATCTGGTGGCGGCGGCCACACGTACCATATCCTCTCCTCTGTCGCTGATTCGGGGCAACCATAGGTTCTCCGCCGGTCCCGTGGAATTCTCCATCAGTCCCGAAGGTATGGAACTGACGCGCACCGATTCGTTACGGGATCCCGAACAGGCCGTACCTTCAGTGCTGATGCAATGGCTGCATCCCTCCATCATGATTGGAGGAATCAAGGGTATGTCCGGATCCAAGATAAAAAGGATGAACGACCATAACGCATGGTGGAACGACATCGAACACGAGCTGTTCCGTCGCGACGAAGCTGTCGTGAATTCCGAGCATATCCATTATACCGTCAAGGCCGAGCCGGGCGATGTGGTTACTATCGAGATAGACTCGATGCTTCGTGACGACGACCAGGGCAATCCTCGCTTCCTTTGCAGCATCATCGACGAGGACTATGAAGCCGGATCCGGATATATCGACTGCAAGGATGTGGTGGGATACCGCGTACGATATCCGGACGACAGCTGCTGGCATGACGCCAACGGCAAGCCGCTGCAGTTCCGCGCCACGGTCGCAGACATGGACAATGACGGATCATACCATTTCTCGCTGCTGGAGCAGGCAGGCGAATATGTGCGCGACAATATGGACATCAACACCGAGTATCGCGCCGTCATCACCAACGCCGAAAACATAACCGAAGGCCATAATTTCAGCGCCCTCACTCTGAATGGGTTCGGCCTGTTCGTGGAGGCGGATTCCAGTTTCGACATCCGTAACAGCGACATCGTCAACGTGAAGCTGTACAGCGTATCGGGAGGCGTGATAAACGGATATATCACCGAGAAGCTCGACAAATATGCCGACAACTTCACCACATCCGACGCATTCAGGAACATTTTCCGCGCCTTGTCGCTGAGCGGCGACACGGATATGGATACCGACGAACAGATGGAGGAAGAATACGACGAGCTGTTGCCCGACGACATGCAGGAACTGGTTGAGATAATCCGCTACGCGGCCATAGCAGAGAAAGACCTGCTGGAAGCATACGACTATCTGCGTCTGGCACGCATACTGGCCCTGATGGCTGACGACAAGGAAACGGCCGTGGCCCTCGCCACTCATTCCGAGTTGCTCCTGATGCATGATTTCTACGCCACCAACAAACGCATAGACATGTCCGATCTCTCCCGGCTGGAACAGGAAAGCCTCAAGGTGCCTATCCTCACCAGTATGTACCGGCGTCTGGAGATGGTGGCCTGGATGGGCGACGAAAGTTACAACACCAGACTATACGAGATCGGCCGGAATCCAGAGTCGTCCGAACTGGACCGCACCATAGCCAGGATGGTGTTGTCGTTCAACATGATGTCGGACGTCAGTGACAATTCCGAGGATATTTGCTCCAGACTGCGCAAGGAAATAGGCAACGCGCTGGATGTGGTAAGCGACACCCGACTGGGCAAATATTACGGCTCGGAATCCAAATTCATCGAGTTCAAGACAAGCATCGTGTATCCTGCCGTGGCACGCGGTCAGAAGATATACCCGGACCCGGTCGCGCAGCAGGAACACATCCTGTCGCGTATAGCAGGATTCCTCAATGCAGAAGGCGGCACCCTCTTCTTAGGTGTGAACAACGAGGGGTATGCAGCCGGGTTGCCCGATGACTTCGAATATTTCCGAACGCATACGCTTGTGGCGGGAAATCATCAGCATAAGATAACCGACGCCGACAAGCTGCAGGTATATATCGACAATCTGCTGGCCGACAATTTCGGACCTGCCGCCTTGGCCCGAATCTCCGTGTCGGTGGATGACGACGAGCTGAACCGGGAGAAGGGACGAGTGGTGATACGCTTCGACATCGAAAAGAGTCTGGAGCCGATTTACTACAAGGACCGTCTGTATGTCCGGCTGTCCGGTCAGTCTACCAAATACTTTACCGGTCAGGATGAAGAGGAATTCAAGCGCGACCGACAGCGTCAGCTGGCAGAGCTGGAAGACCGCAGCCGGCTTCATGCCGAGGCCCTGAAGGCCGAAGCCGAGGCAACCGCATCCAAGACGGCAGACAGTGCCGCGGCTTCAGATTCGGGCACTTCGGAATCTCAGACAGCCACAAGTGACCAGGATGCCCCTGTGTCGTCCGATTCCGGCGCCTATACGTCTTCATGGCGTCCCAATGTGCTGCACGATTACGATGACGGTTATTCCGAACCGTTCGGATATCTCTACTTCGACAAGAAGGGAAATGTGGAATTCAGTCCCACAGACCTGTATTGCGAAGGTGACTGCATCCTGAGCCTGATCATTCCCCACGACATGGAACACGCCAGTCTGGTGATGTGTTACGAGAACGGCGAACCGTTGCGTATTCCCCTGGCCGAGATATACGAAAAGGGCGCAAACACAAAGATAAAATATGGCACAAGATCCCCGCTGCGTTTCGCCGCCATTGCCGACGACCGAGATGGTATTCTGAGTTTTGTGGCCGACAATTCCGGCAATGTCTATTTCCGCGTGGAGCCGTTGACGGAAATAGAACAGGGACATGTAAATTCCGATGGCAAAAGTGCCGTATCCAGCACTTTAAATCATGTATGTGGATGGGAAATAGTATCCGAGCAGTCTATGCCGGGAATGTCGAGCGCCCTCAAATCATCGCTGAAACGCAAGGCGCTCGGCGCTCCGTTACGCACCAATGAAAGCAAACCGGATCTGAAGGAGAAGATGGCATACATCATCAACTCATGCCATGCCTGATATGGATACTGCCAAGATCAATTGCCGCGTGCTGTTCGATGTATTGACGGCACATGGACTGCGCGCTGTCGTGGCAAGCCCGGGCAGCCGCAACGCGCCATTACTGATGGCCCTGTCCGCGCGACCTCAGGTCAAGACACGTGTCGTTGTCGACGAACGCACCGCCGCGTTCGTAGCCCTTGGTATGGCCATGACCTCCGACAGGCCTGTGGTGCTGTGCTGCACATCTGGATCGGCGCTCTTGAATTACGCTCCGGCCGTAGCCGAGGCGTTCCACCGTCATGTACCGCTCATCGTGGTTTCGGCCGACAGACCACGCCGATGGATCGACCAGAATGATTCGCAGACCATGCGCCAGCACGGCACACTACGGAATATAGTAAAGAATAGTTTCGACATTCCGGTTTCAGACGGGGAAGCGGTCGAATGCTGCAACCCGACATTCGATTCCGAATATGAATGGTATGTGAACCGTATGGCCAACGATGCGTGGCTGACGGCTACTTCCGGTATTCCCGGTCCGGTACACATAAATGTACAGATTGACGCACCCATAGGTGAGACAGCTGAGGCTTCGGATGCCTCCGCAGCTCGGAAAATAAGTATTATGGAAGGGCCCAGGACCCTGACGCCGGAACAATATAGAGAACTGGCCGCCAGCGTAATCGGCAAAAAGATACTGGTGGTGGCAGGGTTCATGAATCCGGATTCAAGGCTAAACAAATCATTGGCCGAGTTTCTGCAGCTTCCCCAGACAGCCATCTGCGCCGAGCCGTTGTCGAACCTGCACCTTGCCGGACATCCCGACGCCTGCGTCACGGACTTGGTCCTGACTGCCGATGACGAGACGATACAATCATTGCGTCCGGATGTCATCATTTCCATAGGAGGTGCAGTGGTGTCATCGCGACTCAAGCATTTTTTGCGTTCTTGTCCTGATGCTGATTGCTGGACTTTAGGCGATACCGATTCGGCCGTGGACTGCTACCAGTCATTGACGCTTCACATTGAAGCGGATCCCGGCATGTTCTTTAGGGGATTCGCATCGATTGTCCGCTGGATGAAAGGCCACGGAACGTATACTGACGAAAGCGCAGCTTCCGATTATTCCGAGGTTTGGCACAATGCCCGTCATAAGGCCATAAAACGAGCCAATGCATATATCGGAGCCGCGCCATGGTCCGAGCTTAAAGCAATGGACATACTCATGAATGCCGTACCCCGCAGATTCAATCTGTTCTTCTCAAACGGCACGGCAGTCAGATATGCGGGGCTTGGTATGGCGCCGATACCGCATGCCTGCTGGTGCAACCGGGGTATCTCGGGCATAGAGGGAGGCAATGCCACGGCGGTCGGAACCGCCGTATGCTACGCCGGTCCGACAATGCTGATTACCGGCGACATGTCATTCTCTTACGCCCCCGAGATAATGGGACTGGACATTGTGCCTGACGATTTCAAAATTGTGGTTCTCAACAACGGAGGCGGCGGCATATTCCGATGCATCGGCGCCACATCCGGACTCCCGATTCGGGAAGAAATGCTCTGCGCGCCACGCCAACTGCCGCTGGAGGGTCTGTGCCGCGCTTACGGATGGGATTACCTCCATGCCGACTCCGAGACAGCTCTGAACGCATCCCTCCCCGATCTGTTCGGTCCGGGACGTGTTCTGCTCGAGGTCTCGGTCGACCCATACAACTCAGCCTCCGTTTTCACAGGTGTGTTCAAATAGTCATCTTAGCCAGCGTCGATAACAGGCGGTGGTGAAGTAACGGAACGCCAAAGCCAACAGAAAGGTTATACACAGATACAGCAACAAGGGAAACAACGCGGGGCTTTGAGGATCTAACCCATCAAGGATAAATTCGCGGGCCACGGGATGGGCTACGAACAGCATCGGACTCAGTCTGCCTATCCATATCCAGAATCTTCTCCATCCGGGTATTCTCATGGACCATTTGGCCAAAACGATTGCAATAACCACACACGCCAGGATGGAGAACTGCCATGTCACAGCGTTCAGCATCGACGGTAATATCAACACTACCGACAGAATGGATACAATTATTGCGACTTCTCGACTTATACCCCGGGAACGTCCATATACAATGCCCATTACAAGCGGAGTGGCCCATCCTGTAACGTTATGTCGCAGCCAGGATATCGTTTCGTTACTTGGATCCGGTATCAACTGTAAAATAATGGAAACCGCCACTCCTGCCCACATCCACCATACGGATTTACGATAAATGAACAATGCGTATATGATGTAGAATTCCATTGTCAATCCAAAATACCAGAAAACACCCGGCACCGGCGGGAACCATGGCAGCAGGATATCGGATAGCATACTTAACTGAAGCAGATAGCCCGGACCATCACACTTACCTTCCGGAATTGACAGACATAGCATATAAACCATCATTACGATGACGGCCGGAAGCATCAGAAAAAACAGTTTAAGATAATTGTGCAGCAAGAACGGTCCTGTTTTGAGCGGCACCTTATCCCGTTCATATTTCATCACCAGTCCATATCCGGTCAGGAACATGAATACCGGCACCCCATACCATCCGAAAAACGACATAATGTCGTAAAGCCATTGCATCGCTGTGGCTTTTGGAGCCATCATCGCAGCTATTACGCTGTAATTGAAGGAAAATTCATTCTCACCTACTGATCCGGGGATAATATGACAATAGTTGTGGAGCACTATCATCATGATGGCCATTCCCCTCATCACGTATCCGCAATCGCGGCTTATGGTCAGTTCCGTATATTTTTTCGACATAAATCAAAATTAGACTCTGAAGGCGTGATTAGAGCTTGAAAAGTGACATCTCGCAGCGGGCGCAGTCGAAGGCGAGGCGGAAGGTGTGCGGGCCGGTGGTGATGGTAAGGGGCTGCTTGAAGCGGCGGCGGATGGCGGAATCCTTGCAGTCGCGCTGACACGCTCCCAATTCGCGGAGCATACAGTAGCGCGTGGTCATCACGGCTCCTCCATACCACGGATTCTTTTCCACGGCCGTCTCCATCTCCTCGACGCCATGATCCTTATAGAACTTTCGCGCCATCATGTTCGCCACGTTACCTCGCGCATCCATTTTTTTATCGGGATAAATGACTTCCTTGTCCTCCGGACGCCTACGGTCGTACGGATAGCTTTCCATATTCATCCTGTCGAGCATATCAGTTCCTTTACGACGCAATTCGGTCAGCACAGAGGCAGGAATGAATGTGCCGGGATTCAAACGGTTCTCGAAATTACGCAGACGGTAAACGGTGGCACCCAACTTGCCTAACACGCGTTCAGGCTGCATCGGCTTTTGGGCCTTGTCCTTCACCACATTCTGCAACGATACCGTAGCCGTCAGGCCGCGTTCGTCTGTCAGTCTAAGGTTATTCTCATCAATTGTCATGTCAACCCACAACGTGCGCTCAGGCGTTCGGCCAGACATAAGTTTGTTCCATTCTATGTCGTTGGTGCGATGAATCACCGCGCCATTAGGCAATTCGAATGGTCGCGAGCCGATGATACGGCCATTGCGGATACCGTTCACATTCACACCCTCGTATTCCCCTCGTGCGTTGAAAAAGCTGATGCCGTCGCCGTTATGCAGCGTCGATATGTCCGTTATCTCCTCGCCCATCGACTTGGGCGTCAGCAATGATGCCATCCGGCCCGGTCGGCGCGAGCCTAAGAAATAATCCGTAAATCCGCGATTAAAGCTCTTATCGAGCCGCGGAGTGTAGTTTATGGCACTTTCACCAAACGACGAGCGCACATAGCGGTCCTGATTCCGTACTATGATCTCGTCTATGGCCTTCCGGTAATATGCCGTGACGTTTCTGACATAGTCCACATCCTTAAGCCGGCCTTCAATCTTGAACGACGACACTCCGGCCTCAAGCATCTCCTCCAGATGGGGAGAGGCGTTGAAATCACGCAACGAAAGCAGATACCGGTCTTTCTCTATCACCTGGCCGTCGGCGTTGCGCAGCGTGTAAGGCATACGGCACATCTGCGCGCATTCTCCGCGGTTGGCGCTACGTCCCAGACATGCCTGGCTCGCTCCGCAACGTCCGGAATAGCTGACACAGAGCGCACCATGTACGAAACACTCCACCGGCACGCTGACTCGGTCGCATATTTCCTTTATTTCCGGTATTGTGAGTTCACGTGCCAGCACTATCTGCGAACAGCCCACGGATTCCAGGAACCGGGCCTTTTCGGGAGTACGGGTGTCGCATTGCGTGGATGCGTGCAGCGCGATGGGCGGGATGTCCATACGTAATATCGACATATCCTGCACTATCAGGGCGTCGACTCCGACTTCATACAGACGGCATATCAATTCGCGCACCTGCTCCAGCTCGTTGTCGTATACCAAGGTATTGACGGTGACATATACACGGGCGCGATAAGTGTGCGCGAAGTCCACTACCTCGCGTATGTCCTCTATTGAATTGGCGGCACGATGACGTGCCCCATGACTCGTGGCGCCTATATAAACGGCGTCGGCGCCGCTCAGAATCGCGGCCTTCGCCACTTCCTTGTTCGCCGCCGGCGACAACAGCTCTATATTCCTCGGAGCCATCGCTTGCTATTTCTTGAACAGACGGTCCAGCTGGCGCTTGTCGTCGCGCTCGCGCAGAGTCTGACGCTTGTCGTATTCCTTCTTACCCCGACCCACACCTATCACCATCTTGGCCAGGCCGCGGTCGTTGATGAACACGCGCAGAGGCACGATGGTGAAGCCCGGATTCTCCGATGCTTTCTGCAGCTTGGCTATCTCCTTGCGGTTCAGCAGCAGCTTGCGGTCGCGTCGGGCCACGTGATTGTTGTACGACCCGTAGAAATATTCCGACACGTTCATCTGCTTCACCCATACCTCGCCGTTTTCGATCAGACAGTAGGAGTCGACCAGCGACGCCTTTCCGTCGCGTATCGACTTTATCTCGGTGCCTGTCAACACTATTCCGGCAGTGTACGTGTCGCCTATCTCATAGTTGAAGCGCGCTTTCTTGTTCTGTATGTTAATATCCTTTGCCTTCATTGCAGTCCCAATAATTATCCAAATTCCACGTTTCACACCCTCACACTCCCGGCAGCAGCACTGCGAAAAGCCATTGCCAGAATGACGGCAGTCCTACCGTCAGCACACTCAGAATCACCGTGGTTGTACCCCACTTTTCCTTTGGCACACGCATCACCGGCACAAGGCGGTGTATCAGATAGATGGTCCATAGCGGCAGGAACACGAGTACCGGCTCCATGAACGGTATGGCATTATAAGCCACCTTAAACAGAGCCAGCGTCGAGAACAATACCATCAACGCATTACGGCCGAAATTTGTTTCCAGCGTCCTGTTTGCTTCAGCGCACAGGAATGGGCGTCCCAATATGGGAAACACAACGTAGCTGAATATATAGGATACGAATATCACCAGCGCCGAGACTACAAGTTTCAGCACCGACTGGTTGGCTTCGTATATCAGATCGACGAACTGCGACAGCGCGGCGGCCACACACAACGGATAAAAGTATACCGAAGCTACGGATTCCTTTTTAAGCGATGCGCGTTTCAGATCCTTCCATCCGGTGGCGGGGCCGAGCATCACACGCCATAGCAGATTCATGCGCGACGGCCGGCTCTTTTCCTTTTCACCGCCATCCACATCAGGGTCCGCGGGACGGTCCGGATCATCCAGACCGTAAGCGTACGGCAGTTCGTCTTCATCAATTATTTCATATAGGGGTTTGTCGTTTTCCATCTACTTTTTAACGCTCCTGCGGTGCTAAAATTGCCCGGTTCCAAATAATAAAAAAAGCGCACCGGGAATACGGTGCGCCTTCGGAATAAGCCATTATAAGGTCCTTAAAGTCTTTAGGGTCTTTAAAGTCTTTAGGGTCTTTAAAGTCTTTAGAGTCTTTAGGGTCTTTAAGGCCGTCAAGCTTCAGCCTCGCGCTCCTCGTTGAGGATACGGATCATTTCGATGGCCGACTTCGGGATGCGTGTGCCGGGGCCGAAGATAGCTGCCACGCCAGCTTTGTACAGGAAGTCGTAATCCTGAGCCGGAATCACGCCACCGGCCGTAACCAGGATGTCGGGACGACCCAGCTTCTTCAGTTCCTCGATCACCTGCGGAATCAGCGTCTTGTGGCCGGCGGCCAGCGAGCTGACACCGAGGATGTGCACGTCGTTCTCTACAGCCTGACGGGCAGCCTCGGCCGGAGTCTGGAACAACGGTCCCATATCCACGTCGTAACCGCAGTCGGCATAACCGGTGGCTACTACCTTTGCGCCACGGTCGTGACCGTCCTGCCCCATCTTGGCAATCATGATACGCGGCTGGCGACCTTCGCGCTTGGCGAAGTCGGCAACCATACGGCGGGCCTCCTCGAACTCGGGATCACCCTTTTCTTCGTTGGAATACACTCCTGATATGGTTTTGATTACAGCTTTATAACGTCCTACCACAGCCTCGCAGGCGTCGGAAATCTCGCCTAACGACGCCCTCAGACCGGCGGCCTTCACGGCCAGGTCGAGCAGATTGCCCTTCGACGGATCCTTCACGGCCTCCGTGATGTCGTTCAGAGCCTTCTTCACGGCCTCTTCGTCGCGGTTCTTGCGCAGCTCCTCCAGACGGGCGCACTGTTCCTTGCGCACCTCGGTGTTGTCCACCTCCAGGATGTCGATGGGATCCTCATGGTCCAGACGGAACTTGTTGATGCCCACGATGGTCTGGCTGCCGGAGTCGATGTGTGCCTGCGTACGTGCGGCGGCCTCCTCGATCTTGAGCTTGGGCAGACCGGTCTCGATGGCCTTGGCCATACCGCCGAGCTTCTCGATCTCCTGGATGTGCTCCCATGCGCGGTGAGCGATCTCGTTGGTCAGGCTCTCCACATAGTACGAGCCGCCCCACGGATCGATTTCCTTGCAGACGTTGGTTTCCTCCTGGATATAGATTTGCGTGTTACGTGCGATACGTGCCGAGAAGTCGGTGGGCAGCGCGATGGCCTCGTCCAGCGCGTTGGTGTGCAGCGACTGGGTGTGTCCCAATACGGCGCCCATAGCCTCGACGCAGGTACGGCCTACGTTGTTGAACGGATCCTGCTCGGTCAGCGACCAGCCGGAGGTCTGACAGTGCGTGCGCAGTGCCAGCGACTTCGGGTTCTTGGCGCCGAACGACTTCACGATCCGGGCCCACAGCATACGTGCGGCGCGCATCTTGGCTATCTCCATGAAATAGTTCATCGATATACCCCAGAAGAACGACAGACGCGGAGCGAACGAGTCGATGTCCATACCTGCGTTCACGCCTGCGCGCAGATACTCCAGACCGTCGGCCAGCGTGTATGCCAGCTCGATGTCGGCCGTGGCGCCGGCCTCCTGCATGTGGTAGCCGGAGATGGAGATGGAGTTGAATTTGGGCATGTTCTTCGACGTGTACTCGAAGATGTCGGCGATGATCTTCATGGAGAATGCCGGCGGATAGATGTAGGTGTTACGCACCATGAACTCCTTGAGGATGTCGTTCTGGATTGTACCTGCCATTTCCTCCAGGCTTGCGCCCTGCTCCAGACCGGCGTTGATGTAGAACGCCAGCACGGGCAGCACGGCACCGTTCATGGTCATGGACACCGACATCTTGTTCAAGGGTATGCCGTCGAACAGCACCTTCATGTCCTCTACCGAACAGATGGACACTCCTGCCTTACCCACGTCTCCAACGACGCGCTCGTGGTCGGCGTCATAACCGCGGTGAGTCGGAAGGTCGAACGCTACCGACAGACCCTTCTGGCCGGAAGCCAGGTTACGGCGGTAGAATGCGTTGGACTCTGCGGCGGTGGAGAATCCGGCGTACTGACGGATGGTCCAGGGACGCAACGGGTACATTGCGCTGTACGGGCCACGCAGGAAGGGAGGAAGACCCGACACGAAGTTCAGATGCTCCATGCCCTCCAGGTCGGCCTCGGTATAGACGGGCTTCACTGGGATCAGCTCCGCGGTCATCCATTCCTGCGCCGCAGCGGGCTTGTGATCCTTGGCGATCACTACTTTATTTATATCTATGTCTTTGAAATTCGGACGCATGGTTACTTAAGGAGTTTGGCGTTAAAATCTACTAACGTGTCAAGCACATTGACCTTGACATGGATGAAGTTCTCGATACCCTGTGCCTTCAGGTCGTCCATGCAGGCGGGAGCTCCGGCCACCACGAAGATGGCGCGGCCGTCCAGTTCCTTGAAAGCCTCGGGGGCATACTGGGCGTACTCGTCGTCGCTGCTGCACAGCACCACTACGTCGGCATTCTTGGCGATGGCGGCGTCTACGCCTTCCTTCACCGTCTCGAAGCCGATATTGTCGATTATCTCGTAACCGGCGCAGGCGAAGAAGTTGGAGCTGAACTGGGCGCGTGCCAGACGCATGGCCAGATTGCCGATGGTGAGCATGAACACCTTGGGACGCTTGCCCGAACGCTCCGTGTCAAGACGCAGCTGCTCGAACTGGCTGGCGGCACGGTCCATGTTGAGCCACTCCACGGCGCCGTCCGTCGGCTCCTCGTGGTGGCAGCCGCATCCGCATCCGCAGCTCTCGCCCTGAACCTTCTGCAATGCCGTCTCGTTGAAGTTCGGGAACTGGTTGGTGCCAAGCAGGTTCTCCTTGCGGCGTGCAACGTCGAGGTGACGCTTCGTCCCGCTTTCGTTCACTTTCTTCTGTATCTCACCCTGCTTCAGCAATGCCTCGAAGCCACCGGCGTCCTCGGTCTCGTTGAACAGCTTCCAGGCCTGCTCGGCGATGGAGGCGGTCAGCGTCTCTATATAATAGGAACCTCCGGCAGGGTCGACCACCTTGTTGAGGTGCGACTCGTCGCGCAGCAGAATCTGCTGGTTGCGTGCTATGCGCTCCGAGAACTCGTCGGGAGTCTGATAGCAGCTGTCGAAGGGAAGTGTCTCGATTGAATTCACGCCTGCCAGTGCGGCCGACATGGTCTCGGTCATGGAACGCAGCAGGTTCACGTGCGAGTCGTACAGAGTCTGGTTGAACATGCTGGTCAGGGCGTGTACCCACATCTTGCAGCTGTCGTCCTCTTTAGGTCCGTAAGCCTTCACGATCTCGGCCCACAGCATGCGGCCGGCGCGGAACTTGGCTATCTCCATGAAGTAGTTGGAGCTGATGCCCATGTTGAACTTGATGCGCTGAGCCACCTCGTCTACGCCGAGGCCGGCTTCGGTCATCATGGTGAGCCATTCGGCACCCCATGCCAGCGCATAGCCCATTTCCTGGGTGATGAACGCGCCGGCGTTGTTGAGCATATAGGAGTCGACGGCGAAGCAACGCAGGCCCTTCACATCCTTGACGGCCTCGTACACCTTCAGGCCCTCATCGGAGGCGTTCTTTGGGAACGGCAGGCCGTGCTTCAGCAGGCGGCGGAACGGATTGTAGTTTACGGCTCCGCGGAATGCGTCGGCGGCTCCGGCTTCCTTGATTATTTCTACCAGAACGGCGGCAACCTCGGCGGCTTTGCCGGGGCAGCAGTCGATGTTCACTTCGGTCTTTTTCAGGTCCACGTACTTCAGGATTACCTTCAGGGCCTCGGCGGGATTCTTGCCAAGCTTGATGCGCAGCGACTCCACGCCACGGTCGGTGATGTGGCGGATATGGTCGGCCATAGTCTCGGGGGTGTCGCCCTGTACGGCCTGGGCCACCAGCCAGTCGTTGTCGGCGCGTGTGCCGCGTACGTAGGGATACTCGCCGGGAAGACTGCCTAAGTGAGACAACTTCGACAAATCCTCAAGTCGATAGAACGGCTGTACGTTGAACCCCTCGTTGGTGCGCCACACCAGTTTACGGTCGAAATCCGCACCCTTTAAGTCCGTTGTGATTTTCGCCTTCCACTCCTCGGTGGTCACAGGCGAAAACATGTCGAACAGTTTTTCTTTCTTTTCTGCCATTGGTTTGGTATTTGATTCTCTAATTTTTCCTATAATTCAATATCCGTTTATCACGGATTATGCTGTAATATTAAGACCCGCGTTACACGGAGCTTTCATGGTGTCACAAAATTATGGAATTATTTCTGCATTACGAAATTTTTAAGCAAAAATCTGACCGTTAACCGTCACTAAGGCATTGTTCCATAAAAAACATCCCCCGGTAAGGCCCCTGTGCGAATCATATCAGCGATTTGTTCTCGCAACGGAGCGTCCTGGCGGGGAAATCCTCCACCATCTGCATATTGTGAGTGGCCATGATCACGCCTGTGCCCTGCTCCGAAAGTCTGTGCAACAGGTCCACGATCTGGTATCCGGTCTGGGGATCGAGGTTTCCGGTAGGCTCGTCGGCCAGTATCAGCCTGGGGCTGTTGAGCAATGCTCGGGCTATCACCACGCGCTGCTGCTCGCCGCCGCTGAGTTCATGCGGCATTTTGTAAGCCTTGTTTTCCATTCCCACCGCCTTCATCACCTCCTCGATGCGGTCCTCGATCTCCCCCTTCGACTTCCAGCCGGTGGCTTTCAGCACAAAGCGAAGGTTGGCGGCCGCCGAACGGTCCTGCAGCAGCTGGAAGTCCTGGAACACGATGCCCAGCGAGCGGCGCAGTCCCGGTATCTGTCTGTTGCGCAGCAGCAACAGGTCGTAGTCCAGCACACGCGCCGTGTCGCCTTCAGGAATTTTCACCTCCGCATACAAGGTCTTGAGCAGCGAGCTCTTGCCGCTGCCCACTTTGCCGGTAAGGTAGCAGAACTCACCCTCCGACACACTGAACGTCACGCCTTTCAGCACCACGCGTGCAGCTCGCTCTATCGTCACGTTGCGATAATCCACCAGTCGGTCACCGCTTTTCTGAGCTTCGGACACCGACACGGACTTATTATCCGTTACGATCACCTCGTCGTCGATCGTTTCGTATATTTTCGATTCCATGTTACAAAGATAACACTTTTTCCGCAATTTACATACTTTAATCTTTTATCACCGTTATTTGTTATTATAGGAAAAGGAACCGACATAGAGATTCGATTCCACGGAATAATCAATTACTCTAATACGAAACAAAGATGAAAAAGTTACTTTACCTGTTGTTGCTGTTGCCCTTGGGCTTTCTGGCATCTTGCGATTCCGACGACGATCTGCCGGACGTAGACATCACTGTCACATTCGATAATGTAGTTGAAGGAGAAGATGCCATCTATGTGGTAAAGGGCGATACGCTAAAAATCGAAAGCGTGACATGCAAAGGCAACGACAACAAGCAGGCCATGGTGAACGAGGTGACGTATGTACTCGATGGCATCCCGTTGGGCACATCGGTCATAGCTCCCTACGGCGCGACAATCGCCACTGACAACTTCTCGGCCGGTAAGTTCCTGTTAGGCATGCGCATGAACGTGCTTCAGGTCGACAAGTCTCTGGCTTTCGGTGTAATCAGCTTCGGATTCAAGGTCGTGGATAGCGCGGCCGACCTGCCGGACGGCAAGGAACCCGGCACGCTGTCAAGGACAGTCCGGATGTCGCCTAAGAAATGATGCCGGCGCTTTGCTGCCGATTTTTGATTTTGTATTTTATCCGACGAGGGAGTGCCGCAATCGACACTCCCTCATCTTTATTCCGGTTTATTCGGGTTGGATATCCTATTCCCCGGTGTCGGCGTCAGAACGGTTGCGTCCGTGTCCGAACAGCGACTGAACCAGCTCCTGCACCTTGCCCACCTCCACCACATTGATCTTGAACTTGGGCGACATCCCCTTCAGGTTCCCTTTCGGAATGTAGATGGTGTTGAATCCCAACTTCTCGGCCTCGGCCACACGCTGCTCCACACGGGTGACGGTGCGCACCTCGCCCGACAGTCCCACCTCGCCGGCGAATGCCGTGCGCGGCGGCAGCGACATGTCGAAATTCGACGACATCACTGCGGCCACCACCGCTAAGTCCAATGCCGGATCGGTCACTTTCAGCCCTCCGGCTATGTTCAGGAACACGTCTTTCTGCCCGAGACGAAAACGCGCCCGTTTCTCCAATACGGCCAACATCATGTTGAGCCGTCGCTGGTCAAATCCGGTAACCGATCGCTGTGGCGTACCGTATGCCGCTCCGGATACGAGAGCCTGCACCTCCACAAGAAACGCGCGTACGCCTTCCATCGTAACGCCGATGGCCATGCCGCTCATCTCCTCCTCGCGGTTTTCCGACAGCAGCATCTCCGACGGATTCTTCACCTCGCGCAAGCCTTTGGACACCATCTCGTATATTCCTATCTCGTTGGTCGATCCGAAACGGTTCTTGATGGCGCGCAGCAGACGATACAGATATTGCCGGTCGCCCTCGAACTGCAGCACCGTGTCCACGATATGCTCCAGCACCTTGGGTCCGGCGATGGAGCCCTCCTTATTAATATGCCCTACCAATATCACGGGCACACCGCTTTCCTTGGCATAGCGCAGCAATGCGGCGGCGCATTCGCGCACCTGCGACACACTGCCGGCGGCCGACTCTATCTCGTCCGACATGATGGTCTGGATTGAATCGACTATCACCAGCTCCGGCTTCACATTCTCGATCTGCGTGAAGATGGCACTCAGATTGGTCTCGCACAGGATGAAGGTGTTTTCCGACACCTTGCCGAGACGGTCGGCGCGCAGTTTGAGCTGCGCCGCGCTTTCCTCGCCCGACACATACAGGATGCGGCGTGTACGAATCGAAAGGATGTTCTGCAGCAGCAGAGTGGATTTGCCGATGCCCGGCTCGCCCCCTATCAGCGTCAGACTGCCGGCTACCAGGCCGCCCCCCAACACGCGGTTCAGCTCGTCGCTCGGCATCCTGAGGCGCACTTCCTCGCCCACCTCTATTTCCGACAGTTTCACCGGTCGCGAGCTTTTCACCAGCCCGCGTTTGCCGCCCTTACTCTCCTTGGCCGACACTTTCTCCTCGACCATACTGTTCCATTCCCCGCAGCCGGGACATTTCCCCAGCCACTTGGCACTCTCATATCCGCAATTATTGCAGAAATACACGGTTTTCGTCTTAGGCATCATTCCTCATCTTACTGTTGCAAAAATAACAAAAAATTACTAAATTTGCACAAACGTTGGAACATTCCTCCCCGCAGTGTGTAATATCTGTGACGGAAGATCGTAACAACCGCCATGAAATTAGACACAACATATTAATATAACCCAATAAAAAGTATTAATCATGAATTTTCTCACAGATGAAAAGCTTCTGATTGTCGGCGCAGCCGGCATGATTGGCTCCAACATGGCCCAGACCGCCATTATGATGCGTCTTACTCCCAACATCTGTCTGTACGATCCCTACGCAAAGGGTCTGAAGGGTGTTGCCGAGGAAATGCTGCAGTGCGGCTTCGAAGGCATGAACATCACCTATACCGACGACATCGAGACCGCTTTCACCGGTGCCAAGTACATCGTATCGAGCGGCGGCGCACCCCGTAAGGAGGGCATGACCCGCGAGGACCTGCTGGCAGGCAACTGCAAGATCGCCGAGGACTTCGGTAAGAACGTGCGCAAGTATTGCCCCGATGTAAAGCACATCGTCGTAATCTTCAACCCCGCCGACATCACCGGTCTGGTAACACTGCTGTACAGCGGCGTCAAGCCAGGTTGCGTCACCACACTGGCCGCACTGGACAGCACACGTCTGCGCAACGAGCTGGCCAAGTGGTTCAAGATCTCCCCGGATCTGATCACCAACTCCCGCACATACGGCGGCCACGGCGAGCAGATGGCCGTATACGCAAGCACCACGATGGTAAACGGTAAGCCTCTGACCGAGATTATCGGCACCGAAGCACTTCCCGAGAATGAATGGGAAGCCATGAAGGTACGCGTGATCCAGGGCGGCAAGAACATCATCGAGCTCCGCGGCCGCAGCTCGTTCCAGAGCCCCGCATACCTGTCGATCGAGATGATCGCAGCCGCTATGGGCGGTCCCGCATTCCGCTGGCCCGCAGGCGTATATGTAAACGACGCCAAGTTCCACAACATCATGATGGCCATGGAGACCACCATCGACAAGAACGGCGCATCGTTCAAGGTCGTAGAAGGTACTCCCGAGGAGGCAGCCGAACTCGAGCAGAGCTACAAGCACCTGTGCAAGCTCCGCGACGAAGTCATCGCTCTTGGCATCATGCCTCCCATCGACAAGTGGGGCGAGCTCAACCCCTACATGGTCGAGCAGACCAACTAATAAGATTAAGATAAGGAAAACAAATCTCAGTAATTACAACCGAGGATGAGGGTGTGCCGGAACTTCCGTTCCGCCGCACCCTCTCTTTATGCGTTTGTAAGGAAGTCCGGACTGTACTATCCTTCGGAAAGATTCATCAAACATCCGCTACTACACCAAAGCTGACAATTAAATCTACATCCCAAATCGCGACATAATATTCACACTCTCGACTGCGATAAGCCTAAACATCGTTTCTGTCATAAAAAACGCTTCTATCCTGATCAGGGCACCAGGATTTTTCTTGTAGCGGTGCCGACACGAAGGATATACAAGCCGGGTATGACCTCAATAGTGTTGTCGCCATCATGAAGGATGCCGGAACGCCGTACCGCGCCGGCCATATCATACACATGGTATGACTCTGAGGCGGTAAGGCCGTTTACGGTAATCCGTCCGGAGCTGCAACTCACATTGACCGATGTATCCTCATGGACTTTATCAACACCTAAGGTTAAAGTGGAAAAATCATCGACCTCCACAAAATTGTCCGGAGGGAAATACCCCCAATGCCTGTAGGGGTTACTATAACCGTTATAATCTTCATAATGCCCTCTAAAAGATCCTTGAGGTATATATACCCTTACGTCTCTGCATGTCCGGTCGCCGGCGATATCTTTCAATAAAGAGTCTGCCATTTGACTTCCCCATCCCCATATCGGATAATATGTGAAATTCTGATTGGAACGGATTCTTGCGTGACATGTCGGGGGCTTCTGTGCCTTGCATATTATTTGTCTTAGATTAACAAGTCTCGCGAAACAGTGGGCTCCAATGGAATCCATCGTAGACGGCAATATCAGGGTCTTGATGCCACGGCATGCCCAGAAGGCACTG
>CADBNR010000027.1 GCA_902796035.1 uncultured Bacteroidales bacterium | reverse complement strand
GAAAAAGAAGACTCGAACACCGTAAAATCAGCGTTCGAGCTATGCTTTATTGCCCTATCTGAGTTTTATCGGACAGCAATATTTTAGAATAAAATGCCTTAGAAATTGTTTCAGTTTCTAAGGCATTTATAATTTCGACAGTTCGCGGGCCAACGAATCGGCCTGAGGAGTGCTGACGGATTCCGGCATGTCGGGAGCGCGACGCAACAGGTATTTGTGGAACAGGATAAGCCGGACACGCTGACGCAGTGTGTCCAGCGGCAACGTTCCTTGCCTTACGGATTCGGTTATGCCGGCAAGTTCGCCGTGGGTGTCGGCCGGCGCGAGAATCAGATTCGAGCCTGCCCTCAGAGCGTCGGCTGCGGTGTAGCCTTCGGCCCCGAGCATATTCATTGCGTCGGTCAGGACAAGACCGCTGAATTTAAGGTCTCCGCGCAGCAGGTCGCTGATGATGGTGGACGAAACCGCTGCCGGAAGCATCTTCGAATCAATAGCCGGCACAGCGAGATGACCCACCATCACTGCGGGCATTCCGGCCGCTGACCATGCCCGGAACGGCACAAGGTCTACCGTGTCGAGACGCTGGAGCGACCCGTCTATCACCCCCTTCCCTTTATGTGAGTCTGTCCGAACCGTGCCGTGGCCGGGAAAGTGCTTGGCCACGGGCATCACTCCCCCGCCCGACAGACCCTTACCGTATGCCAGGCCCAGATCGGATACACGCCGGGGGTCCGACCCGAAACTGCGGACACCCACGTAACTGTTCCCCCGCGTCACGTCAAGCACGGGACCGAGCACCATGTTTATACCTATCTGCCGGCACTCGCGTGCCACCTCGCGGCCGTAATCGTACATCAGCTGGTCCTGCACCTTGGGCGACAGACGCCCGTTGGCGGGAAACTTCGGGGCATCCGCGAGACGCATGTTCAGACCCCATTCCGCATCGATAGCCACGAAAGGCTCCACTGCCGACACGCTACACATGGAGTCGGCAAGCGTCCGCGCCTCCTCTACCGTGCCCTTCAACAGAATTATCCCCCCTATTCCCTCCCGGGCATACCTTTGCAGCAACGCCACGGTCCATGGATCGTCACTGGCATATAGCGCCGGCATCAGCACCTGCGCGCCAAGACGCGCCGTGTCCATGCGCATCGTAACGCTGTCGGCCCATTGCATGGCCTCGGCGGTCAGGTCCATTATCTCCACCTGCGCCGTGTCACCGTTCTCCTCACGATGATGCCCGCTAAAACCACACGAGGCCACCGCAAGCATCATTAACGCTGCGATGGCCTGGTGTAGTATTAAGGGTTTCATGCGCTATTGTTTCATGTCATCATGAAAATCCTTTACGAATCTTGGCGTCGGATCGGGCATCACTCCCACGCCCAAAGGCGTGACGGCATGAAAATACTCCAGAACACGGTAACCAAGTTCCTTTGAATCTGTAAAAAGAGTCTCGTGCTCGGCCATAGGTGTCATGTCGTCGTTACCCTCGGCTATGTAGTCGATGGTGCATACCACATAATCGCGGTCCGGGTCCATGGACACACCGTTGACAAGCACGTGCTTCATCTTCCCGTCGCTGCCTGTTATCACCCGGACTTCGTCGCTGACGGCCTCGCCACCCTTGGGCGACACTATCGCCATGGTCTTTATAAAGTCGCGACCCTTCATCTTAATCAGCATCAGCTTGTTGCTGAACGGGAACATGCTGAGCACCCTGCCTTCGCTCACCATCCCTTCGGGCATGGGCTGACGGATGCCGCCCACATTCATCAGGGCCAGGTCTACGGCCGGAATGTCGTGTCCGGCACGACGCAACGAATCGGCAATCTGCATGCCGAGCCACATTCCGGTGTCACCGGCCCAGTTGGCCAACGCTCCGATTCGCTCGGCATTCGGAAGCGCCTGATAACTGTAACCCACCGGCACACGGTCTATCGAATCGACTTTGGCGGCATACGGAGCCAGGAACGCCTGAATCTCCTTGTCGTAGGCCGAAGGCGAGAAGCGGTCGGTCACGGGAATGTATTCGTAATCGAACTTCTGTCCCTTCAGGTTGTCAAGGTCAATCGATATGTAACCCACATTGCGGCCATACTTGCCTGTCTGTGCCACCAAAACCGGACGTCCCTCGGCGTTTTCAATCCAGTAGGGAGTCTTGTCCGGAGTCTTCGGGTCGACGAACGTATGGCTGTGGCCGCCGATGATGATGTCTATGTCCTTCGAGGCGCGGGCCAGGTCCACGTCATTGGTCTTGCCGTTTTCCGATTCATACCCGATGTGCGTCACTGCCACCACAAGGTCGCATTTCTCTTTCTTTTTCAGGAACTCGGCCCAGTGGTTGGCTGTGTCGATGACCGGTCTGAATTCCATCGCTCCGGTGTTGGCGGTGGAGATAAGGCTTGCCGGGTCTACGTTGATTCCGATGAAACCTATCTTCTTCTTCCCTATCTTCTTTACCACGTATGGCTTGAACAGCCCGGCGGCCGGCGTCTTGCTGAAATCGTAATTGGCCGACAGACGCGCGCCCTTAACTTTCTTCCAGTTCCGGGCCAGCTCGTCAATGCCGTTGTCGAACTCATGGTTGCCTAAGATACGGACGTCGTACCCCATCATATTGAACAGAGGATACTCCACATCGCCACGGAAATACTTGAAATAGAGCGTTCCCTGCACCATGTCGCCGGCATCGACCAGGATCACGTTCTTCTCGGCCTTGCGCACCGAGTCGATGATGGCCTTGCGGGGCAGAATGCCTCCGACACCGTTCCTGTCGGATTCGATGTTGGAATGCGTGTCGTTGGTGTGCAGAATCACCAGACGCTCGGCGGCGGCAGACAATGCCACCGTCGCCGCCAGCGCGCAGGCGATAATGTTACGGAGTCTCATCAGAACTCTATCAGGTTATGGCCGTCCATGTCGGCAGGCTGCTGCAGGCCCATCAGTTTCAGCAGGCAGGGTGCCACGTCGGCCAGGCGGCCGTTCTCGCACTTGGCGTCCTTATGGCTGCCGATGTAGATGAAAGGCACGGGATTCAGCGAATGAGCCGTGTTGGGAGTGCCGTCGGCGTTCAGTGCATGGTCGGCGTTGCCGTGGTCGGCGATGATGATCATCTCGTACTCGTGCTTCTTGCCGGCTTCCACCACCTTCTCGACGCAGGTGTCGAGTGTGGCCACAGCTTTCTGAATGGCCTCGTACACTCCGGTGTGGCCCACCATGTCACCGTTTGCGAAGTTGACTACGATGAAGTCATACTTGTCGCTGTCGATGGCGTCCACCAGTTTCTCTGTAACCTCGGGAGCGCTCATCTCGGGCTTCAGGTCGTATGTAGCCACCTTGGGGCTGGGCACCAGGATGCGGTCCTCACCCTCGAACGGTGCCTCGCGACCTCCGTTGAAGAAGAATGTAACGTGAGCGTATTTCTCGGTCTCGGCTATGTGCAGCTGCTTCTTGCCCTGGGCCGACACATACTCGCTCAGCGTGTTGGGCACGTCGCTCTTTGCGAACAGGATGTGCACGCCCTTGAACGAGTCGTCATACGGTGTCATGCAGTAATACTGCAGTCCGGGCACGGGCTTCATGCCGCCTTCCTCATGCTGTGTCAGCACGGTGGTCATCTCCTTGGCGCGGTCGTTGCGGTAGTTGAAGAATATCACCACGTGGCCCTCCTTGATGCGGCCGTCCACGGTCTCGTTGACTATCGGCTTGATGAATTCGTCGGTAACGCCCTCGGCGTACGATTCCTGCACGGCCTTGACCACGTCGTCGGTCTTCTTGCCCGTGCCGTCCACCAGCATGTCGTAAGCCTCCTTGACGCGCTCCCAGCGCTTGTCGCGGTCCATGGCGTAGTAGCGGCCGCAAACTGTTGCGATCACGCCGGCGCTCTGCCTACAGTGGTCCTGCACCTCGGTCAGGAAGCCCGCACCGCTCTTGGGGTCGGTGTCACGACCGTCCATGAATGCGTGCAGATACACCTCGCTCAGACCGTAGGCCTTGGCCGTGTCGCACAGGGCGTAAAGGTGCTGCAGCGACGAGTGAACGCCGCCGGCCGACGTCAGACCCATGAAGTGGATGGGCACATTGTGCTCCTTGGCGTAGCTGAACGCGCTGATTATCTCGGGATTCTTCCGGAACGAGCCGTCCTTGATGGCGCGGTTGATCTTCACCAGATCCTGATACACCACGCGACCGCCGCCGATGTTGAGGTGACCCACCTCCGAGTTGCCCATCTGTCCGTCGGGCAGACCTACGTTCTCGCCGCTGGCCTCAAGCTGTGAATGAGGATACTCCTCTATCAGCTTGTCCATGTAAGGGGTCGGGGTATTGTAAATGGCGTCATCCTTCTTGTGATCGCCCAATCCATATCCATCCAGGATAATCAACATTGATTTCTTTGACATATCTTCTAATCTTATCTTTTTTGAATTCCTATCTTTCATACCTATTGGTATGACCTGCAAATTTACGAATTTTTTATGACATATCAAATTTGGAATTATGGAGCGTGAATATTAATTTTGTGGTGATGGACACATTAACTATGCTGTGATGGATGTATCGGTAATAATAGTCAACTATCACACCTCGGATATGGTGACTGAATGTCTGCGCAGTCTCTACGCGCAGTGCCGTGGCGTGGAGTTAGAGGTGATAGTGGTGGACAATGCTTCCGAGCCGGAATTGCAGCGGAAATTCGACGAGTTGTTCCCGGACCACGAAGTAAAGTGTCTGCAACTTGACGAGAACGTAGGCTTCGGCCGCGCCAACAATGCAGGCGCGCAGATAGCCTCGGGGCGTAACCTCTTCTTCCTCAATCCCGACACCATCCTTGTGAACGATGCAGTGTCCATCCTGAGCGACTATCTCGACTCGCACGCCGATACCGGAGCCGCAGGCGGCAATCTTTATGACGAGAACATGGAACCCATGCTGTCGTTCCGCCGCCGATTCCCCGGCATACGTTGGGAACTAAACGAGCTGCTGCATAACTGGCCCGACCGGCTGAAATTCGGCGACAACCGCCGGTTCAACCATACCGGCGCGCCCATGCAGGTGGCGTACATCACGGGCGCAGACCTGATGATTCCGGCTTCCCTGTTCCACAAGGCCGGCGGCTTCTCGCCGGAGTTCTTCATGTATTACGAGGAAACGGACCTATGTCTTCGCATCAGTCAGGCCGGATACCGCATAATGTCCCTACCCGACGCCCGCATACAGCATCTGGAAGGGGGTAGCTTCTCGCCTGATCCCGCAGCCCTGTCGGCCCGCCGGCGACGTGCCGAACATGGCCGAGACATCTATTACCGTCGCAATGTACCGCCGATGCGCCGCCATTCGGCCAACCTTCTCTATCGTCTTTTCGTCCTCTCACGCAAGCTCCTGAAGCGCCGATAGAATTCAGATTATTAATTTCTAATTAGTGATTACACATGAGGGTTCTGTTTGATCATCAGATATTTTCCAGTCAGCGTTTCGGCGGCGTCTCGAAATATTTCGCGGAAATCATAAGCCGGATGCCACGCGAATGCTGGACCACCACGGCATGGCTCTCCAACAATGAATACGTGCGTCATCACGCTTTGCTGCATGCAGTACCCTTTCTGCCGGGCCGGGAATTCCGCGGCAAAGGGCGCATAATGGCAGAGTTAGGCAAACCCTGGTCGGCACTCAGGATGAAGACCGGCAAGTACGATGTGGTGCATCAGACCAATTTCGACACATATCTGATTCCATTCATCGGCAGACACCCGTTGGTCACGACATACCATGACGTGAATTTTCTGACCGAACACAACTACAACGCCCGAATGGAGCGTCTGCAGAAGGCGTCGCTGAAGCGCGCCGACGCCGTCGTGGCCATCAGCGAGAACACCAAGCGCGACATGCTGAAATATTTCGACATCGATCCGGATAAAATCCATGTGATACATCACGGCATCGATCTGCCTCCCGCAGTGACCGGCCCCGACGCACCGCTGTGCGACAGGCCCTACATACTGTTCGTGGGCAAACGTCACCTTTTCAAGAACTTCAACCGTTTTGCCACGGCATTCAGCCGCATAGCCGGCAGTTACCCAGACCTGCATGTGGTATGCACCGGTTCCGACTTCAGCCACGGCGAAATCGACATGCTGACGCAATTAGGCATCATCAACAGGTTCAAGGCCGTCAAGGCCAATGAGAATGAGCTGAACAACCTGTACCGCCATGCATTGTTTTTCATATTCCCGTCGCTGTACGAGGGGTTCGGGATGCCTATATTAGAGGCGATGGTGAACAGATGCCCGACATTGCTGGCCGATGCCAGCTGCTTCCCTGAAATTGCTGGCGACGCCGCCGAATATTTCAACGCCGAGAGCGTGGAAGACATGTCGGACGCCATGACACGTATGCTGGACAGTCCCGACCTCCGCGCCGACCTGAGCGAACGCGGCTTTCAGCACGCCTCTCTCTTTTCCTGGGACAAATGCGCCCGCGCCCACCTCGATCTCTACCACTCCCTGACCTGACGCCGAAAAATCCGCTGGTCCACGCCTTGTCCCTTCCCCCTCACTCGGTCGCTGTTCCTCGCGAAGCCGTTTCCGTCAGGAGCTCTGCTCCCCCCCTCACAAAAAAATTACCGTTCGGCGCAATGCGCCGAACGGCTAATTTTTCATTCACTGTGCCGGAACTGTGCCCCGGCAGGCTCCGGGGTGCCGTTATGCCTTCTTGGCGTAACGCTCCTTGATGCGGGCCTTCTTACCGGTGAGGTTACGCAGATAGTACAGTTTCGCACGGCGAACCTTACCCAGCTTGTTGGTCGTGATCGACTCGATGAACGGGGACTCGAGGGGGAAGATACGCTCAACGCCGATACCGTCGCTGATCTTGCGCACTGTGAAACGCTTCTTGTCGCCCTGGCCGCAGATCTTTATAACCACGCCACGGTACATCTGGATACGCTCCTTGTTACCCTCCTTGATTCGGTAAGCCACCGTGATGGTGTCGCCCGGTCCGAAATCGTCTACTTTCTTCTCCGGAGTGGCAAATGCCTGCTCCGCAATCTTAATCAGATCCATTTTATTTAGTTGAATTAAGTTATGCCGGCAATATAAACGCGCTGCAATGTCGCGCCAGAGATTACCGAATCGGCCGCAAAGTTAGCGATTTTTTTTTATATGAGCAAAAAAAGCGTTAACTTCGCGCTATGGAACGCATCATCGAAATACGCGGCCGACTACTATCACTGAGCCGTCCTAAGGTAATGGGCATCATCAACGTGACGCCCGACAGTTTCCACGCGGCCAGCCGCGCGGGCGACAATGCCGCCGGCATAGCCCGTCGGATGCTTGACGACGGCGCCGACATCCTGGACATCGGCGGCTATTCCACACGTCCGGGCGCCGCTCCCGTATCGTCCGACGAAGAATACGACCGGCTCGCCCCGGCACTTGACGCAATACGGCGCGACTGCCCCGACGCCATCCTGTCGGTCGACACGTTCCGCGCCGACGTGGCCCGCAAAGTCGTGACCAATTTCGGCGTCGACATAATCAACGACATTGGCGGCGGCACACTCGACCCCGACATGATTCCCGCAGTGGCCGAGCTGCAGGTGCCTTACGTGCTGATGCACTTGCGCGGTACTCCCGCGACCATGCAGCAGCTCACTCAATATGACGACGTGGCCGCAGATGTGCTCAGCGACCTTGCTTTCAAGGTGGCCGACTGCCGTCAGGCCGGGATAGCCGACGTCATTGTCGATCCCGGATTCGGCTTCGCCAAGACCACCGACCAGAACTACCGCCTGCTTGCGGCCCTCGACCTGTTCCATTCGCTGAACTGCCCGGTATTGGCCGGCATATCGCGCAAGACCATGCTCTGGAAGCCATTGGGCATCACCCCCGCCGAGGCCGGTGACGCCACGGTGGCCGCAGACGCCTTCGCTCTGATGCTCGGCGCCGACATCATCCGCGTACACGATGTAAAGCCTGCCGCGCAGACATGCCTCCTGTTCGACCTGCTGCGGCAAAACAGCGACAACGTTTTCCCTAACCTGCGATACTCCACAAACACACATACCACAAACACCCATGATTGAGTTCGGTATCAAAGACATTGTCGACATACTGATAGTCGCGCTGCTGCTGTTCTATCTCTATCGCCTCATGAAAAACAGCGGAACGCTGTCGCTGTTCTACGGCGTGCTCGCATTCATAGTGCTGTGGGTGGTATGCTACGAGATATTCGGCATGAGGCTGATCGGCACAATCGTCGACAAATTCATGAGCATCGGCCTCATAGTGCTGGTCATCCTGTTCCAGGACCAGATAAAACGTTTCCTGATAGACATCGGAGGCCCGGGCACATTCAAGCATTTCACCAGGATATTCAGGCACGAGAAAAACGATGACAACAAACACGCCGAAGTCATGGCCGTTGTCTATGCCTGCATGTCGATGGCCAAGTCCAAGACCGGTGCCCTGATAGTGTTCCAGCGCAAGGTACCCCTCGGCGATTACGAAAAGACAGGCGACGAGATAGACGCCGACATCAACGCCCGCCTCATCGAAAACATATTCTTCAAGAACTCGCCCCTGCACGACGGGGCCATGATCATCTCGGGACACCGCATAGCCGCCGTGGGATGCATTCTGCCCGTCAGCCACGACATGAACATTCCCAAGAACTTAGGTCTGCGCCATCGCGCGGCCTTAGGCATGAGCCAGGTCACCGACGCCGTATGCGTCATTGTCAGCGAGGAAACCGGCGGAATCTCCGTGGCCCAGTCCGGTTCCATCAAGGTCAAGATCAGCGTCACCGAACTGGAACACATCCTTTCCACCGCCCTGAACTGACACGCTCTTCACGTTGCCATGACAATACAACCACGTTTGGCGCGTTTATGATAATGTGAGCAGGATTTCATGGCATATATTCGCTATCGCAGCGGCGGCCGCAACGGTTGTCGCAGCTCCCGTGCGTGCCGAAAATTCCAACACAGCCTATAACTTCCTGGACATCCCGACCTCGGCCCATGTATACGCATTGGGAGGCAACAACATAACCATAATCGACGAGGACGTGTCGCTGTCCGACCAGAATCCGGCCCTGATAGGCCCGGAACTGGAGAAACAAGTGGAATTCAACTATATGCTGTATATGGCGTCGGGCAATTTTGCCGGGCTCCGTTACGGCATGGGCGTGGGCGAGCACAGCGCGTTTGCCGTGGGCCTGCGCTACCTTAATTACGGCAAATTCGACGGCTACGACGAGTTCGGCACTCCGACCGGAACCTTCACTCCTTCCGACCTGATCATAGAGGGCACCTATTCTCGCGACATCACCGAACGCTGGCGCGGAGGGGCCAACCTCAAGATGGCCTATTCATCGTACGAAAACTACAAGGCGTTCGCCCTGGCCGCGGACTTAGGAGTCAATTACTATGACCCGGACCATGACCTGAGCTTCTCCATCCTGCTCCGCAACATGGGAGGTCAGGTCAAACGCTTCACCGACCGTTACGCCCGTCTCCCCTTCGACATCCAGCTCGGATACATGCAGGCCCTCGGCCGCACGCCGCTGCAGATCAGCATCACGGCCAACAATCTGGTGCGCTGGCGCATACCTTACTACAGCTATTCGTCGGACGGCGATGCGCTCAAGATGAAGAACGGATTCTTCACCAACTTTTTCCGCCATCTCATATTCGGGCTGCAATATCAGGCCAGCGAGAAATTCTACGCCGCGCTTGCCTACAATTATCGCGTGGCTTCCGACATGAGCACTTTTGGCCGTAACATATTGAGCGGATTCTCGCTCGGCATCGGTTTCAGGGTGAAGGGCTTCAAGGCGGACGTAGCGTACGCTATGCCCCATAAGTCCGGATCCTCGCTCGTGCTCAACCTCTCCTACACCATTCCCTCGCTCGTTTATGACGAAGAATAAGCACACCGCCCCCTTTTGTCCCCGGCCTTGAGCTTTAGCGAAAGCACCCGTCCCATCTTTTTGTCCCCGCCTTGAGCTTCAGCGAAAGCACCACCCCGGTTTTAATATTTTTAACTATAATTAATGCACCGTTTGTTGGCTAATTCGTTATAACATTATAATTTTGCATAGAGTTGGTCGCGACTTCTCCGAAAGCCGGGCCGGTTCAGCTATTTCGAACACATTTCCTAATTTAAGGAAGTTTTTATGGTAAGACTTTTACTTCATACCTCATTATTAATCAGCTTATTATTAACAACAGGCCTGACCGCCAAGGCCCAGACATGCCGTGTGAACATCGGTTCCAGCGCCTCGGGAGCGCAAAGCTATATGGAGGTGTATGAATACGATTATGTCACCGACAAGCCATCATTTCCCGGCGGCGACCGCAACCTGATGACATTCATCAACGCCACACGCAATTACCCTCTGGATGCTTACCGCAAGGGCATTCAGGGACGCGTCACCTGCTCGTTCGTAGTAAACACCGACGGCTCCGTCAGCCATATCTCAGTGCTGCGGGGCGTCAACCCGGCCCTCAACAAGGAAGCCATCCGCGTTCTGAGCAAGATGCCTGAATGGACACCCGGCAGGATGGACGGCAAGCCTGTTCCCGTCCGTGTAGTCTGGTCGGTACCTTTCCGGAAATAATCCGACATCACATTATAAAAAATAAAGAAGACACACCCGCGTGCGTCTTCTTTCTTTTTATAATGATTACCTTATTCTGTTCCGGCCTTTAGAGCTTGTTTAATAATAAATGTTAATGATAGGGCGGTCATTCGTCAGGCAGATTCCCTCTTGCGTTGAGGGAGTTATGGGGTT
>CADBNR010000026.1 GCA_902796035.1 uncultured Bacteroidales bacterium | reverse complement strand
TCGTCGGTCACGGTGCCCGCACCGCTCCCTCCTTGGCTTGCAAAATCATCTCAAAAAATCCTCTCAATCTTAATTTGATTTAAAAGTTAACGCACTCTTATAAATTCCTGCCATCCGCAGAGGTTTGCGGGTATCGGTCCATTTTACCAGCCGAAGGCCTCGGCGTCGTTCATCCACAATCCCTTGGCTTTCAGCACTTGTTCCACCACGTCGCGTACGCAGCCGTAGCCTCCGCCGATCTGCGAGATATAGTCGCAGGTCATCTTCACCTCGTATGCAGCATCGTGGGGACAGCACGAGAGGCCGGCGACACGCAGGCATTTCAGGTCGGGAATGTCGTCGCCCATATATATAACCTCCTCGGGCTTAAGAGAGTTCGCCGACATCCATTCCTGAAATACATTGATCTTGGTGGCCACACCCTGGTATATTTCCTTGATGCCGAGCTTGGAATAACGCTGCTGTACGCCGGGGGTGTTTCCTCCGGTTATGATTGATATGATCAATCCTCTCTTGACTGCCAACTGCAAGGCGTATCCGTCCTTGATGTTGACCATGCGCACCGGTTGGCCGTCAGTGCCCATCGGGATGGTGGAAGGGGAGAGAACTCCGTCCACATCGAGGGCGATGCCGCGTATTTTCGTTAGATCGTAATTTATACCGCTCATATAGAGTGTGTTTATAATTTATTCGGGATAGGAATTTTCGATGGAAGCCGTCAATGTCTTATATATGTCGTGAAGCTGCGCATCGCTCTCCAGCATACTGAGATGACTTTGGATAGTGGGCGCGTCATGGCGTATTGCAGGACCGGTCTGCACTTCGTGCGGGGAATTAGCCAGCGCCTTGCGTGTGGTCTCACGAATCAGCGCATGCATCATGTCAAATTCAAGACCATTTTCGGTCAGCCATTTTTCGGAGAGCGCCCACACATGATTGACGAAGTTGCAGGCAAACACCGATCCGACATGCAGCTTGCGGCGCTTTTCGGAATCGGCGTAATGGACATGGTTGGAAAACAAGCCTGCCAATGTCATGAGCATATCAGAGACACCTGAATCAGAGCCTTCGATAAACATCGGGATCTCGGCATAATTTAGCTCCACATCCTTAGAGAAGGTCTGCATAGGATAGAACACACCGTAAGGGGTGTCAAGCTTTGACAATACATCCAACGGAGTAGTGCCGGATGTATGCGCAACTATCGGCTTATTATCTATGTCGATGTGCGATGCAAGTTTTTCAGCTATTTCCGGTAGTGCCGTATCCGACACGCTGATCAGTATGATGTCCTCGGTGCCGGTCAGTTCGGCGAGTGTATGAGGATTAACCACTGTCACATTCGCTTTGCCGCTCAGCGCACGAGACAGATGGGCGCCGACGTTGCCGCGCCCTATTATCGCCACATTTTTTTTGTCCGTAATCATAATGCAAAGTTAAAACATTGCCGGGTATTTTGCAACCAGCGATTTGTCATCTGGATGAATCAATATCGAGCCCATGGTGCGCCTGAGGTTGAGTTCAACACAAGGGTGTAAAGTGCCGGTCGAGGTCAGCAACATGTCGATGCCGACAGGTCCATCATAATCAGTGCCGATTACGGATTGTAATGCATAACGTTGCTTATCGATAACTTGCTGAGTGAGTACTCCGATCATATTCCATAGCGACAGTTGGTTCGCCTTGATATTACGATGATACTTGCCGCGTCCGGAAGCCTCGAACACCGATACACCGAGAAATGTCGCCTTGCCGCCGCTCATGATCCATTCCGTGGCGCAATCAAGAATCTTCTCATATATTGGTTCTACCATTACCGCTCCCTGGGAGCGTATTATTCCTCGCATCCATGGTTCGACATGCATAGGCTTGAGGTCGTCGGTACGCATCACACCACGCCCTGAACTGCTCCATGGAGCCTTGAGGAATATGGCCGGGTGATTGTGATAATATGTCACGGCATTCTCATAGTCATTGAATTCCAGCGGTAACTTAAAGTTGACGGCATCGTATGCCCTTAAGAATTTGATAGTGGTGCGACGATGAGCCAGATTCCGAAGGGATTCCAATCTGTCGGGGGATGGGATACCCTGTAAGCCGGGACAGTTGGAATTTAGAAAGTATGCTATCTGGGCGTTCCATCCCCAAGGCGAAGCGACGAACTGCGACCAGTCCATGTCAGCGTCAGGCGTGAGCAACCTGACAGCCGAATGTCTGTGTGGTTCTGGATCCGTACCATCCAAAAGGAGAATAGCGTCGCCAAAGCATGCATACCTTTCAGGAAGTCTGGCTTTGGATATGCGTAGTTTTCTGACCGATTCCGGCAGTGTATAGTAAGGAGAGCCGGAAGCCAGGGCATATTCAGTTTCTGGATTATAAATATGGAGAACGGGAGTGCTCATTTCGTAAAAAATGCCGCTGTCATCATGACCGCGGCATATTGATACTGTGATATTTACAGTTAATCGTCAAGAAGAGAACGCTC
The DNA here is from genome assembly GCA_902796035.1 of uncultured Bacteroidales bacterium. GTDB lineage: Bacteria > Bacteroidota > Bacteroidia > Bacteroidales > Muribaculaceae > Lepagella. The sequence goes on along the minus strand of CADBNR010000026.1, from coordinate 34,140 downwards.
TTTGAGCGGATTCGAGAAATAGAGTTTATGTTCTATATATTCCTGAGTGGCGATGAGCGTGGGCTTCGGCAATTTTTCATAGAATCGGGAAATCTCTATCTGCTCGCGGTTTTCCGAAACTTCCTCGAGGTTGTCGGTCGAAGCGAATTCCTGAAGCTTCTTCTCAAGTTCTTTCTTCAGGTCGGCCGCGATCTGATTTGCGCGTTTGCCAATGACGCATACAGTCTCGTATACATTGCCCGTCTGTTCGGCCATAGCGATCATGTCGCGGGTGACCGTGTTAAGCGGTGCATTCGTTTTCTTATAATCCATAAGTTCTATTATGATTTATGAGTATTCGTATCGGGTTATTTGGAGGCGTATTTTTCCGCAATTTTCAGAATGGTCTGCGCCTCTTTCATATTTTTGGAGTCAGGGTAATTGTTTGAGAACGAGTAATACTCGTCGATAACGTCGCGATAACGGTCGGCCATTTTCTCGGCCACGCTCTGACGTGCCTCCTGAAACTTGGACTTAAGAATAAGGAATTCGAAATCTTCCTTATATTTCGAGAAGGGGTAGGTCTTGAGCGCATTCTCCGACACAATGATGGCCGAACGGTAATTGTTGCCCATGAAATTGCCGAGATTATAGTATAGCTGTGCGTTCTGCAGTTCCTTGAGAGTCAGCTTGTCCTGCATCTCGAATATTGCTTCACGTGCCTCGGGCACCTTTTCGCTTTTGGGGAAGAACTCCAGAAAATCCTTCAGCTCCTCTATCGCCTTTATAGTATATGTCTGGTCGAGCTGTGCGTCTGGGGAGTCAAGATAATAGCCGTAGCCTGAATAGAAACGGGACAGTTCGGCATATTGACCTTTGGGATAACGGTTGTAATATGTCTTGAAGTATAGGGCCGAGTTGTCGTAGTCCTGATTGTTATAGCAAGACATGGCGAGCAGAAACAATGCCTCCTCGCCGTGAGCGGTGCCACGCAAAGGGGTATAGATTTCGCTCAGCACCTGATATGCCTGCATATATTTCTTGTTTTCGTACGCCTTTTTGGCGTATTCGAATTTATATTCAGGATCGCGGCTCTTCATCACCTTGGTGAACTCAGTGCACGAACTCATGAGGATGGCCATGCCGGCCACCAGCGAAAGGGTCTTCAAAAACTTGCGCATTTCCAATTGGTCGCTTTGAAATGCAAAGTTAGTAAAAATTTCCGGAATATTAAAATGTTTCTGCGTAAAATTTGATGATATTGTGAAAGTATGCGTTTTATACGCGTTTTTTACACTCCAACTATATGAAAATTAAAGAAAAATTACTAATTTTGGGATTGAATATCTTAATGTCGGTCCTGCGGGACTGCGTAAAACCACTATAGTTGAAACGCACGGAAGAAGACCATTCATACAGCTGGGGCAGCGGTTTCATAGACCGTCACCCGGTAATGGCAAACATACTGATAATAGTGATTATCTCCCTGTTGGGCATATACGGGGCATACGTCGCCATGGCCTTGTTCACCAAACATGGCAGCACTATGCGTGTGCCCGGGGTGGAGAACATGTCGTACACGGCAGCGGTGAAGAAGCTGCACGACGCCGGCTTAAAGGTGGACATACGTGACTCTCTGTATCGCGAGGATGTGCGCCCAGGATTTGTCATAGAGCAGTTTCCCAAAGCAAAGTCGGTAGTGAAGCCTGGCCGCAAGATATTTCTATATATCAATGCGGTGCATCCCAAAGAGGTGATAATAGACGATGACAATCACCCTACGGAGTATGCACTGAAGGGAGAGTCGCACCGTTCTGCAATAGCCCGGCTTGAGGAACTGGGTTTCAAGAACGTAAGGATAGTGAAGGTATTGGGCAGCTACGACCGCGTGGTCAAGATACTGGCCAACGGGCGTCCAGTGCGCAAGATGCAGAAAATCCCCGTGAACTGCTCCATCGTGGTGGAGGTTTCGGACGGACGTCTGAATGACGTGCAGGATTCGCTGCAGAACGCGGAGCTGCTTAATATATATGGAGACAGCCCTGTGGCATATCCCGAGGCGGATGCATACGGGGCCGAAGGGGAGGTTTCGGCCAGCCCCGTATACGAGGAGCCGGCCGAGTCTCAGGAATCAGGAACAGGAAAGGAAGAAGAAGGGCAGTACTTCTGATAAAACATACAGGATATTGGATCAGGACAAGATACAGGAAATGCTTCCGGATACCGTGATGGCCGAAGGAGAGGTGGAAGCCGGCGCCGATTACATCGATGCCGACGGCCGTGAACTTTATGAGCACTTCCGTTTCGTGGCCGACAAGGGCCAGCAGATGATCCGTGTCGATAAATTCCTGACCGATCGGCTGGAGCGCACTTCGCGCAACAGGGTGCAGCAGGCCGCGGACGCCGGCTGCGTGCTGGTGAACGGCACTCCGGTCAAATCCAGCTACAAGGTCAAGCCCGACGACGTGGTGTCGGTGGTGATGGACAGGCCGCGATATGATTTCGAGATTGTGGCCGAAGACATCCCCCTTGACATCGTGTACGAGGACCGTTATGTGCTGGTGGTGAACAAACCTGCGGGACTGGTGGTGCATCCCGGGCATGGCAATTGGACGGGCACATTGGTCAATGCCTTGGCCTGGCATTTCAAGGACACGCCCGATTACGATGTGAATGATCCACGACTGGGGTTGGTGCACCGCATAGACAAGGATACCTCAGGATTGTTGGTGATAGCCAAGACGCCGGAGGCCAAGACCGATCTCGGAAAGCAATTCTTCAACAAGACCACCCGCCGCGAATATGTGGCGATGATATGGGGATCGATGCCGGAACGTCGGGGCACGATAACAGGCAGCATCGCGCGCAATCCGCGCAACGCGCTTCAGATGGCCGTAATGACCGATCCGTCCAAGGGAAAGCATGCCGTGACACATTACGAGGTATTGGAGGATTTCGGATATGTGAGTATAGTGAAGTGCGTGCTGGAGACAGGTCGAACACACCAGATCAGAGTGCATTTCCAGCATAAAGGACATCCGCTGTTCAACGATGAGCGTTATGGCGGACACCGTGTGTTGAAAGGCACTCCGACAGCAAAATACAAACAATTCGTAGACAACTGTTTTGAACTATGTCCCAGGCAGGCGCTTCATGCCAGGACACTTGGATTCCGACATCCGGAAACCGGAGTGGAGATGGATTTCGAGGCGCCGCTGCCACCTGATATGGAGAATCTGTTCGACAAGTGGAGACGTTTCAGAAGCGATACATGCTGATAATGAAATCCGCAGACTGAAACCGAATCAATATAATATTATGAAATGTTTCCGCTATGAGAATCACGAATAACACACCGCTTGAAAACCTGCCGGAATATGAGACATTGTCCGCGTGGGCTAAGAATGTCTGTCAGAATTCGGATATCTTTACGTTGGCCGATCTGATGAACACTCCTGAATCGGAATTGCTGAAGAAGCGCAATTGCGGCAAACGAACATTGGAAGAGCTTCAGAGCATAAAGCTGAAGTATTCGGTCATACCTGTTGACGGGGAAATGCAATCAGCCGTCAGGAAAGGCAATCAGGTGCCGGACACGTCCGATATCCGGACCACTGTATCATACATAGAGACGGAATATAGGAAGAAACTGCCGGAAGACATCGTTCCGCTATACGACCGTTATGTGGATTATTTCGATCAGGAGCCGTCCGGAATCATCAAGGACAAGAATAGTTACGCGGAGATAGTGCGCCGTTTCACATGGGATGAATTCAACAAGTTGAAACCTTATCTGCCCAAGCTTATAATCGAAGTGCTGACAGCCATGAAGCTATATGGCTATAAATGTGATGACGTATATGCTATAGCTCATGAATATGTTGAGAACGCGGCATGTCATCTGGCCAAGTCAATGCTGTTGAGCTTTCCTACTGTGGTAACCAACAATCTGGAGATAGAATACAGGCTTCATTTCGGAAAATTACCTACCCGTACACGTAATGTATTCAAAGAACTTGGCACGTTGGACGGGTGCATGCCATATCTATGCGGTGCAAGGACCATAGAGATATATCAGTTTCCCGGATGCGGCGAACGTTCGTACCATACGTTTCTGGAGTTCCTTGACAAAGAACGTAAATATCTGCATGAAGCGTTGACAGGCATGCGGTCCAACGGCAGTCCGGAATATTATCTGGAATCATATTGCAGAAAATACATGCACCTGTATCCGTTCCTGACATATAGCGAACAGGCGCATCTGGCTGTCGTGGAGATTCTCGGAAAGGAATTGCCGGCAATCAGCATCTGGCAGAAGTATGTGTACTGGGACTCTAAGCCCAAGGCATGTCTGTTGCGCGATTTCTATGGATTGAATTCCGAGCGTCGATGCTACAATGTGCAGGAACTAAGCAAAAAATATAATCTGACAAACGAGCGCGTGCGTCAGATCACAATGACAGGCCTCCCGGCAGATCCTATCGTATATATGGTGCGCGACCGTGTGTCCCATATATTCAGCGAGCCGCTGATAGGAAGCTGGGATAGTCTTCTGGATGAAATAAACAGACAGGAGAATCTCAACTGCACCCCTCGCGAGGTGATGGCCCTGATATGTATGGCCAACGAAAACTACGGGATTCTGACCACTGACAGCGGAGTATCGTTCATGGTGGACAGAAGCAAACTCGGACTGATCAAGCTGAGAGGAGTGTTGAAAAAGATAGAGACGCATTTCGCATTGCGACGGTATGATGACGAGACGATAGAATTACGTAATTTCTTCAACGCCGTTACCAAACACAATCTCACGGACGAGGAAATGAATGAAATATGCGATGTGGTTTCGGTGTATCTTCTGAAGCGCGACGGAGTACAGACCAACGTGGACAACCAGCTGGTGTTCGAATACAATTCGCTGGACAGGTCTGCGGCAATAGAGCAGGTGCTGCGTGAAAACGGAGTGCCTATGTCAGTGTCTGAAATTTTCGAAACGTACAATGTAACTCACCCTTCCGAGCAGATCGATTCCCAGAGCTCGGTGCATTCATACCTTCTCCGCAACGGCAATGTGGTGAGTCTCGGCAAGCGGGGGCTATATGCCTTGAAGGAATGGCCCGACGTATATTCAGGATGTCTGAAAGATCATATTCCGGAAGTGCTGGCCGCGTACGATCGTCCGCTGACCTTGTCGGAACTGACTGAGAAGGTGCGTGAGAATTTCCCGCATACCAACGAGAAGAGTGTGTCGACTCTGATATATGCCAACCCCGGCGGAATATATGAAGTGTTTGTCGGCAATATGGTGGGTTTGGCCGGCAAGCGGTATGAAGGCCAAGATCTTAAGGTGCGTAAGGTGAAGCGCCGCAAGACGTTCAACGAGCGAATGGACAATTTCATGAGGTTCGTGGACGAAGAGGGACGTTTGCCATACACCAACTCGAACGAAGAGGAAAGCTCGCTTGATCGGTGGCGTAAAAACATACAGTGCGGGAAGGTAGAGGCATCGGAGAGTCAGATCAACGTATTGAACAGATATCTTGAAGAGTCGTCCGACCTGCCTCAGAACGGACAGGAACACATATTCCGCGAGAAATGCCGGATGGTGCGCAAGCTTGCGGAAGAGACCGGAAGACTGCCTCACAACCGCGAGAACTCCAATCTGTATGTATGGTTCTATAAGAGCCTTAAGCAGCGCGGCACGTGGCACGATAACCGTGACATGTACTTCGAGGATCTGCTTGAATACCTGAAGGGACACCTGAACATGACACTGCGCCAGAATCTCAATTTGGTGGATAAGTGATTTTTTAGTATCTTTGTCAAGAATATGGCCCTGTGCGGAACATCGATTGGCATGTCTTAAATGTTATTGTCATGACAGCAGGCATTAATATCGTACCGACAAGCCATTAGACAGACGATAGATATGAATAATTCGGAATATGATTTCAGTGATATATCGCCATACGACGATTCGCTGTTTCATGAAAAAATGGAGTCTTTGGTGAAGGACCCCGGATTTCTTCATGCCGTCAATTACGTGATGCCGGCCGAAGATATGCCGTCGTTGCTCAACGAGCTCCATAACATAGACAACAAGCATGATTTCCAGACACAGGTGATGTATCCGTTTCTGGAAATGCTGGCCAAGACCACTACAGCCGGAATATCCCTGGGCGGCGTCAAGTATTACAATCCGGGCCAGAACTATGCGTTCGTGACCAATCACCGTGACATAGTGCTGGACGCGTCGTTCCTGAATCTGGCATTCCTGCGCCATGACATTCCCACGTCGGAGGTGGCCATAGGCAACAACCTGCTGGTGTTTGACTGGATCACGGATCTGGTACGTCTCAACAAGTCGTTCATAGTGAAGCGCAACACTGGACTGCGCGAGGGACTGATGGCTGCCAGGAAACTGTCGGCCTACATACACTACGCCATACTCGAGAAGCACGAGAGCATCTGGATAGCGCAACGCGAAGGACGGGCGAAGGACAGTTCTGACAAGACCCAGGAATCGCTGGTAAAGATGCTGGGCATAGCCGGCGAGGGAACTTTTCTGGAGCGGTTGAGGGAAATAAACATCATGCCTGTGTCCATCAGCTATGAATTCGACCCCAACGATTATCTGAAGGCCAAGGAATTCCTGATGCGTCGCCGCAATCCGGATTTCAAGAAGTCGCAGCGTGACGATCTGTTCAGCATGGAGACGGGTCTGCTGCAGTTCAAGGGACGGGTGCATTTTCAGCTTACACCGCGCCTTAACACAAAGATAGACCAGATAGGGGATTTCCCGGAGACCAATATCGCGGCCAGATATGTGGGATGTCTAATAGATCAGGCAATTCACCGCAGTTACGAGATATTCCCCATCAATTATGTGGCATACGATATGCTGAATCATACCCATAGGTTCGCGGGGAAATATACGGAGTCCGAACGCCTTGAGACTATCAACTATTTCAACAAGCAGCTGTCGAAAGTGGATCTTACGGACGTGACGGAAGACGAGCATGAATTCATGATGCAGATGATGCTCACCATGTATGCGAATCCGTTGAAGAACAAACTGAAAACTTTATTGGGAGGCATGGAATAATTGGGAGGCATGGAATAAAACCGATGATATGAGACTGCCGCTGACGGGAATATTGATAATGGTGATACTGACGCTGATCATAGACGGCTACATCTATTATGACGTGCGGTCCATGAGCGGCAAGCCGAAGCGCAAGCGCAACGGATGGCTGTACATAGCCTCGTGTGTGTCTTGCTGGGCGTTGCTGGTAGTGGCGTTCAGTCTGCCGCTGCGTGACGAAGGACGCGATGTTATCCCCGTGATGTGGCTGCTGTTCACCTACCTTACCATTATCGCGGCCAAGACTGTGTATGTGCTCTGCTCTCTGATTGGCCGTCTATGCAATATCGGTTCGCGCCGGCTGTCGAATTACGGCGCCATGCTTGGAGTGTCGTTGGGATTGTTAGTGTGCGGAACGATGTGGTATGGAGTGATGTTCACGCGCCATAACATCGATGTAAAGAATGTCGATATAGTTTCTGAAAAGCTGCCCGCGTCGTTCAACGGCTACCGCATAGTGCAGTTCAGCGACCTGCATACGGGGACGTGGGGCGGCGACACCGCTTTCGTGTCGAAACTGGTGGACAGTATAAATGCCTTGAGACCCGACGTGATAATGTTCACGGGCGACATAGTTAACCGCAAGACATGCGAGCTGGAACCATTCCGTAAGGTTTTGATGAGGCTGAAAGCCAAGGACGGCGTATATTCCGTACTGGGCAACCATGATTACGGCGATTATGTCGACTGGAGCTCGGCCAAGAGTAAGGCCGCGAACCTGCAGCAACTCAAGGACCGGCAGGGGGAGATGGGCTGGAAGATGCTGGACAACAGCCATGAATTCATAAAGCGTGGTTCCGATTCCATCGCAGTGATAGGGGTGGAGAACTGGGGCGAACCGCCGTTCGGCCAATACGGCGATCTGGTTAAGGCATACAGAGGGAAAGGGGTAGATCTGAAGGATGGAAACTTCAAGATACTGATGACACACAATCCCGAGCACTGGAATCAGGTTGTCAAGAAAAACAGCAACATCGACCTGAGTCTATCGGGCCATACGCATGCCATGCAGATAGAGGCCGATATGTTCGGACAGCGATTCTCACCTGCGGCGTGGCGATACAAGTATTGGGGCGGCCTGTATGAAGACACCGGAACGGACGTCACGCCGTCGCGGCTGTATGTCAACATCGGTGCCGGCGAAGTGGGAATGCCGATGCGCTTGGGCGCAGTGCCGGAGCTGACGGTAATAACGCTTCGGAAAAAGTGACAGCCTGATGAACAGGGTGGTGATATCGTTGGGAAGCAATGTGGAGGACCGGATGGCGCGCGTGGCTGCGGCCATGACCTGGATTCAGACAATATTGCGCTGCACGGCTTGTTCCGGTATATACGAGACCGACGACTTCCATCCCACGGGGCGGAAGTATTGCAATGCGGTGATGGCCGGAGACACGTCGTTGTCGCAAGGAGAGATAGATGCGGCGGCCCGACTGTATGAGCTGAATGCAGGCCGTGACGAATCGGCGCGACGACGCGGAGACGTACCCATAGACATCGACCTTGTGATATGTAACGGCACCGTGTTGAGGCCGAGGGACATGGAACGGGAATACTTCTTAAGGGGGTACAGGGAACTTGGACCCGGAATATAGAGGTTGGAACAGTAACAACAGATGAGTAGCGGTAAGGATTTAGGGACAAGGCAGGCTCGATGGATATATATAGTGACCGATCTGGCCACTACGTTCATTGCGTTCGTGCTGTTCAACATCTGCCGTTACTACATACTGTTGGCCGGACTGGAGGAATTTGAGAACGAGACATTCGCAGGCTTCATCTTTTCGCGCAAAATAATTCTTGAGGAGATATTCGTGCCGTTGGTAATGCTCGGGATATACTGGTTGTCGGGTTTTTACAACAAGCCGTTCATGAAGGCCCGGCTGAGCATCGCAACAAATTCTCTGTGGTCAGGCGCATTCAATACAGCCCTGATATTCATACTGTTCATACTGAACGACGCACCGGCCAAAAAAATTTATTATCTGCTGCTGGTGTTGCTGTGGGCGTTGCTGTTCGTGTTTCTGTATGCGGGGCGTCTGATTGTGAATTCATATTGCATCCGGCGCGTCCGCAGCAACAAGAGAAAAAACGTACTGATAATCGGAAATTCGCAAAACAGCCGTGATGTGGCTGCACAGCTTCAGATTTCGAAACTGGAGATGCCGGTACATATCATCGGTTATGTGGCGCTGGAAGGGGAGGACAGCGTGGCGGACGGTATGCGCGTGTGGCCCATGTCCCGGCTGATGGATGTGTGCCGTGAAATGAAGCCGGACCAGGTCATAATCGCCATGCAACGCTTTTCGGATGTAAAGGTGATGCACATACTTGACCAATTGATAGGACTGGACATACCAATCAAGATAAATCCCGATACATTCTCTTACGTCACGTCGAGCATCCGCCAGGGCGACATAATGGGCCTTCCGTTTGTGGATCTTACGTCGCCGAGCATGAGCGAGTTCCAGATGAATGTAAAGCGCACGTTCGACGTGGTGATGTCAATTGTGGTGATGACGGTGCTTAGTCCGCTTTATCTGGCCATTTACCTGTGGGTACGGCTGTCATCGCCCGGAGGAGCCATATACAGTCAGGAGAGGATAGGATTGCACCAGAAGCCGTTCAGAATGTATAAGTTCCGCTCAATGTATGTGGACGCGGAGAAGGCCGGCCCGCAACTGTCGCATGACGGCGACAGCCGCATCACGCCCGTGGGTCGAGTGATGCGCAAATACAGACTTGACGAACTGCCCCAGTTCTGGAACGTGCTGAAAGGGGATATGTCGTTCGTAGGGCCCAGACCTGAACGGGAATACTTCATACGTCAGATCATAAGTAAGGCTCCCTATTATAGTCTGGTGTTCCGTACGGTACCCGGCATCACGTCCTGGGGAATGGTAAAATACGGATATGCCGAAAACGTCGACCAGATGGTGGAACGACTCCGATATGACCTGATATATATGAACAATATGTCTATACTGACAGACGTCAAGATAATGATATATACCATAAAGACGGTAGTGACCGGCGAAGGTAAATAGGATATGGCTTATAAGGAGACGCATAATAGATTTACGGACTGGTGGATGCGCGTGGTGATATGGCGAGAGCACCATGTCAAGGAGAAGACTTTCGTGTTGATTCTGGCATTGTTCGTGGGTATAGCCGGCGGATTTGCCGCCCAGCTGCTGAAGTTTCTAATACATCTGATAGCCACATGGCTGACCTCGCATTTTTCGATCACGAACGCCAATTATCTGTATCTGGTGTATCCTGTAGTCGGCATCCTGCTGACGGTGTTGTTCGTGAAGTATGTGGTGAAGGATAACATATCGCATGGCGTCACAAAGGTGCTGTATGCCATATCACGCAATAAGTCGCGACTGAAGCGCAAGAATATGTATGCGTCGCTGGTGGCGTCTTCCATCACCATCGGATTCGGCGGATCGGTCGGAGCAGAGGGCCCTATCGTCTACACCGGGGCGGCCATAGGCTCGAACGTGGGTCAGGCGTTTCGTCTCAGTCCCAAGGTGTTGATGCTGTTGGTGGGTTGCGGAGCCGCTGCCGGTATAGCCGGAATATTCCGTGCGCCGATTGCCGGTATGCTGTTCACGCTGGAGGTGCTGATGATAGACCTGACAGGTGTTACGGTGATGCCACTGCTGCTGTCGTCGATAGCCGGCGCTACGGTGGCATACGTGCTTGAGGGCTATAACGCCGAGTTCTTCTTCACGCAGTCGGAGGCGTTCGTGACCAACAAAATACCATATACCATTATATTGGGCGTGATCTGCGGCATGATATCGTACTACTTCACCAAGGTTATGTTCATGATGGAGAGTATGTTCCGTAAGATCAGGCAGCAGGGATGGCGAATTGTGGTAGGCGGTACGCTGATAGCCGGCATGGTGTTCCTGTTTCCGCCGCTGTATGGCGAAGGTTACGGCACCATCAACAATCTGCTCGACGGCAATGTATCGGCTGTGATGAACGGAACGGTGTTCTATGTGGACCGTGACAATGTATGGTTCATCACGCTGTTTATCGCGGCCATAACACTGATGAAGGCATTCGCCACATCGGCGACGAATGGAGCCGGCGGTGTGGGCGGTACGTTCGCGCCGTCGCTGTTTGTGGGAGCGCTCACGGGCTTCCTGTTCGCCTACATATTCAATAACCTTGACCTCGGCGTGGAACTGTCGCAGAAGAATTTCACGCTGATGGGCATGGCCGGCGTTATGAGCGGCGTCATGCACGCTCCGCTGATGGCCATCTTCCTCACGGCCGAGATGACCGGCGGATACGACCTGTTCCTTCCGTTGCTGATAGTTTCCACGCTGGCGTACATCACGATTCAGATATTCCTGCCATACAGCATCTACACCATGCGTCTGGCCAAGGCCGGCGACCTGCTGACACATCAGAAAGATAAGGCCGTACTGACGTTAATGAAGATGGACAAGGTGATAGAGCGTGATTTCAAGGCCGTGAAGCCCGACATGAGCCTGAAGGAGGTGGTGGACGTGATATCCGTATCAAAACGCAATCTCTATCCTGTGGTGGACGATGAGGGGTATCTGAAAGGTGTCGTGTTGCTGGATGATATCCGCAACATCATGTTCCGCACGGACCTGTACAAGAAGATGCACGTGTCACGGTTCATGACCACGACGCCGGCCGTAATAGACGTAAACGAACCGATGGACAAGGTGATGAGCACCTTTGACAAGACCAATGCCTGGAATCTGCCCGTCACCGACAAGGGCAAATATGTCGGCTTCGTGTCCAAGTCCAAGATCTTCAACTCCTATCGCCAGGTGCTGAAGCACTTCCTCGACGACTGACATACGGGATTCCCAAATTTCATCATTGAATAAATGAATAAGTTCAACAATATCTTTCTAAGGCTCACAGAGCCGTTGATGATACAGAGGAACATAATCTGCTGGTGTATAATATACATATTTGCAATCTTAGGACTATACGACTTTGCATATACAGATATTATTGTTCAGCCTAAGGCTGTCATATTGTTGTATGTTCTCATGGTTGCCGCTTTAAAGGCAACGGTTTTCGTTCTGTTGCTATGGGTTACCAGAAAGCGTAAATGGATGCATATTGGAGTTTGGTTCCTGATTTCAGTATTCTGTATACTCTGTCTCTTAAATGGATTGTCATTTAGTTTATATGGGATCGGGATAAGTAATCATATGTTTATTATAATGGCGCAATCCAATGTTACGGAAATCAAAGAATTCCTCCCCGGATTATTTGATAATCTGCTAACCGATGCCTTGAAGCCTCAATTCATAATCGGCGTATTGACTTTTGCCGCAGTCGTTTATTCTATAGTACGGTATGCTGATCGTCCATCCTTAAGTAAAATAATATGCTGTTGCTCTGCCATGGGTGCATTGCTTATCATTATTGGTTTGTGTTTGTTAGGTGCCGGCAGGACTTCAATCTTTACTTTTACAAGAACGTTACGTTCAGTGATTCTTGTTTCGAAGGAACAGCATCAACTTGAAGAGATGATGGCACATGTACATGAAATTCCTCAGGCGGAATCTCTGCGTACACAGAGATTGTCGGATATATGTTTTGTTATAGGAGAATCTGCATCACGTACACACATGTCTTTATACGGTTATCCAATTAATACATGTCCTAAATTGCACAGTAAACGGGATAGCTTATTTATGTTTACGAATGCCATCTCCTCATCAACAAGTACAGTTTTAAATATGGAACGCTTATTGACGTTCATGACCGATGATGAAACTCGGAATAAGTGGTATCAATACCCGTTACTTATAGATCTATTCAAAAATGCCGGATATAAAGTATGGTGGCTATCCAATCAAGAACGAACAGGATTCTGGAGCAATTGTTCTGCTCCTATGGTCAGAAATGCAGATGTGAAGATTTATAGATGTCTTAGTTCTGACGACAATATGATTCAAGCCTATGACGGAGATTTATTGGAATATGCAAAGAACGCATTTGCAGATAACTCTCGATACAAATTCATCGGCATGCATTTGATGGGATCCCATACAGACTATAAAAAAAGATATCCTGCCGAATTCAACCATTTTAATAACGATACGATAAAACGCAAATTGGGCAAGCCTTGGCTAAATGATTCAAAAGCTCAGAAAGTTGCAGAATATGATAATTCTATCAGATACACAGATTATGTGGTTGACAGTGTTATCAACATGGCTGCAAAGGAGAGTAGGCCGACCCTATTGTTATATATTTCCGATCATGGCGAAAATGTATATGATGACAGGGATTTCGTAGGAAGAGATGAGAAAAGTGTACGGGTTCCATTTGTGATATATGTGAATTCCACCTTCAGAAATCTTTATCCTAAGCTTACGAGTCAGATTGCAAGGTCTGTAGATAAACCCATATCAACTGCAGACATAGTCAATGTATTAATGACGGTGACTGGAACTTCATACCCTTATTATAATGCGACTCGTGATGTGTTATCTGATAAGTATAGGCCCCGTCATCGTTATGTAAATGGGAAACCGTGGAAGTATGAGCATATAAAGAAAGATGAGTAATGCGGGTGTTATATAGTGAACATTGTAAAGAGGAATTTTTGTCAGATCCCCAATGCACCGGCATGTCGGCTTATACCGTTATCTGTATGATTTAAAGGTGTTTTATAAAAGAAGTGCGGCAAGTGGAGACTTGCCGCACTGAGAGTGATTCGTGCAGGATTCAAACCTGCAACCTTCTGATCCGTAGTCAGATGCTCTATTCAATTGAGCTAACGAACCAATCCGTTTATATTTTGTGATTCGTGCAGGATTCAAACCTGCAACCTTCTGATCCGTAGTCAGATGCTCTATTCAATTGAGCTAACGAACCGTGCCATTCATTTCCGAATTGCGTTGCAAAATTACTGCTTTTTCCGGTAATATGCAAATATTTTAGACACTTTTTTCGATGCTGGTTCGGCCCCCGTTGTCTTAACTGTTCACAATGAATAATTTAATTATTAAAAATTGTGAGGAAGAAAAGATAGACGAAAACGGCGGGGAGAGCCAAGAGCAGAGAATCTATGCGGTCGAGTATGCCGCCGTGGCCGGGAATCATAGTGCCGGTGTCCTTAAGATGAAGCGTGCGCTTCAGCTGGGATTCCACCAGATCTCCGAAGGTCCCGAAGATAGTTACGACAACAGCCATCACAATCCATGCGACGAAACCGGCGTGCAGACGCGCCATGTCGAAGAATTCATTTCCTGCATAACAGAACAGGATGGAGAACGCCACGTTGAAGAGCAGGCCTCCGAAGAAGCCTTCCCACGACTTCTTGGGCGACACACGCTCGAACAGTCTGTGCTTGCCCACCATGGATCCCACAAGGAATGCTCCGGTGTCGTTGATCCAAAGCATGAGGAACAGGGCCAGTATTATCATGGGACTCCACATCACCGATATGCACGACATCAGGAACATGGGAACAGTCACCCACATAAACATCAGCATGGAATGTGAGATAGAGGCCACAGGGCTGCTGACCGGGGCGTAAAGCTGCAATATGAAGCGGCTCATGACTGCAATGATGACCCCAATGGCGAGCGTAGGCTCCATAGGCGATAGCGCCAGGCAGACACCCGCCAGGATGTCGATCATAGTCAGCGACGGTGCCCTGTCCTTGTTGCCGGCAATCTTGGAGAATTCAAGGTTTGCCAGCAGAATGAATACTGTTCCCAAGGCCGCCACGCCCCAGCGGCCTGATAATATCGCGCCAATTATTATGCCGCAATATACCAGGCCGGAGAGGGTGCGTATCAGTAATTTATGAAAGTCCATTATAATGTTTCAGATTCTATAGGATTTTCCTGCACGGGAGCGTCGGAGCTCTTGCCTTCCTTGATGAAGAAGACGCAGAACGAACCGATAATCAGCGATATACCGGCTATCATTATCATCAGGTATTCCGGAGCGATCCGGTCGGGAGTGCTGAGCAGAGTCAGGATCCAGCCGCCCACCAGTGCCGCGATGATCTGCGGGATGCAGATGGTGCAGTTGAACAGTCCTAAGTATGCTCCGATATTACCGGAGTGCAGTGAATTCGTAAGTATGGTGAAGGGCCATGCAAGCATAGCCGCCCATGCGCAGCCTATCAGCAGGAAGGACACGAACAGCAGCCACGGGTTGGTGATGAATGCCGTCAGAATGAATCCCAATCCGCCGAGTATCAGCGACAGAGTGTAGGAGAACTTGCGGCTCCTGAAGCGGGGGAGGCATACGGCCCATACTACGGAGCCAAGTGCCTGCACGGCATAGAGGACGCCTACCCAGTTACCGGCATCGTTATATTGCTCGGACGAAGCGTCGAGAACGGTGCGCGTGATGTAATGCGTATCTGCTACGGAAGGAACATCGACAGTGAACGAGTCGCCGATGTCAAGGGTGCCGTCGGCCTTATGCTCCATGATTTCGGCGGTGGTCAGCTTAAAGGCTCCCTTGTTGGTGTCCAGGAAGTCTGAAACCTTCTTGCCGTGGTCAATGATGATGATGCTGTCGTTGGCAATGATGTATTTGGCCTGATAGTCACGGCCGTCTACGGCAACGCCCTGGAAACTCGTGGTCTGAGGCGTGTCGAACGCATTGTGCGCCACTGTGTTGGTGGTATAAGTCCACATGAACAGGAAAGCGAACCAGCAGAAGAACTGCACCAGACCTACGGTCCAGAACGTAGACGGAGCATGGCGAAGCAGCGAGATGATGTTGGCACTTTTTTCTTTCTTCTCGGCGTTCTCGACCACTCCGTTGTATTCGTTATAAACCTTGGGGGGCCATTCCTTGATCTTTACAAGCGAATATAACACGCACAGCATCAGCACGGCGGCGCCTATATAGAACGACCAAATAACGGTATCGGGCACCACGCCGGCATCTGCGGTATTCTTGATTCCGAGCCACACCAGCAGGAAAGGGAGAATGAATCCTACGATGGACCCGGCGTTGCAGAGGAACGACTGTATGGAATAGGCCAGACCTTTCTGTTTTTCGTTCACCATATCGCCCACCAGCATCTTGAACGGCTGCATGGCCATGTTGATGGAGGTGTCCAGCAGCATCAGGGCAATAAGTCCTAACAGGATGGCGCTTGACACGGTAAACCGGAACGAGCCGGCATTAGGTAGCAGGCACATCACGATCACGGCGATGGTGGCGCCTAAAATCAGATAGGGGAGGCGGCGGCCCACCTTGGTCCAGGTACGGTCCGAAAGCATCCCGACGATAGGCTGGACCAACAGTCCCATCAGCGGGGGAAGAATCCAGAAATAACTTAAATCATGAGGGTCGGCGCCGATGGTGGTGAATATACGCGACACATTGGCGCTCTGCAGGGCGTAAGCAATCTGCACTCCGAAGAATCCGAACGACAGATCCCATAAATTCCAGAAACTTAAATCAGGTTTCCTCTTCATGGTATTCAAAACTGTTATTAATTAGGTTGTATATTATTATCAGGCTGTATGCTGTCGTAAAGCCACTTGATCTCCTCTTTCCAGATGTCGGGGTTGGGAGTCTCGAGTATAAGGGGCATATTGTCGAAGCGAGGGTCGTTGACCAGGCTGATGAAGAATTCGCGGCCCAGGGAACCGTCGCCGATCGAGGCGTGGCGGTCTATGTGCGATCCGAAGGTGCGCATATTGTCGTTCAGATGCAGAGCCATAAGATACTTAGCTCCGATTATGTCGTCGAAATCCTGCCAGGTCTTCCGGTATCCTTCGGGCGAATATAGGTCATATCCGGCCGAATGGGAATGGCAGGTGTCGACACATACGCCGATGCGGCTCTTGTCTTCCACCTTGTCGATGATATGGGCCAGATGCTCGAAACGCCAACCTAAGTTGGAGCCTTGTCCGGCAGTGGATTCAAGAACGGCAGTCACGCCCGATGTCTTGTCCAGGGTGATGTTGATGCTTTCGGCTATCAAATCCAGACACTCGTCCTCAGGAATCTGGTTAAGATGCGAGCCGGGATGGAAGTTGAGCAGTTTCAGCCCCAACAGCTCGGCGCGGTGCATCTCGTCGTAGAACGACTTGCGCGACAGAGCCAGCTTTTTCTCGTCCGGATTGCCTAGATTGATAAGAAAGTTATCGTGAGGCAATATTACGTCGGGAGTATAACCGAACTTTTCGCAATTCAGCTTGAAGTCGTCGATGGTGGCCGTGGAGGGTTCTTTGGATACCCATCTGTTGCTGGAACCGGTGAAAAGCGCGAATGCCTTGGCTCCGATTTCGTGTGCCGCGATGGGCGTGTTCTGTACGCCGCCTGCCGCGCTGACGTGTGCTCCGATATATTTCATTTCTTAATAAATGGTCTCTATTTTAGTCCGAACACAAAATTAATGATTATTTTTGATAATACGGCAAATAAACTTTAATTTTGTGTCACAAACCTTAGATAAAACATCAATATGAGAATATCGCGCAATAAGATGGCATTATACGGCAATCTCCATACGGTTAAGATGCGGAGTCGTCATGGACTCTTTACGGCGGAAGGTGCAAAGGCCGTGGAGGATTTGAGCCGGTATTTTCAGATTGACGCCTTGATATTGAGGGAAGGGACTGAAGCAGCGTCTGAATTGCGGGCGGAGGCTCCTGCCGTCTATGAGGTTACGGAAGGCGAGATGAAAAAACTGTCGGAGTTTACGACGCCATCGGATGTGATGGGTGTATTCAGAATTCCGGAGCAGCCGGTTCCTGAACCTGACAGCTCAAAGCTGTACGTGATGCTTGACGGGGTACGCGACCCGGGCAATCTCGGCACTATAATCCGTACGTGCCATTGGTTCGGCGTTTTCGATATATATGCATCATTCGATACAGTAGACTGCTACAATCCTAAGGTTGTCCAGGCCACAATGGGATCGTTGGGCGCGGTAAGGGTAAGCTATTGCAACCTGAAGGAAATGATAGAATCACATCGGGACATGCCTGTATACGGTACTCTGCTGAACGGCGAAAATCTGTTTGAGGCGCATCCGGAGCCTCGTGGATTCATCGTGATGGGCAACGAAGGAAAGGGGATTACTGATGAAATGAAACGGTTGCTGACTCAGGCATACACCATACCGCCGGCTACAAGCAATCACGGAGAGTCGCTGAATGTAGCGATAGCAACAGCCATTGTGCTGGCAAAGTTCAGTGAGTAGTGAATAGTGAGTAGTGAATAGTGAGTAGTGAGTAGTGAGTAGTGAATACTTAGTAGTTAGTATTAGCTGAAGCGGTGGCCGCCTGATTTCAGAGCAGGCATAAAGGCATCCTCATAGTGCTCGATAATGAAATCCTGCTGATTGCCTGTCAGAGTGATTATGTCAAACCGGTATTGATACAGCTGGTTCAAATTGCGTAGATATATGTCGGCGCCTGCAGTCATTTTAGCGCGTTTCTTTCTGTCTACGGCATCAACGGGATCCTGATGTTCCCCGGATCGGGCCTTGACCTCTACGAAAACGATCACCTGATTCATCTGGGCTACGATGTCAATCTCTATTTTGTTGAATTTCAGATTTCGTTCCAGAATGGTATATCCCTGTCTGCGCAGATACTCGGCTGCCCTATCTTCAGCAAAGGCACCCCAATCTCTGTTCAGGGTGCCTTTGTGCTGATTAGATGACTGTTTCGAGTCCATTACATAGCCTTGAACGACATGTCGAGCGACTTGACGCTGTGGGTCAACGCACCCACTGAGATGAAGTCGACACCGGCCTCGCCGTATTCGCGCAGGTTCTTAAGAGTAATGCCGCCCGACGACTCGGTCTCTACGGCGCCGTCCACCATCTTCACGGCCTCCTTGGTGAGTTCGGGTGTGAAGTTGTCGAACATGATTCGGTCCACGCCGCCATGCTCCAGCACGCGACTGATATCGTCCAGACTGCGCACCTCCACCTCTATCTTCAGATCCTTGCCGTTGTCCTTGCAATACTGGCGGGCACGGTCAATGGCTTTCTCTATGCCGCCGGCAAAGTCTATGTGGTTGTCCTTGATCAGTATCATGTCGAACAGGCCGATGCGGTGGTTCTTGCCTCCACCCATAGCCACGGCCTCTTTCTCCAGGATACGCATGCCCGGAGTGGTCTTTCGGGTATCGAGCACCTTGGTGTGCAGCCCTTTCAGCTCGTTCTGATATGTGGCTGTCATCGTGGCTACGCCGCTCATACGCTGCATGATGTTGAGCATGGTGCGCTCTGCCGTCAGCAACGACCGCACGGGCCCCTCGGCTATGA
The DNA here is from genome assembly GCA_902796035.1 of uncultured Bacteroidales bacterium. GTDB lineage: Bacteria > Bacteroidota > Bacteroidia > Bacteroidales > Muribaculaceae > Lepagella. The sequence goes on along the minus strand of CADBNR010000026.1, from coordinate 14,737 downwards.
AGGCGATGTCGCCGGGCTTTACCTCCGAGCCGTCTTTGATGAACACTTCCATCTTTATGCTCGGATCCACTTTGTGCAATACCTTTTCGGCCATCTCCACGCCGGCCAGGACACCGGGTTCCTTAATAATCAGTCTCGATTTGCCCATTTCATCAGCCGGAATGGTCGAGAGGGTGGTATGGTCGCCGTCACCTATATCCTCGGCAAAAGCAAGGTCAAGAAGATCTTCTATGAGTTCGTCTCTTGTCTTCATTTCTTTCTTATCAAGTATTCTCTAAACTTTCTAAACCTTATCGAACACTAAACCCTTATTTCGAAGCCTTGATTCCGTCTCGCTCCAGCAATGCGTCATTGTTGGGCTGCTTGCCACGGAACTCAACGTAGAGTTCCATCGGGTCCTTGGTGTCGCCGCTCTGCAGCATCTTAAGGAACTTGTCGGCTGTCTTGCGGTCGAACACGCCGTTCTCCTTGAATGCGGCGAATGCGTCGGCATCAAGAGCCTCCGACCACTTGTAGCCGTAATATCCGGCCGCATAGCCTCCCGAGAAAATATGGGAGAAGGATGAGGAAATCAGGTTCTCGGGCACAGCGTCAAAGATGCGAACGGGATCCAAAGCCTTTTCCTCAAAGTCCTTCACGGACGATGATGCCAGCAGCGGTTCCTCGATGGTGTGGTAAGCCATATCGAGGTATCCGAATCCCAGCTGGCGCATGGTGGCGTATGCGGCGCCGAACTGCGACGACTTGATCAGCTTGTCGATCAGGGCCTGAGGCATCTTCTTGCCCGTCTTGTAATGCTTGGCGAATGTGTCAAGGAATTCCTTGCGGGTCAGATAGTTCTCGTTAAATTGCGAGAACAGCTCCACGAAGTCATGGTCAACGTTGGTGCCGGCCAGCGAGTTGTACTTAGCCTGACTTGAGAGGCCGTGAAGGGCGTGACCGAACTCGTGCAGAAAGGTTTCTACCTCATCGGTGTTGAGCAGTACGGGATCGTTACCTACGGGCTTCGAGAAGTTGCATACTATCGAGATAAGAGGAATTATGCGGTTGCCGTTGTCGTCCTTCGATTCTGAGCGGAACTCGGTCATCCATGCGCCGGGGCGCTTTGTGTCGCGGTAGAAGAAGTCGGTGTAGAGGATGCCGAGCAGTTTCTTGTCGCGGTCGTAAACCTCGAACACCTTGACATCGGGATGATACTTGTCGATTTTGGTATTCTCCTTGAAAGTATAGCCGTACAGTTTTGTGGCGAGTCCGAGAACACCCTTGATAGTGTTGTTCAGCTCAAAATAGGGCTTCATGTCCTCCTCGTTGAAGGCATAGCGGTCGTTTTTCAATTTGTCGTACCAGAAGGAATAATCCCAGGGCATTAGCTTGAAGTCGGCGCCCTCGGTCTGACGTGCATAGTCCTGCAGCTCGTTGATTTCCTTGCGCATAGGCTCGGTATAGTCCTTGTTCAGACCACCCAGGAATTCCATCACTGCTTCGGGAGTCTTGGCCATAGTGTTCTGCAGCTGATACTCGGCGAAGTTCTTTTTGCCCATCAGTTGGGCAATCTGAAGGCGGATATTTGCAATGTCCTTCAGGATAAGCGTATTGTCGTTGGGTCCGCCGGTGTTGGTTGATCCGCTGAGATTGTACAGTTTATGGCGCAGGTCGCGGTTGGTGCTGTACATCATGAACGGAGCGTAGCTGGGACGGTATATTGTCACCAGGTATAGAGAACCGTCGTCGTTTTTGCCTTCAGCCTTGAGGGCATCAGCTGCGGCCGAACGATATGCCGTCTTGATGGATTCGGGAATGCCGCTGAGCTGATCCTCGGTGAGCCACATCCGGCGCGAGGGATCCTTCATTTCGTTGGTGACATTCTGCGAGAATTTCACATTAAGGTCGCTTAGCGTGGACTGCAGACGACGCAGTTTCTCGCGGTCAGTATCCTTAAGGTCCGCGCCGGAAGTCAGGAATTCGGTATAGGTCTTGTGAATGAGACGACGGTCCTCGGGAGTGAGTGACGTATCCTTATCGGCATTGTCATGCACGAACTTGATGCGGTCCCACAGCTTCTTGTTGAGCATGATGTCGGTGCTGTGCTGCGACAGGAAAGGAGTGACGTAGGTGTATGCCTCCATTATGTCGTCGGTGCCGTTGGCCGACTCTATGTTGCTAAGAGCCAGGATAGCGCGGTTCAGCACCTGGCCGCTGCGGTCCAGAGCCACGATGGTGTTCTCGAACGTAGGGTTGCTGCGCTGGTTGGTGATGGCGTCTATTTCCTGATTCTGTAGTTTGATGCCTTCCATCACGGCCTCCTGCATGTCCTTGGCCGTGAGTTTGCTGAAAGGCATCGTGCCATATAATTCGTTGGTCCCGGTTATGAGTGGATTGGCCGCTGTGGCCTGTATGTCTGTGAGTGCCATGAGTGTCAGGGCTATAAATAATAAGGATTTTTTCATTATGTCAGAAATTAATTCCAATTTGCAGTCGTGCGTATGTAATGGCTTTCATATCCAGGCCTGTCAGTTCGCGGTGGTTCTTGTTGAAGAATCTGCTGCAGGCTGAAATGATTATATAGCTTTTGGCGTAGCGCGATTGTGTCAGGTTGATGCCGCATCCCAGTGTGGAGATAAGATCTCCGTGGGTCTTGGAGCCTTTAAGCGTGCTGAAGGAGTATCCGGCCTGTACGTTGAGGAAACAAAGTGAAGGCCTCTTGCGGAATGAAGTCCTGATGACAGCATAGACAGGAAGGAAATTATTACCGGAGTCGATGCTGCGCTGGAATCCGGCTCCAACGCCTATTATCTTGAAGTAAGCGTTTTTGTAACCGAAATTCACGTCAAGGTCGAACGTCGACATATTGTGGGCTGTCATGTCAATGGAAGATCCGAATTCCGCGCCCCAGGTGAAATGGGATTTACCGAGGTCTATTGACTTGTCGGGAAAGAGACTTTCGGTCTTATGGTCACGTTTGTCGGGTATATTGACCAATGCTCCGGAATCGAAATACTGTTCCTGTTCCTTGACGGAATCGGTCTTGACCATAAGACTGCCGTTGTTCTTGACCCGATAGGTGATTATTTCAGCCTTGACAGTAGACGACGTTCCGCCAAACAGCAAGCCTACGGCAAGGAATATGTTACGTAGTATATTCTTTGTCATAGGCTTTATGTCTGTGGTTGATGCATGATTATGGTGGGTATTCACTCACCCAGATACGATTTCAGAAGCTTGCTCTTCTGGCCTTTGAGGCGACGGATGGCCTTCTCCTTGATCTGGCGTACGCGTTCGCGTGTCAAGTCGAATTTAGCTCCGATTTCCTCGAGTGTCATTTCCTGACAGCCTATGCCGAAGAACATCTTCAGTATTTCGCGTTCGCGGTCGTACAGCTGTTTCAGGGCACGGTCCAGTTCCTTGGAAAGTGATTCCTTGTTGAGGTCGGCGTCGGCCATGGGGGAGTCGTCGTTGGTCAGAACGTCGAGCAATGAATTATCTTCTCCTTCAACGAAAGGAGCATCCACCGAAATCGGACGTCCGCTTACCTGGATGGCGTCTGAGATCTTGTCTACCGACATATCGAGGCGCTCAGCAAGTTCCTCGGTGGAGGGGCGACGTTCGTTTTCCTGCTCGAAGCGGGCCATCTCTTTGGTAATCTTGTTCAGGGATCCTACCTGATTCAAGGGCAGACGCACTATACGCGACTGTTCGGCCAAAGCCTGCAGAATGGACTGACGAATCCACCACACGGCGTATGAAATGAATTTGAATCCTCGTGTCTCGTCAAATTTCTGCGCGGCACGTATCAGGCCCAGATTGCCCTCGTTTATGAGGTCAGGAAGGCTCAGACCCTGGTTCTGATATTGTTTTGCCACGGATACAACGAAACGGAGGTTGGCTTTGATCAGCTTCTCGAGCGCTGCCTTATCCCCCTTCTTGATTTTTTGTGCCAGTTCCACCTCTTCGCTTACGGAGATAAGCTCCTCGCGACCAATCTCCTGAAGATACTTGTCAAGCGAAGCGCTCTCGCGATTGGTAATTGACTTGGTTATCTTGAGTTGTCTCATATATCTATTATTGCAGCCCTCTCGTCTATACCTTATTGCATAGTGGGCCTATAATTTATAACACACAATTGTTATAAATATTTTCTAAAAAGATAAATTTTTTCATTACGTGAAAAAAGTGTCTGAATTTTCGCGTAATTCAGGTCATAATCTTGAATACAAGTTCCTGCAGAAGGTCATATTCATTGCCAAAAGATCCGATACCCTTGTTCTTGGCGTCGAATTGGCGGAGATGGTGTATTGCATTGACGGCTTTGGCAGGCGAGTAGGTCCGCAGGCCTGTTTTATAATCACCCAACGAGTAGGCGTTCTTGGCTTCCAGAGCTGCCATAAGGCTGGAATCGTCTTTGCCTGGTAGGAAATGAGCCACCGTCAGTTTTGCGAAATAGTTGAACAATACAGAACCTGTCACGATAGTGGGATTGTTCTTGGGATTGTTCCGGAAATACTTTATTATGGCGCAGCACTTGGGGTAATCACGGTTTATTACGGCCTTCAGCAGTTCCCAGTTGTTGTAGTCCTTGGAGATTCCGATGTTTTTCTCGACATCCTCGGGAGATATTCTTCCCTTACCGCCTTTGATTTGAATCAGTTTGTTAAGTTCTCCGAATAGTTTGCTTAACGGCGCGCCGATATATTCACACAACATGGCCACGGCCTTGTCGTCGATGCTGAGTTTACGCTGCTGGCAGTAATCCTTGACGTATGCAGGGAGCTGATAGTCTCTGGGTGATTCCGATTTGAAGACAATGCCATCGCTTTTGGTGACTGCACGCTGCAGATTGGCCGCCGCGGCGGTTTTTTCGCCTGTGAAAGTGATGACAAGCACAGTGGTCATGTTGGGATTGGCCACATATTGCACGAACTTGTCCAATTCGTTCTTGGCGTTAGCCATAGCCTGTGATTCCTTCAGGATCACAAGCTTGCGGTCGGTCATTACGGGAAACTGCTGGGCGCAGTTCACCACGGACTCCGCAACAGTCTGACTGCCGTAGTAAAGGTTATAGTTGAAGTCCCTGTCTTCGTCAGCTACAACACGCTTCTCAAGCTCGGCCACTATCAGGTCGATAAAATATGTCTCCTGACCTACCAGCACATAGACAGGATTGATTTTACCGGCACGAATGTCGGCTATTATTTTTCTATAGTCAGTTGCAGCTGCCATGGAGAATGCGTCTATTTGAGTATATGATGAACAGTATGGTCAGGAGAGTGGAGAATATGAACCACCAGGGGATGCCTGATGTGTTGGTGATGTATTGCTCGAAATCAAACGAAGTGCCGTTGCGCCGGTTGAGCCATTCGGTCACGACCACGATTGAATTGTTGATGCCATGCAGCAGAGCCGGTGCCCAGATGGAGCGGGTGCGCCAGTAGACATAGCCGAACATGGCGCCCAACAATAGTCGCGGCACGAAACCGAAGAACTGGAAATGCACGAAGCTGAAGATAGCCGCCGCCGACCATATCGCAACAGTCGGGGAGATGCGTGACGTCATCATCATGCGCTGGATGCCCGCACGGAAAAACATCTCCTCGGCCAGTCCGGTGAACAGGCCGACAATCAGCACGTTGACTATGAGTCCGCCAACGGTTGTGGTGCTCATTATCGCCGCCGTGGCGTCGGCTCCGGCATTCTCCCAGTCGCGCAGGGTCTGTTCCAGCCCCTTCATGCTGTCGGGAAACGAAATGTCGGCATTGTAATAGATGATCTGCGCCATGGCTGGATAGGCAATGACATACAGCGCCAACATCCATCCCAGCGACTTGAGGCTGAGACTGCGGTCCATACCCATCATGTGCCATGGACGTAGCGAAGTCATCATCCATGTCAGTATGGTGGGGAATATGAACACAAACAGACCCTGGACTAATGAAAATGTCAGGATATAACAGCGTCGGTCCAGTCCGATGGAATTGACGATGGTCTGCATTATTCCCATCAAAAGGAACATCACCACGAAGGAGAGTGCGAAAACTCCCCATCGTGATGATGCGTCAAGTATCTTCATTTTCAAATTATCCGTAATTTTCGGAGGCTGCCGCTCAATCGAGATGCAGCAGTTCCAGAATCTTGTCACCGGCCATCGAAAGACCCGAAGCGTCCTTGCCGCCGGCCTGTGCGAAGAACGGCTGACCGCCGCCGCCGCCCTTGATGCATTTGGCGGCTTCGCGGACAATCTGTCCGGCGTTGTAACCCTGCTTTACGATATCATCGCTGAGCGCCACAGTGAGCATCGGCTTGTCGTTCGACACGTTAAGGCCGATAAATACGGTGGATTCGGGGCTGAGCTTGCGGATGTTGAACGCTATGTTCTTCACCACCTCGGGGAGACGGACTCCGGGCAGCATCACTACCTTGACGCCGTTCTTGATCTTGGCTCTCTCCAGCACTTCCTTGGTCAGCATCTCGGTGCGGTCCTCCATGAACTTGTTGACCTGTTTGCGCAGTTCAGCGTTTTCTTCGATAGACTTCTTGATGCCGGCAATCAGGTCGCAGGAGTTGCCCATCATTTCCTTCAGGCATGTCATGGTGTCGAACATATCGTCAATGGCTTTCTCCACTGACGCGCCGGTCACGGCCTCGATACGGCGGATACCGGCGGCGATGGAGCTTTCGGAGATAATGCGCAGCATACCGATGTTGCCGGTGTTGGCCACGTGAGTGCCGCCGCACAGTTCGACGCTGTCGCCGAAACGGATCACGCGCACCTTATCGCCGTATTTCTCGCCGAACAGTGCCATGGCGCCCATTTCACGGGCCTCGGCTATAGGCACCTCGCACGCTTCCTGCAGAGGCATGGCCTGGCGAATGCGGCGGTTTACGAGATGCTCCACCTTGCGTATTTCCTCGGGTGTCACCTTCTGGAAATGCGAGAAGTCGAAACGCAGTATGTCGGGTGTAACGAGCGAACCCTTCTGCTCGACATGAGTGCCCAGCACCTCGCGCAGCGCCTCGTGCAGCAGGTGTGTGGCGCTATGGTTGGCCGACGTGCGCTGACGCGCCTCGGTGTCGATTCTGGCGGTAAACTCAACGTTTACGTCTGCCGGCATCTTCTTGACCAAGTGCACGGCCGTATTGTTCTCTTTCTTGGTGTCGAATATCTCGGTCCTGGTGCCGTCGGGAGCAATCAGCCAACCCTTGTCGCCTACCTGACCGCCCATCTCGCCATAGAACGGAGTGGACTCAAGCATAATCTGGTAAAACTCCTTGTTTTTCTGCTTTACGTTGCGGTAACGCAGTATACGGGTCTTTACCTCAGTGTTGTCATATCCTACGAATGTCTCGTTGCCGGGATTTACCTCGATCCAGTCGGAGTTCTCGACGGAAGCGGCGTTACGGGCGCGGGCTTTCTGCTTGGCCATCTCGGCCTCGAAGCCCTCTATGTCGACGTCCATGCCGTTCTCGCGCAGTATCAGCTGCGTCAGGTCGAGCGGGAATCCGTATGTGTCATAGAGTGTGAATGCGTCGGCGCCGCTGACAGTGGTCTTGCCCTCTTTGCGGGTCTTCTCCATGATGGAATCGAGCATCGAGATACCCTTGTCGAGCGTGCGCAGGAACGCTTCTTCCTCCTCCTTGATTACCTTCTTGATAAGGTCGGCCTGAGCGGGAAGCTCGGGATAAGCGTCGCCCATCTGAGCAATCAGCGTGTCGATGAGCAGATAGAGCAGCGGTTCCTTGCGGTCGAGGAACGTGTAGACATACCGAACGGCGCGGCGAAGGATGCGGCGGATCACATAACCGGCTTTGGCGTTGCCCGGCAGCTGGGAGTCTGCAATGGAGAAGGCGATGGTGCGTACGTGGTCGGCGGCTACGCGCATGGCCACGTCCATCTTCTCGTCCACACCGTATTTCTTGCCGGTCAGTTCTGAAATCTTGTCGATCAACGGGGTAAATATGTCGGTGTCATAGTTCGACTGCTTGCCCTGCAGGGCCATGCAGAGGCGTTCGAAGCCCATGCCGGTGTCTATCACCTTGGCGGGAAGCGGCTCCAGGTGGCCGTCGGTCTTGCGGTTATACTGCATGAACACCAGGTTCCATATCTCGATTACCTGGGGATTGTCCTTGTTTACGAGAGAAGCTCCATCCACTTCCTCGCGTTCCTTGTCGCTACGCAGGTCGATGTGAATTTCAGAACAAGGACCGCAGGGACCCGTGTCGCCCATCTCCCAGAAATTATCGTGGCGGTTGCCGTTGATGATGTGGCTCTTGGGCAGATGCTTCTCCCAGATGGCAGCGGCCTCGTCGTCGCGCTCCAGACCTTCGGGGGCATAGCCCTCGAACACGGTGGCGTACAGGCGCTCGGGATTGAGTTTCAGAATGTTCACGAGATATTCCCAGGCGAAGTCGATGGCCTCCTTCTTGAAATAATCGCCGAACGACCAGTTGCCCAGCATCTCGAACATGGTGTGATGGTAGGTGTCGTGACCCACTTCCTCAAGGTCGTTGTGCTTGCCCGACACGCGAAGGCACTTCTGGCTGTCGGCCATACGCTTCGACTCGGGGACGCGGTTGCCCAGTATAATATCCTTGAACTGGTTCATGCCCGCGTTGGTGAACATCAGGGTGGGGTCGTCTTTCAACACCATCGGTGCTGACGGAACTATCTTGTGACCGCGCTCGCGGTAAAACTGTTTGAACGATTCGCGAATTTCCTTAGAAGTCATTTTGCTGTTATTTTAACCTTGGGGAGAGTGTCTATAAGAATCCGAATTGCAAAATTAGTCATAATTTACTATTTTTGCAAGAACTTAAGAATATGAGCCGCAATCAATACTATAAGTATAATCCTGAAACCGACAATTTTGAGCGCGTCTTCCCGACCTTGAGGCGACGGATGACGGCGGCGGTGCGCTATATATTGGTGTCGCTCGTGGTATGCGCCTGCCTGTTCGTGATATACTTTTCGATATTCGATACTCCCGGCGAACGGCGTCTAAGAGAAGAAAACAGTTACCTAAAGCAGCAGTACGAGATACTGAACCGCCGTCTGGACAACGCACAGAACATGATAGAGCATTTGCAGAACCGCGACGACAAGTTTTATCGCGTCATGCTTCAGATGGATCCGGTAGACCATACATGGCGCTATGCGGGGCTGAACAGCGACAAGCGTTACCGCGACCTTGCCGGCATGAGCGACGGCGGCATCGTAAAGACCATGACGCAAAGCATGGATATGTTAGAGCGACAGATATATGCGCAGTCGTTGTCGTTTGACCAAATCAAGGAAGAAGCTGTGAAGCAGAAGGACAAAATCTCGCATGTGCCTTCCATACTGCCTGTTACTCTGAAGGATGTGACTATATCCAGCGGTTTCGGCAAACGCCGAGATCCCGTAAGCGGCGAGATAAAGCTTCATCCCGGCATCGACTTCGCGGCACGCGAGGGAACTCCGGTTTATGCCACTGCCAACGGCAAGGTCTCGACGGCACGGCGCGCCAATCAATACGGCAACATGGTGGCCATAGACCATGGCATGAACTATCAGACGCGATATATGCACCTGTCGCGCATTGAGGTGGAGAACGGACAGGAGGTGAAGCGTGGTCAGATAATAGGCCGTGTCGGATCTACCGGTAAATCATCGGGACCGCACCTGCATTACGAGGTGAAGTTTCGCGGCGAACCGCAGAATCCCGCTAACTTCAATTTTATGGACATGACGCCCGAGGAATACGCCGACTTCGCGGCCAAGGCCGAAAGTGCAGGCGATGTGATGGAATGACAATAGGTTAGGTATGGAAGATCGGGAATTTGACAAGAAATATTATAAGATCCGGGATGTGTCCGCCATGCTGGACGTCCCGACGTCCACGTTGAGGTACTGGGAAACGGAGTTCCCCGAATGTGCCCCGCGACGCAGCGCCGCCAACCAGCGATACTACACGCCTGAGAATATACGGTGCTTACAGATAATTTATTACCTGCTTAAAGTGAAGGGTCTGCGCATGGAGGCAGCCAAGGAGCAGCTGAAGGCCAACCGCGAGAACATATCGCGCAACATGGAGATTATCCAGAAGCTGACCGAGACCCGCAACGAGCTGCAGAACCTGCTGGACGCCCTGAAGAAGCGCCGCTGAAACGCGCGCGGTCGATTCCGCAGCTGTCATAGCTAAAATAGCTAAAGTAGCTAAAGTAGCTATAGTAGCTATAGTAGCTATTTCCCTAAATTCGAGTTATAATAGTGTGGGTCGCCGGTCACATTCTGCCCCACGAACGGAGGCAGTTCGTATACGGTGTCGGACGCCGGCAGTTCGATTTCTGCAGTCTCCATCTTCACCGGATCCTCGAAGATGTCCACTTCCCACGTGAAGCCGCCGAATGGCACTATATACCGTGTCTTGTCGATGACTGGTGGCGGACAAAGGGCCAGCATCTCTTCTGCATCGGTTATCGGCACTTCGTATTCAAATTCAAGCCGTATATCGCCGCTGTTTCTACCCTTTACTGTCAGATATCCCTTGTCATCGTAAATGCGCACACGCACCGTCCGGTCCGGATCGCGGCTAAGATATCCTTGGCGTATATGGTGTGACGATATACTCATAGCAACGTACCCGTCATTTATGATAAGATACTTATGTTCTATTTCCTTGCTCATTATTGATTGTTGTAGCTATAGTAGCTATAGTAGCTGTTTTCGGTGATTATTCAATTATTTTTTGAGAGGGTCGAGGTTATTATTTCTGTAGTTGAGCCTGGCGCGATACATCTGCTCTTTGATTCCTCCGTTTTTAAGAAAATCGGATTTTACCTTATCGATCATCTTTTCAAGCATGTGTATGGTCTGGTATATCAATGTAAGCATCAGGTTGCAGTATTCCTCATCGTTCATTTTAGAGATTAATGAGGTGTAATACGCCGTGTCGTTGTGCGTTTTGCACACTGCAAGCAAAGAAGAGTACCTGGCGTGGTCACTTTGCCATATTGGAATGTTGCGAGTGCGCATATAGTCCAGGTAGTCGTTAAGCAACTCATGCAGACTGCCTTTGGCAACACCGAACAATTTGATTTCCATTTCAGCAGACGATGCGGCGTCTGAGCGACCCTCCACTATGTTCTGTTTGCCGGAACGTGCTGCCTGGAGCATCTGGTCGAAAGTGCGGTCGGATTTCGCTATGTGTTCCTGAAGAAAATGATATGTGAGATCATATATTGCCTCTGATTTCTGAAAGACATACAGCTTTCTGTAGCTGGTTTTTGACCTGGCAAAATCTTCAATGCTCATGGGGATTAATTTTTGTCGGGGTTAATATTGGGTTAGTTTAGCTATTGTAGCTAAGATAGCTATTGTAGCTAAGATAGCTAAATTAGCTAAGGTAGCTAAAATCCTTATACAGATACAAAAATAATAAAATATTCGGATTAATCGAAAAAATGGAGTATATTTGCTTTGTGAAAACGGATTTCTAAAACGGAGGCTATGATATTTGACATTATACTTGCTATGACATCGGCTGCTGCATTGATATGCTGCGTGGTTTACTATCGTAAATATATGAATGCGAGGTACAAGTCGATGCATGCGGAAAGCGCGATGGAGTCGCTTAGGCGGGAATTGGAAAGCGGTAAAGCGGCTGCGGAGAGTCTGCGTCAGAGCGAGGCGGATGCGGCACGTCAACGTCTTGAAGACCTGCGTCGGCTCAACGAATCACAAATCGAGCAACTGAACGCTGCGCACCAAGCCCAAACTCGGCAGATTACTCAATCCTGCGAATCGCAGATGCAGCAGTTGCGCTGTTCGCACGAGACACAACTGACAGAACTCCGACAGGCATACGAGACACAAATTGCCGAGCTGAAAAACTCGTATCAGGCGCAACTGGAGCATGAGCGTGACATGCTCGGCGAGAAGTTCAAGGCTCTTGCGGCCGACGTGCTGCAGGCCAATTCAACCGTGCTGGACCGCAATTCACGTATTTCTCTCGAGGCAGTTCTGTCGCCGATGAAAACCAACCTTGAGGAATTCATCAAGAGTTATCGTGACACCTGCGATGTGGATAAGAAAGACCGTATGTCGCTATTGGCAGAAATCCAGAATCTGCATAAACTCAACAGCGAGGTGAGCCGCGAGACCGGACGCCTTGCGACAGCCTTGAAAGGCAATACAGGCGTACAGGGCAGGTGGGGAGAAATGGTATTGGCCAACATCCTGGAGCATTCAGGTCTGCAGGAGGGGAGATGGTTTGTCACGCAGGAATCCACGACAGTGGATGGCGACCGGCTGCGTCCTGACGCCGTGATTCATTGCCCCGGCAACCGCGACATCATCATTGACTCCAAGGTGTCGTTGACCGCTTACCTGCAGATGCTGGAGGCCGATACGGAGGAGAAGCGCGCTCAGTTGGCCAAGGAGCACCTCGCATCGGTCGAAAACCATATCAAAACACTACGCAACAAGGACTATCAGAGCAAGATAGGAGCCAAGAAAGGCGATTTCGTGCTGATGTTCATGCCCCATGAAGGTGCGTATCTGGCGGCCATGCACACCAATCCTGACCTGTGGATTAAGGCATACGACAATCACGTGGTGATGGTGTCACCCACACACCTTGTGACTGTGCTGCACCTTGTAGAGCAGATGTGGCAGAGTGAGGACCAGACAGCCAACGCCGAGAAGATAGCGGAATGCGGCACCAAACTGGCCAACAGCATAGTGGCTTTCCTCGAGGATCTCGATTCCGTCGGCAAGGGACTCAACAATGCCTTGAGCAGCTACAACAGCGCCGTGAAGCGTTTCTCGACGGGCAACAATAATGTCACGACGCTTGCAAACAGACTCAGCAAACTCGGATTGAAAGCCAAGAAACAGATTCCGGCCCGCTTTGTTAACGAATACGAGGAGCCGGACGACATCACGGTTCCCGGCGAACTGATTGATTTTGAGCCAGCCGATTCTTGATCCGGTTCCAGGCATCGTGTCTGTTTTCGCGATACACCCAATGCCCGACTGTAGGAATTGACAAAGAAGATTGTTATAAATCAGGAATGAGAACAAAGGTTATAGAGACGAAGCTGGTGCCGGCGGGGGATATCACCGCCATAACGCTATTCGGCCTTGTGTTTACCCGCGACAGGAAGCAGATAACGCCCCGGATATTGAACCATGAGCTGATTCATTGTCAGCAACAGCTGGAACTGCTTTACATTCCTTTCTTTATTGTATGTCTTGGAATGGCTGGCGCATTTAGTCAAATACCGCAAGTGGTGGAAGGCCTACCAGTCCATCTCATTCGAAAGGGAGGCATACTCCAACGATGCGAATCCCGACTATCTCGACCATAGAAAACCATACAGCTGGCTAAGATACATCAGAACAGTGCAGTAGCATCGGCCCTCCGGACCGAGTGTCAAAACAGGCAAAACCTCAGGACATTCCTGGGCTCATATCCAAGTTAGGCGTTTCCAGATGTATTCCAGCGGGCCGTGGTTGTGACGGCCTACCCAGAAACGGCAGAAGATGTACTGCACAATGAATATGGCTACGCCGACAAAGACGCTTGGCGTGATGCCGAGCTGCAGGAGCAGACCCCAGTTATAGTACAGAGCCGATCCGATGATACCCTGCGTCACATAGTTGGTCATGCTCATCTTGCCGTAAGGAATGAGCCAAGTAAGTGCCCGGCTCAGTCCCTTGGTTTTATAATAGGCGAACAGGATACCCGATACCAGTATGACCATGAACGAGAGGTTGGCCAGCGAAGACACAAGTATCAAAAGGGGAGTCTTGAGGTTGGGATTCGTGATATAATCTCCTGCTATGGCATTCAGGCCGTGAAGCGGGAAGAAACATACCAAGGCTATGGCAAGAGCGCGGCCCCAATATTTCAGGTTTTCTTTATGGAACCATCCCTGACGCCCGATAAGCATACCGGCCATAAAGAGTCCGGCCGTCTGGAATATGCGGCCATGCTCCCAGGCCCAGGCAAGCGATGCCAGCTGTCCTTCCCAGAGGTTGACCTTGACGGTAGACCAGAAGTCGCCTGTGCTTTGAATGGCGAAAGTCGCCTGCCAGTAGGCGGCGGTATCCAGACTCATGATCTGATATGAATCCGAATATAACGCGCGGATTATCTGGTAAATGCACGAGGGCTGCAGCAGACAGACGGCGGAAAGGGCGACAATCCATTTTGTAGGAAGCTTGCAGGTCAGCACCAGAACGAAACCGATGAGCGAATACATCACAAGGATCTCGCCTGTAAAGAACGCCGCGTTGAAGTTGCCTATAAGGAACAGGATGACCAGACGCCAGCTGAACCGCAGACGGAAATCCTTGCCGCGCATACGCTGGTTGTCATGCTGGATGAAGAAGCTAAAACCGAACAGCATGGCGAATATGGCGTATGCCTTGCCGCCGAACAAGAAGAACAGACCGTCCCAGATAGCCTTGTCGCAGAAATTCAGGAAATTGCTTTGCGACGAGGTGTCGGGAAAGGAATAGAAGTTGAAATGCTCGATGGAATGGAGCAGGATAATGGCCAGCACCGCGAAGCCACGCAGCACGTCGGCGGCATCAACGCGCCGGTGCTTACGCACTGTCGCGTCAATATGCATTTCGTTTGTAGTCATGATATTATAGTCGGGTTATTCTTGCTTAAGAGCTTGTTTAATAATAAATGTTAATGATAGGGCGGTCATTCGTCAGGCAGATTCCCTCTTGCGTTGAGGGAGTTATGGGGTT
>CADBNR010000025.1 GCA_902796035.1 uncultured Bacteroidales bacterium | reverse complement strand
TTGGCGATAATCACCAAAAAGACCTTTGAAGGAAAGAAAAGTAATCAAAAATATAAATTCGTGTTAAAAGTAAACACACTCTAAGAGTCAAATCAAATCTTAAAGAATGATACACCAAAGCCTTATAGATTACATGAACCAGGAGCTTCGTCATACACCGACCGGGTTCCGTCGCTATATGTGGGACAAAATCCTTTGGGATGAGCGACTTGTAGGTCTCGTTGGTCCTCGGGGAGTAGGAAAATCGACGATGGTGAAGCAATATATGCTGACAATGGCCGATCGGAACGAATGGCTTTATGTGTCGGCCGACCATTCCTATTTCGTTTCCCATTCGCTCGCGGATCTGGCCGCCGATTTCGTACGCGAGGGGGGGAGGCATCTCGTTGTAGATGAAATCCATAAATATCAAGGATGGTCAAGAGAGTTGAAGCAGATTTATGACGGGCTTCCTTCGCTTAAACTGATATTTACGGGAAGTTCGGTTCTTGACATAAAGAAAGGATTTTCCGACCTCAGCAGACGTGCTCTGATGTTTGAGATTCAGGGACTGAGTTTTCGCGAGTATCTTGCCCTTTTTCATGGGATGAATCTTCCTATTCTCTCCATTGATGACATTCTTGCAAATAAATTTGAATTGCCGGCCGATATGCATCCCATTCCCTTGATGCGCGAATATCTGAAATGCGGTTATTATCCTTTTGCAAAAGAGGCCGGTTTCCTGATCAGGATGCAGCAGGTTATCGCCCAGACATTGGAAGTCGATATACCCCAATATGCGGGCATGAATGTATCCACCGCCAACAAGCTTAAGAAAATGATGGCAGTCATTTCCTCGCTTGCGCCTTATAAGCCTAACAACTCCAATCTTGCCGCCGAACTCAAGGTGAGCAAGAACGATGTGCCGGATTATCTCTTCTATCTTGAAAAAGCAGGAATGATCGGACAGTTGCGAGATGACACCGGCGGTATGAGAGGACTTGGGAAAGTCGAGAAAGTGTATATCGACAACCCCAATCTGATGTATGCTCTCTCGGCCTCCGGCACTCCGGATATCGGGAATATGCGCGAAACCTTCTTCTATAATCAGGTTAGAGTGGTCTCGGACGTTCGGGCTTCAAAAATCTCTGATTTCCGTATAGCGGGCCATACGTTTGAGATCGGGGGCCGTAATAAGACGCGCCGTCAGCTTCGCGATGCCGATGACGGGTTTGTTGTAAAGGACGACATAGAATTCGGATTTGCAAAGACCCTCCCTCTTTGGATCTTTGGCCTCCTATATTGATTCGCATGGCAATTATCGTTAGGCACGATGCAAACGATGCAAAGAAATAGCCTGACGGATTCCGGTCAAAAATCGTAAAGATTGTTCTGTTTTTCATAATACAAGGATTTTTTTGTAATTTTGCGCTAAATTAGGGAGTTGCGGTATGACTGGAAGTGTCATGGTTTGCGACTCCGGCAATATTTTCAACGAAAGATGAACGAATTAGCCACCAAATACGATCCGCGGGACGTAGAGGACAAATGGTATGCCTACTGGATGGAGCACGGACTGTTCCATTCCGAGCCCGACGAGCGCGAGCCATATACCATCGTTATCCCGCCGCCCAATGTGACAGGAGTGCTGCACATGGGCCACATGCTGAACAATACTATACAGGATATATTGGTGCGCCGCGCACGAATGCTGGGCAAGAACGCCTGCTGGGTGCCGGGCACCGACCATGCCGCCATCAGTACGGAGGCCAAGGTTGTGGCCAAACTGGCCGAGGAAGGCATCAAAAAGCAGGACCTGAGCCGCGAGGAATTCCTGAAGCATGCGTGGGACTGGACGCACAAGTACGGCGGCATCATCCTGAAGCAGCTGCGCACCCTGGGCGCTTCGTGCGACTGGGAACGCACCGCCTTCACCATGGACGAGAAACTGTCCAAGTCGGTGATCCGCGTGTTCAACAAGCTGTATGAAAAGGGATGGATCTACCGTGGCGTGCGCATGGTGAACTGGGACCCCAAGGCGCTGACCGCCCTCTCCGACGAGGAGGTGATATATAAGGAGGAGCAGAGCCATCTGTTCCATCTGCGCTACAAGGTGGAGGGCGACGAGGACAAGTATATCGTCGTGGCCACCACGCGTCCCGAGACCATCTTGGGCGATACCGCTGTCTGCGTCAACCCGAACGACGAGCGTTACGGCTGGCTGAAGGGGAAGCGCGTCATCGTGCCCCTGGTAGGCCGCTCGGTGCCCATCATCATGGACGATTACGTGGAGATGGACTTCGGTACCGGATGCCTTAAGGTGACTCCGGCTCATGACGTGAACGACTACATGCTGGGCGAGAAATACAATCTCCCCTCGATAGACATATTCAACGACAACGGCACCATCTCCGAAGCCGGCGGCATGTACGTGGGCATGGACCGCTTCGATGTCCGCAAGCAGATTATGGAGGACCTGAAGGCTGCCGATCTGGTGGAAAAGGTAGAGGACTACGTTAACAAGGTTGGCCACTCCGAGCGTACCGACGCCGTGATTGAGCCAAAGCTGTCGATGCAGTGGTTCGTCAAGATGGAGGAACTTGCCAAGCCGGCCCTCAATGCCGTTGAGACCGACGACATCAAGTTCGTGCCCTCCAAGTTCAAGAACATCTACCGTCACTGGATGACGAACATCAAGGACTGGTGCATATCGCGTCAGCTATGGTGGGGTCACCGCATCCCGGCATGGTATCTGCCCAAGGGGGGCTACGTCGTGGCCGAAAACGAGGAGGAGGCGTTGCTCAAGGCCATCGAGAAGACGGGCGACGGATCGCTGACTCTCGCTGACCTGAAGCAGGATCCCGACTGTCTCGACACCTGGTTCTCGTCGTGGCTCTGGCCCGTGTCGCTGTTCAACGGCATACTGGATCCCGACAACAGGGAATTCAAATACTATTATCCCACCACCGACCTGGTGACCGCTCCGGACATCATTTTCTTCTGGGTGGCGCGTATGATCATAGCCGGATATGAGTTTGCCGGCGACAAGCCATTCAACAACGTCTATTTCACCGGAATAGTCCGCGACAAGCTGGGCCGCAAGATGTCGAAGTCGCTCGGTAACTCGCCCGACCCGCTGGAGCTTATAGAGAAATTCGGAGCCGACGGCGTGCGCATGGGTATCATGCTGGCGGCACCGGCGGGACACGACATCATGTACGATGACTCGCTGTGCGAGCAGGGACGTAACTTCTGCAACAAGATCTGGAACTCGTTCCGACTGATCAAGGGCTGGGAGGTAGCAGACATAGAGCAGCCCGCCAGCTCGGCCAAGGCTGTGGAATGGTTCGAGGCAAAGCTGCAGAGCATAGCCACCGAGGTCGAGGACCTGATGGGCAAGTTCCGTATTTCGGAGGCCCTGATGGCAGTGTACAAGCTGTTCTGGGACGAATTCTCGGCATGGTATCTCGAGGTGATCAAGCCTGCATACGGCAGTCCGGTGGACAAGGCTACGTACGACGCTACGTTGCGTTTCTTCGACATGCTGCTGCGTATGCTGCATCCCTTCATGCCGTTCATCACTGAGGAGCTGTGGCAGCACTTGGCAGAGCGCAAGGACGGCGAGAGCATCATGTACGCCAAGATGCCTGTGGGTACCGAGGCCGACGCCAAGATTATCGCCGACTTCGAGACTTTGAAGGAGACAGTGGCCGGTATCCGCACCATCCGCAAACAGAAGCAGATTCCGCAGAAGGAAGCTCTGGAACTGGATGTGAAGGGCCCGCGCAACGCCGATATGGACAGCGTACTGACCAAGATGGGCAATCTGACCGCCATAGTGGAGGTAGAGGAGAAGAAGCCTACGGCATCGGCGTTCATTGTGGGAGCAACCGAGTACAGCGTTCCGCTGGAAGGCAAGATCAACGTCGAGGAGGAACTGGCCAAGCTGAACAAGGATCTGGAATACTACACCAAGTTCCTGGCCGGCGTGGAGAAGAAGCTGGCCAACGAGCGCTTCGTGGCCAACGCCCCCGAAGCCGTCGTGGCCGTAGAGCGCAAGAAGAAAGCCGACGCCGAGGAGAAGCTCGCAGCAATCCGCACCGCCCTCGCCGCCTTGAAGTAACCGATTCGAATCACATCAACCCTATACAACAATCGGGCGCGCCTCCATCAGGCGTGCCCGCTATAGTTATTAGATAGGAGTCAGTCGAAGATGAGTTTGCCTTTGGTGTAGCCGTAATTGGAGTCGACGATGAGGACGACTTCCTCGGAGAAGGAGGTCCATTCGTGGCAGAAGCGGGTCTCGATGCAGATGTCGCGGCCCCGGAACTGATAGTTCTTGTCACGGATCTGATACAGATTGTCGCCTATCTTCTTTACTTCGACGATATATTTGCCGGTATTCAGTCGTGTTGGTGTCAGCAGATATTCCACCTCAATGGTCTTGTCATACTTGCCGATGGCTTTCGTGCCCGATTCCGGCTTGTTCACGGTATAGAAATCAGCGATGTCATAAATGCTCTCGGCATGAGCCATTAATGCCGAAAACATTATCGCGACCATAACCCCTATTCTCTGGATGTGTATTTTTACCGACTGTCCCATAATTGAATGATTTTTACGTTTCACAATTCCTCTGCAAATATAACACTTTGAAGCCGCTAAAGCTAATCTGCGTCAACAAATCAGTTTTTGTGGCAATCAAATTTGCAAGAAATTTTGAATTTACAACTCTATATGTCAGAAATTTGTTGTATCTTTGTAACCAAATAATATACAAAGGAGTATAGATATGGCACGACCTATCAAAGAAACCCCGGTATTAAGGGGCAAAGACGCCGAAGTTTTTGCCAGAAGAATGGCGAATCCCGCTCCTGTCAGCAAGGCTGAAAAGGAAGCGGCAAGAAAGGCGTATGAGGCGTTCAAAGCCATAAGTACATTCCCTATGTAATTATGGACTTTGGCAAGTTTACTTTTCGGCAGATAGATGCCGACACTCAAATAAAGTCATTCGATTGCGGCGATGCCGATTTGAATGACTTTTTGTTTTCCGATGCAATCAACTACTTCAAGTCGATGATGGCGTTGACATATCTGCTCGAAGACAACGAGGCAGGCAAGACTGTTGCATATTATAGCTTGCTCAACGATAAGATTGTGGTTGACCCAGACGAAAAGAAGCTATGGAATCGACTTAACCGCCGTGTTGCCAATTCAAAACGGCGCAAGGAATATCCGGCAGTCAAAATCGGCCGTCTTGCAGTATCCAAAGATTACGCTGGCAAGCAGATAGGTCGTGCTATTCTCTTGCAGGTAAAACATATATTCGCGACAATGCGTAGGAGTGCTTGTCGTTTCATTACTGTTGACGCATACGCTGCAGCCGTGCCTTTTTATGAGAAATGCGGATTTATGTTTCTTTCCGAAAAAGACAGACACTCTCCAACAAGAGCTATGTATTTCGACCTTATTAATTTCCCGAATTAATCAGCATTTAAGGGACGATGTATTAATAACAACCGTGGTTTCGACAACCGCGGTTGTTATTTGTAAAGGGCATCATTTTTTACGCTTAACATAAATCTTGAAAAAGAACCACTAAAACTAATTTGCGTCAACAAATCAGTTTTAGCGGCTTCTGTTATGAGATTATGTAAATGTTTATCGCACTATGATCTTACTGGTGGAGGAGGGAGTGCGCAGGATGTAGATGCCGGGTGTGGAGGGACGGGAGGAAAGTTTCTGACCGTCTAAGGTGTAATATGTGGTCTGTGCATCCTCGGATTCAATCTGGTCGATGCCTGAGGATGGGAAGCGGACGGTCAGCGTCATGGAGGCAAGCTGACCGTTGCTGTTGGCCTTCAGATTGATGGTGCCTGATTGCAGACCATTCAGGTTGACAGGCATGACAACGATGTTGCCATTCTCGACAACAGCTGAAAAGGCATCCGGATCGCTGACACCGGTCACGTTCACCACGATGGCCGATTCCATCGAATCGGAATCGGTAAACAGTCCCTGCAATGGAATACTCCAGGGTGCGGAACCATCAAGGACGATTTCTCCAGGATTATGGGCCTCGGGTGCGAAATTGTCCGGGAATACAGGCAACGACGGGAACCAGTAATTGGAAATCATGTCCACTTCCTTCACCGTTTCACCGTCGGCATCGGTGACGCGCAGTTTGTACGTGGGATTCTGAAAATTGTGGAACAATGAGATGTACAGCCTGTCGGTGACGGGATGCACGCGCATTGAGCAACCGTAGATGCTCCAGCGGGTCTTGGAATCCAGGCCCTGTTCCTCGGCTTCCCGGTCCAGGTCAATGATCTTGGAAAATTCCTTTCTGTCAATGTCGTATTTGAATACCTTGGAGCCGGAGAACCATGAGTTGGAACCTCCGTTCCAGTATAGCACATTGTTTTTTGCGGAAGCGCAGAAACCGTCGGGGGTCCAGGCATACCAGCTGTTTGACGGAGGATAGTAACCGTCGGGAACTTCGAGGACCGTCTGTTCCAAAGTAATGGGATTCACACGCATCAGGTAAGGTAGCGTGGCACCGGTGCCCTGGATGTCACGCGCAATGCTGATCCACACCGAGCCGTCCTTGGCCAATACTACCGAACCTATGCCCGGCATTTTCTTTTCCTTGCCATTGTCGGGGTCGGGAAGCCGGTCGTATATCGGCTTCATGGTCAATACATCGGTCACTTTGTCGGTTGCAGGGTCAACCACCAGCAGACCTTCGGACTGGTGGGCTACGAACACACGGTTGCCTACGCGAACCATCGAACCGCACTGACCATGATACAGGGAGCCGGACGGGTCGGTGTTGGGTTTGCCGTCCGAACCGTTCGGATTGGCCGTGCCTTCCACCATACCGTTGACTTTATAATTGTCGGTATCGAATATCCACACGCCGTTACTGGTGGAGATATAGAGTTTATGCTCGTCTATGCCTAGACATCCGCGCCCGTCGCACTGATTGCCCGATGGGTCGATCAATGCGCTTTGATACAGACACTTCATGGTGCGCGCGTCAGCCACGGTGATGCGACCTCCTTTCACGGATGCGCCCGGATCTTTCTCCTGTTTGGCTATGAGATAGAACTTGCCGCCATATATCTGGCCATACTGATTGGTGCAACCTAATTCCTTACCTTCATTGGCCTGCTGAAACACGCGGTAGGACCATTCCCAATCATCGGATATCCAGTTGACGGTTGAGTTCTGATGTCCGTACCAGTCCTCGTTGACGATAAATACACCGTCACGATACCCGGTCGACTCGCCGAATGACGACAACGCCGCCGCGAACAATAGAATTGTAATTATTTTCTTCATTTCCTTTGAATAAAAAGATGTCCCCGCTGCAAATCACTTCGCAGCGGGGACTGCATACTAAGAAAGAAAAATATTATCGAACCATGAACTTGTAGGAAGTATTGGCTCCGCGAAGCACATATACTCCCGGTTTGAGGTTGAAAGCAGCCCAGAACTCGTCGGTGTCCACCGTGAATCGATTCAACTCGAGACCTGTGGCGTCGAACAACGAGAATGAGGAATCGACATATCCCTTGATGTGCAGACGATTGCCTACCAGACGGATGGAACGGGCATTAATTTCGTCAATGCCGGAAGGATCGGGTTCGTCAGGCATATTCTTTTCGACCGTGACGGGAATTGACAGGGTCACCGTGCGGCCATTGGAAATGGCGTTGACCAAAGCCGTGCCATGACCGTAGTCTGTAGGATTGATCGTCAGTCTGTGATTGTCAAGAGTCAGATTGAGTTTAATATCATCGCCTTCGGTCTCTGTGTTGGCTTCTGGCAATGTGAACACAATCGCATTGTCGTTGTTGTCGGGGTCGTTTACAAGAGTGCGGAGGTTCAGGGTGGTGGTTGCGTTAGGCATAGTGCTCAGCTTGTCCACACCCATGATTACGCCATTGAAATCCTCGTTCAGACGGGCATCCTCCTTGTCGGGGAAGATAGGCATCGACTGGAACCAATAGTAAGGCTCAAGGTCGATGGTCTTCTTGATCTGTCCGGTCTTGGCGTCCACGAAGTGAGTCCAGTTGAAACGGTAGTGACCCGAAGCCTTGTATTCGGTCGTCATTACGATGAGCTCATCCGTGCGGTCATCATAGCGCGATGTGCCGTAAGTGGCCTGGGCTACGTTCCTGTTATGGCCGGGCAGTACGGGATCGTTGAGATCGAACACCGGTTTGAGGTCAGAGGGATCCGAGCCGATTTCCCAGCAATAGAAGCGACCGGCTCCGCCGTTCGAAACACTGCTTCCAGGCGAGAACCAGAGGACGTTCCGGCTGTTGGTTCCGAAGAACTGAGTGGTGCGCCATGCCCCCCATCCGCAGGTTACGGTACCGATGGATTCAGGCATCTCGACGCTGAGGTCTGTGTTCTCCTCCAGAGTCTCGGAATCAATGCATACGAATCGCGAAGCCTTCTTATTGTCGGAGAGCGAAGCAACCCATACATTGCCGTCGGCGCTTATGGTGATGCCCTGTACGTTGGCGTCCTCGATGGTCTTGACGATTTTGTCGGTGTTGACGTCGATTACAAACACGCCGGTGTTCTGCTTGATGGCGAAAACATGCTGGCCTGCATTGACCATATCACCGATCTGACCGGAATACAGGTCGGCGTTAGCGCTTTCGGTGCCGATCTTGCCCGTAACCTTGATCTGGTTCAGATCGATCACGTATATACCCTGGTGAGTACCCATATACACCTTGTCGGGAGTTGCACCTGCAATGGCACGGCCGTCGCCGCTGCGTCCCTCGGAGTCCAGCTTGATTTCGTCGATGCTGCCCAGACGCTTGAATGTCCTGGCGTCGGCCACAACGAGACGGCCTCCTCCCGGCAGCGGATCGCCGCCGTCGGCAGCCTGCTTCGACGCAATCAGCAGTTTGTCGTTCCAGATTGTACCGTACTGCGACGTACAGCCGAACGACATGCCCGGATTCTCACGCTCGTATACCTGGTACATCATCTCCTTGTCCTTGGTCACGAAGTTCATGCCGCCGTTGGTATGGCCGAACCATTCCTCGTTCAGGATGATAGTACCGTCGAGGTAGGTGTTCTCGGCCACCGGTGTGCGGTCCTGATCCACTACTTTCAGCGCGTATTCGCGAGTGTAGTTCGAACCATCCTTGGCCTTGAGTATTACCTTGCATTCGCCGGCGTGGTGTCCGTTCAGCTCATAGAAGGGCATACGCTCGTTGTTCTCGTCCCAATAGTTCACCTTGTACATCGAAGCGATCAGTTTCGAAAGGTCGCTGCGGTCGCCCGCACCCTCGAGAGTGACGTCAAAATCCCTGATGTCGGCGTCGGCGGGGGTGAATTTGCCGATCAGACCGATCAGATGTTTGGGGTTGAGAGTGATGACATCACCTTCCACACCCTCGATATCAATCTTCTGTATGGGTTTGCGCCATGCCACGTTAACATTGAAGTCAGCTTTGACCTCAGGATTGAAAGCGTATGTGGCCGAGATTACGGCCGAGCCTTCTTTGCGGGCGCATGTCACTTTTCCGGTGTTGGCTACGGTGGCGATGCTGCGGTCGCTTGTGGAGTACGTGAACTGTGTATAGGTGGCGTTGGCCGGTTCAATCACGAATTCAGGCTGGAACACTTCAGTGAAGTGAGCGTCATAACCGTTCTCGCCATAACCATACGATATGGAGGTCACGGGAATCTCAGGAGCCGTCACAGCCACCTTGACGGGATCAGTGTAGTCAAGATTTCCAGTCGAGATATTTGCGCGGACGCTGAGATAAGCGTCACCCACATTGTTGCCGAATGTCAGCTTTGCCTGAGTATTGCCCTTAGCCGGATCGGTCAGGGTAGCGCGTGATATGATCTTAGTGTCGGTCTTGCCGGTGGCGTCGAGATAACGCCAGCTGAGCGAACGCAGCGAATTGCCTGCGCCCACATTAAGAAGCACGGGCACGTAAGCCTCGTCGGCGATGGCGATCTTCATGCCTTCGGGAATCCAGGCGCCCACGGTCTCGGCATTCTCTATATATGTGAAATATTGGAAGGGCTCGGGCAGTGCGGCCGATGTGTAGTCAAGCAGCAGCAGGTCGTTGGCCTGTACCTTGTCGCATGCCGACAGCGTGTAACTGTAGTCCTCGCCACGGAATGCCTTCCATGTGGAGCCGTCGTCGTTCTGAGCCCAGTGGTCATAGGTCTGCTCGGGTGTAACGGTTTCGGCTGATTCGGCGGTGAAGACACCGTTCTGGCCCGTCAGAGCCGAGGAGCCGGTAAGGCCGATTACGTTATCGCCGTTCAGGTCGAAGCCGTATCCGATGAACTTGCCGGAATTCTTAAGCGCGTAGAAGCGGCGGTCGTTCCGTACAAGAGTCTCCATGACGGACTCCACGGAAGCTGGGGCCGTGAACCTGACTCCGGCAGTGATGTTCTCCACACCTTTGCCGTCGTTGAAGCGCATCACAACCTGCACATGATCCGGTCCGTCGCCATACCATACCTTCACTTCCTCGGGTATGCTTGCCGTGCCGCGGCTTATGGGGAATTCGGGCGAAGTCAGTGATTTGCCGTCGGCGGTAACGGCTGTTATGGTAGCGTTGTATGCCACGCCCTTCTTCAGGTCGAGACCTTCGGCCACGAGCTTGCCGTTACTTAACGTCAGGGTGGCTTCGGCGGCGTTGCCGGAGGCATCCTTATAATTGAGTGTCATGGCCGAAGTCTGGGCCACGGCCATGGAGTTGGCCTTTACGAACTGTGCGGGCAGACCCTCGGTGTCGCATTCGAATGAGAATGGAATGCGCAGCGTGGTGATTCCATGGTTCACGGTCGACTCGATGTCGTTGCCAGCCGTCAGCTTCGTGACGGAGGGAGACTCGATCTTGTTCTTCTTCCAATAGTTTGCAGCCTCGTATGCGCTCTTGCTGCCGGTTGGAACCCACAGGGTCGAGGTGCCGCTATATCCGCTGGGGCTGAAAGTAGTGCTCTGGCACGAGATCGGCTTGGGATTGCAGATATAGAAGGTGATTCCGGTACAGTTCTGTGCAAGATAAGAGCCCATATAAGTCACGGAAGCGGGGATTGTCAGCTTGGTGACGCCGGTGGCCTTGATGAAATAACTGCCCAGATAAGTCACAGTCTCGGGAATTTCGATTTCAGTGATAGACTTATTGTCGGCGAAGGCATAGTTGCCGATACGTTTCAGACCGTCGTTAAGCTTGAAGCCGGAGATTGACGTGCACTTGTCGAAGCAATAGTTGCCCACTTCGGTCAGAGTTGCGGGGAATGTCACGATGTTACCTTGTTCGTTAGCCTTGGCAGGAACCCCCGCGAGCTGTGAACCTGAATACTTGATTTCGGCAAGTTTGGTGCAACCATTGAAAGCATATTGACCCAAAACCGTCACGTCGGGAGCCATCGTCACGCTTTTCAGCGAGGTGCAGCGGTCGAACAAGGAGTTCGGTATTTCCTTGATGGCGTCGGGTATTGTCATTGTCTCAAGCGAAGTACAGCTCTTGAATACTTCCGAGCCAAGCTTTGAAACGCCTGAGGGGATATCCATCCTAAGCTTTGAGCAGCCTGAGAATGCCGCAGCCTTGATTTCCGTGACGGTCTCGGGAATTGAGACGTTTTCCAGCGAAGAACAGCCGGAGAAGAAACTGTTCGGAATGGCTGTGAGCCCGGCGGGCAGTTTCACTGTCTTTAAGGCGGAGTTGCTCTGGAATACATTGATTCCCAACGTCTCCACGCCGTCGGGAATGGATATTTCGGTTAGCTTGCTACCATAGAAGCCGTAGTCGCTGATGGTCTTCAGCGTGGAGGGAAGAGTAACCGAAGCGAGGGCCGAGCAAGACATGAACGAGCGGACGCCGATCTTCTCGAACCCTTCGGGAAGCGAGGCGGTACTGATTTTGGTGTAAGCCAGCGCATAGTCGCCTAATTCCTTGAGACTGGCAGGGAACTTGATTTCGGTCATGCCCGTACAATCGAAACAAACGGCTTTGCCTATGCCGGCGATTGCATCGGGCAGAGAAAGCTTGGTGATTTTCGATGCCTCGAAGAATGCGCTGTCGTTCACGGCCGTAATCTTGAATTCGATGTTCTGGTAATTCACCCGGTCGGGCACATTGATTTCGCCGGTATATGCGGCGTTGGCGGCCTTGAGTTTCGTACGGTCGGAGGGACCGTCTATAGGCATGTATGTGACGCAGGCGGTCTTGGCGCCGCCGGCCATCGAGGTAACGCGGTAAGAAATGCCGTTGGCCACGAAACGGTCGTTGATCTCGACGCTAAGCACGAATTCGGCGTAATTGGCAAAGTTGCTCCAGCCTGTGGCGGCCTTATAGGCATTGGAAAATCCTACAGGCACGCTCAGCGTGGCGGTCTGATAAGCGGTGGCGCTGAAAGTGTCGTCGGAGATGGAAATAGGCGACGTAGCCACGCACTTAACGCTGACCAGGGCATCGCATCCGGCGAATGCCTTGGAATCAACGGTCTTAAGAGCCTTGGGAAGTTCCACGTTCTTGAGCTGTCGGCAATCGGCGAAGGCACCTTCGCCCACAGTCTCTACATGAGAGGGGATCGTCACGGTCTCGATGCCGGTGCCGGCGAACACTGAAGTCCCGAGGTTCTTGACGGACGCGGGGTAGAACATGTCCTTGAAAGCAGCGCAACCCTTGAAGGCGGCGTCTCCTAGCTTGGTGACATGGTCGAAACGGTCGGTGCCTGCAGATACAGTCGTACCGTCGGCTTTAGCCACAGCCAGTGTCGTGAGGGAAGAACCCTCGAATGCGCTCTTGCCTATGCCTGTCACGCTCTTAGGCAGAGTGACCGACGTCACCTGGCTTCCCTTGAAGGCCTCGTTGTCTATGGCGGTCACCTTGTAGGTGATGCCGTTGTCGGTGAAGTTGGCCGGTACGGTCACGACGCCGTTATATTGTGTGAGAGTCTCGCCCTCGATGTCGCGGGGCGCCACTACCGACACAGTCTTGTTCTGATAGTTCTTCAGCTCATAATAAATGCCATTGACTTTGAATTCGGTCTTGGCTCCATCGGGAATGGGAGAGGGAGCGGCTTTGAATTTCTTCCAGTCGCTTGGCATCATGTTCAGCGAGAAGTTCCAGCCGTCCCAGCTGCCGTTCTGCAGCACGCGGCCCGAAGCGCCCCAGCCAGAATAGCCGAACGAATCGGCCTGTCCCTCCTTTACCCAGTAGCTCCAATAGCTGATGTACCATCCGGCGCCCCAGAAGTCGTCGGTATCGCGGGCCTTCCAGTTGTCGTAGTCATAGTCCGAGCTTCCACCCTGACCGGGCACGTAGCCACGAGGATGGATGAACAGACCGTTTTCCGACTCATATACCTGGTTGCCGTTGCCGGTGTCGATCAGCGCGATGTCGCCATCCGCGTCATTATCCCATCCGAAACCATTGATGGTGTAGCCACCGTTGGGGTCAGTAGGAGAACTGACGTTGGTATACTGAATCAGACCATACAGCTGCGGATTGGCGGCAACGACCGCGCGAATCATGTCGGCGCCAGTGGCCTGTCCGTTCCAGCGATAGCCGAATACCAAAGCAGAGGTCTCTTTCGAGTCGTTCCATTGGATCACCAGTGCGGCCTGGTTCGAGCCTTCGCCGGCCCAGCTCTCGATCATGTCGAAAGTGAAATCGCCTTCAGGCACGGGGAGATCGCCGGGATCTTCCGGATAATCGCTCTGTGCGGCAACTTTCTGCATGTCTGCAGGCAACGTGGAGCGATAGTCCACGCCCTGAACCGTCTTGGGCGCTTTGCCCTGCTGCATCTTGGGTTCCATGATGACGGCCCCAAGTGTCAGCACGCATAGCGCTGCAAGCATTAGACACAGTTTTTTCATTTTACGATGTACTTTAAAGTTATTATTTTGTTTTTGGATTTTCCTTGGATTATGAACAGGCCTTTGCCTGTGCGGGGATTATATGTCATGACATCGTCATGGCATCCGAATGACGATACCTCCCGGCCCGATAAGTCGTAGATGGTGAAGACATAACCGTTGCAACCGCTCAGTATGACAGTGCCGTCTGCAGAGGCTTTGACGCTCGGGGCGGCAGTGTCGACATCCTCCACGGCGCCGGGTTGATCCGGATTGTCGGGGTTATCGGGGTTATCGGGATTGTCCGGATCATCGGGGATATCGGCCTTCTCGATGTATGTCGGGTTTTCGATGGTGTAATCGGGTTCTTTGCCTGCAGGGGTGCAGGTCAGGATTATCACGGCGCGGGGATTGACGAACGAAGCCCCGGTCACTTTATATATTTCCGGTTCGTTGCGGTAATCGGCATAAATGTCCCATTTGCCTGACGCCATGTTGTGGTCATCTCCGCTGATCACGCCGTCACAGTCGGTGTCATAGCCGATGGAGACGATAACGCCGTTCTCGAGGGTGACGTGGAACGCCTTGTCACCGTTCAGTACATTGGTGATCATGGTGCTGACGGTATCGTCCCAGCCTCCGCTCCAACGGTAGCCGGTCACAAGACAGTCGGGTGATTTACCGTCGTTGAATTTTATGACAAGAGCTGCATATTTCTCGCCTTCGCCTGCCCAGTATTTGATTTTGTCGAAGTCGACGGCGTATGGTTCCGGTTCATGCGGTATCATTTTTTCACCATAATCGGTCATGGCATAGTCTAAGTTCGAGCTTGGACCGGGATTATTCTCCCAGTTTACCATATCGGAGGCATAGTTCCACAGATTGACGCTGCCCGGGGTAAGCTGTGCCGACGACATGCCGAGCCCCGAATAGGAAGCGTCGGAGAGTTCCTGACCCTCTGAGCCGATCCAGTAGCTCCAGTAACCATTGTACCAGCCTGCCTGCCAGTGTAGGTCAGGGTCCTCCTTGTGATTGGCGCTCAACAGCCAGAAGTCATAGTCGTATGCCGGGTAGCCGTAACGGCGCGCGTTTAGAGGGTGCTCTATAATTCCCTTGGTCTTGGAAGCTTCTATGGCTGTCTTGACCAATTGCGGAGTTTCGTTGCCCGGAGCCGATGTCTGACCCATCAGCGAATTAGGCTCAAAGTATCCGAACGACACCTGGCCGTCGATGGCCGCGCTCTGGAAGTCATACTCCAGATGATCGAGCAGCTTGCGATTGGCACTAATCCCGATGCCGTCGAGAGTACTGCCCATCGAACCGGTGTATTGCACCAGGGCCGACAGCGAGCTGCTGCATGCCGCCACTTCGCGCAGCATGTCCTCGCCCGAAGCCGTGCCGTTCCAGCGGTAGCCCCACACGTACGCTACATCATCCTTGCCGTCGTTGAACTGAATTACCAGTGCGGCGCGGTTCTCGCCGGTGCCTGCCCAATGGACTATCTTGTCGAAGTCCACCTTTTCGGCCATGACGGCGCCGGCCGAGGTAAACAGAAGCATTGTTGTGAGTAATAGTTTTTTCATATTGTAATTATTGTTGTTTAATTCATTTGCGATTGCGGTTTGCTACAGGATCATCCGGGATGATGGTGGCGGGGTCCGGGATGTGGAGGTCCTGACCGCGGCATATCTCGGTGGAAGTCTCTCCCAGCCATCCGCACTGCTGGTTCAGACCCGTATACACACGGATGAAGTCCACGCCCGGCAGGGAGACCTGGTTGCCGTCGGCGTCCACGGCCCAGTCGATGTCAAACGAGTTGAGGTCGGCGAAATCGTTTGGATGGTTGTCCACATATCCCCAGTCGTAGCTGTAAAGCACGTAGTACGTCCCCTGACCGCTGGTGTCCACGGCGTTTGGGGCTAATAGGGTACCCGTAAAGCTGATAGTGTCCGAATCTGTCCAGCGGGGCCAATAGTCCTGCGTATGGAACACGTTACGGGCCATGAAGCCGCTGTCGCCGCGTGAGTCAGACCATGGGATGTAGGTTACATCCGTCAGGTATCCGGAGTCGTCGGGTTCCGGAACATTCCCAATGGCGGGACGCCGGTAGGTGAGCGTATAATTATGGAATGTCTCTGGCTTACGGTATTCACTCCCCGCTAATTCATACCACGGATCGTCAGGGATGCCGTTCATGTTCACGTCATAACTCACCATGACGATGCCCGGCTCGGCCGAACCTCCCTTTTCGTCGGGGTTCAACAGCTCGTAGAAGGCGTTGCCCCAGATGCGGAAATCCTTCTTGCCCGGCCTGTTCACCACGGTATGGTCGAACCCGAAGGTGACATAGCCGCCGTAACCGCCAAGTGAGATCATCACGTCGTTTTTGCCCGAGATGGATTCCTCGCATTTCTGCAGGATGTCGGCGTATGTGTCGCCCTCCTCATACTGGGGCATCTCGTTGACGAACTGGCCCGGAGCCGGACAATACTCGTACACCTTCGTAATCCAGGGACTGTATTCCACCTCCTCGTGCATCACCGTGACGGTAAACTCATGGTGATAGGGAGTGTCATCGTCAATGATGTCGAAAGTCATGTGATACAGCCCCTCCTCCGCTTCCATGAAGATATACTCCGGGCTGTCGGATACCTCGGTAGTGGCGCCGTCGGGCGAAGTGAGGGTCCATCGGTATTCGCTGCCGGTGTACGCGGATTCGAGTTTCAGCTTCTTCATCCGGTACACATAGTAATCGTCATCGATGCCTAAGTTGACCATCTGGACATCGTGCGTGCAGGACGTGAACAGCAACGCCGTGAATATGAAATACAGCATCTTATTCATGGTCCTGGCGTTTTAGGAATGTGATGTGGGCCGGTATGTCGCCGGTGCGTACGCTCCATTTCTTGCGGCCCTGGCGGTCGAAGCAATAGAGTGTGCCCGACGATACATAGTTCTTGGCATCCGTCACGAGGATGTCGCCGGTCTCCGGATGCACGGCGATGCCGTAAGGAATCGTAATCTCCTTATCCGTGCCGTCGGTTATGAAGTTGTCGGAAACGAGTCGCTTGGTACGTACGTCGACTATACCGTAGGTGATGGTGTTGGACTGGGTGTAGTTGTTCCACTCGGTGGAATAGAAATAGAGGGAGTCTCCCCGAATGGCCATGTTCGACACGCCGAAGGGGAGGGTGTCGGTAACTATCATCTGGTTGTAGCCCCGGCGTTTGTCAAGGACATACATACGCGATGGCCGGCTCTGATAGTCGCCACGCGACGTGACCCACAGCTTGTTGTACCGATCCTTCTTGAGACGGTGCAGGTTGATGCCCACCGGAATCTGCTGCACCTGCTTGAAATCCACCATCTGAATCACCGACACCGTATTGTCGTAGTTCGGGACTCGGTATCCGCCGGAATTGGCCACATACATATAATCGTCGACAATTTCCATTTCCTCCGGCTGATAACCTACCGATACCTTCCTGGTGACTTTCAGCGATGTAGTATCGACCTCATACACGGCTCCCTTCGGGGCGTCGGGGTCAATCAGCACCGGACCCACATACGAGCTGACGTATGCCTTGCCACGGTAAAATCGCACGTAACGGCAGTTCGGGATGTCCACCTGGCCTAAGCGCGTGCCGGTGTGGCTGTCAAGCACCTCCACCTTGTGCGAGCAGTTCACCACCACATACAGCTTCGAACCGTATATGCCTATGTCATTGCCTACGTCGCCAAGCTCCTTGATTACGTTAGGATTGCGCTCGGCGTAGAAGTTGCGCGCGTACAGACCGGTGAAATAGTCGAAATAGTCGAGCGTGCATTTGTTGGACCCCATGTTGCCCTCGTTCACTAAGTAAAAGCCTCGGATTGAGGTCTCCGGGTCCGGCACGTCGTTGATGATGTCGTATTCCGTAGGCACCACTAACTCGTCGTGGCGGCATCCGGCAAGGAACAGCGTCATTGATAAGGTAATGATATATGTTATGGATTTCATTCTCATATTTCTGCCACGATAGTGAATCTGAAGTTGCGCTTTGGCATCGGATAGTTGATGATCACGTCATAGTCCTGGCTCAGCAGGTTGTTTATCTCGGCCATGGCGCGCAGCGACACTTTCTTGATCTTGAGGTTCTTGCTAATGGATACGTCGGAGGTGTACCACGGCTGCGTGTAGTTGTACCTGATGTTTTCCTGCTGGTTATAGCGTTCGCCCACATAAATCCATGAATAGTTAAGGTTCCAACCGTGCCACGAGGCGTTGAACACGCAGGCGCCCGAATTGCGCGGTATGTATGGAATCTGGTCGCGGTAATAGTTGTCAGAGGGGTCCGTGACGTCGATGGCGCGCTGGAATGTGTATTGGGCGCGAAGTGTCAGCATCAGGTCGCTTACCGGATTGACCGTCACAAGTGCGGTGACGTCCACGCCCTTGATGCGTACACGGCCGAGGTTGAGCATGGTCCAGCGGAACTGCTGCCCTTTGGGGTATGCCACGATCTTGTCACGCACCGTATTGTAATAGACATCGGCGCCGATGCGGATGGTGTTGACCACGCGCCGGCGCACGCGGTCGTACAGGATGCCGAAGTTATACTGGGTGACACGCTCCGGGTTTAGCTTGGAGTTTCCCATGTCGGCGTAGTAAAGGTCGTTGAACGTCGGCATCCGGAACGACTTCTTGTAGAATGCGCGGATGGAGAAGTCGGGTGAGCGCAGCGGATATCCGGAAACGAACACGGCCGGGGTGAACTCCTGCTTGTCCTTGGGCGATTCCTGACCCTTGAGACGGTCGTGGATGAAAGTGCCGAGTGCGCTGGCTTGCAGCTTGAAGCGGGGCAGGTTGATGGCGGTGGCGCCGCTGACGAAATGTGAGAAGCGGTCCGGTTTGGCGAATCCGTACATGTCGGCGTTCAGGTCGTTCCACATAAAGTCGTAGCTCAGCGACACGTGCCACCAGTCAAAAATCGAATATTGGTTAGCAGTCGAGAAGTAAATCTCCTTTTGGCGGTACAGGTTGTCAATCTTCACCTGCTTGTCGTCGTTGTTGACATAATGGGTTCTGTAAGAGGCATATTTTAGGTTGTTAAGTGTTATGAATCGTCCGAAATCGCCCCGGTAGCGTCCCTGAGCGAAAGAGTTTGTGTCCCAGATGCGTTCGCCTCGGCGCCACACGTTGTTGACGATTGCCCCGGGTACTCCGCGTTCCGAATTGTAGTTATAGACCTTGAAATTCCAGTCTCCTTTTTTGAGGGTGCCGTTCAGGTTGAGTTCGAGTCGGGTTGCGTTGATGTCGCCGTTCTGGCGCACGGCCGTTGTGTCGTATGCCAGTTCGCCGGCCGGGTTGACGCGGCGGTATCTGAATTTGTATTTGCCGCTGGAATTCAGCCATTCGGCGCTGAAGGAGGCGTTGACGTTGCGGCCGAGGCGTATCTCGGCGAGAACCGACGGATTTATCAGGTCAAATGAACCGAAGCGTATCGCTGCACGGGCGTGATAGTTCTCACCCTCCTCGAAGTGAGGGGTCCGGGTATGGATGTAGATGGTGCCGGCTGAGCCGAAATCCTTTGCCGGCTGCAGTATCTGGCTTTTCTGGCCGTTGTAGAGTGACAGCGACTCGATGTTGTCGAGCGAGAACTGGCCGAGGTCTATCTGGCCGTTCTGGGCGTTGCCGAGCTCCACTCCGTCGTAAACCACGCCCGTATGGTTGGTGCCCATGCTGCGGATGTTAACGGTCTTGATGCCGCCGACGCCGCCGTAATCCTTGACCTGCACGCCTGCGAAGTACCGCAGCGCGTCGGCGATACTGTTGCTGTTGAGACGCTGCAGTTCGTCGCCCTGCAGGGTCTGCACAGGAATCACGTCCTCCGACTTA
Organism: uncultured Bacteroidales bacterium; assembly: GCA_902796035.1. Lineage (GTDB taxonomy): Bacteria > Bacteroidota > Bacteroidia > Bacteroidales > Muribaculaceae > Lepagella. The sequence continues at coordinate 31,341 of CADBNR010000025.1, read as the reverse complement.
TTCCGGGCTGTGACAACAAGTTCCTGCAGGTTGCGGCCGGCGGTGTCGGTCCGTTCGGATGCGGACGCGAGATAGGTGGGCGCCGTTGCGGCACTCGATATCAGAAGTAATGTGATGGATTTCAATGTCATGCCGGTCTGTTAGTTCCGTTGTGACGGCAGAGGGGCGTGGCATGAACCGGATCTCGATGAGTATCGAGTCCTGAAGTGTCCGGAGCCAAAAAATCCCGTCGGCCGTACGTATGTACGCGCAGACGGGATGTAACAAGCATTTTATCAGGAAATCCGTAGCCCATAGTCCCGCAGGCGCGTGTATATATCGCAATGGCAGGTCTTCTGACTTATTCCTGCGAGACGCGCCTTCTCGGAGACCTGCTCCAATGGCTTCTGCGACCGCGTATGAATCCTGTTTGAAACTCAGAATTCGTGGAACTTACAGCAGCGGGTACTGTTCCGGATTCTCACCGGATTCCCTATTTTGAAGTTATTTAAACAACTTCATTCCATTCCCTGACGAAACGTCGCGGCTCACTCTTGAGCCAGGGAATACCATTTGCGACTGCAAAGATAATACATATTTTCGCGTTTTGCAATTAAAAACAGCAAAACGTTTATTTGCAGTATCTTAGCAATAACTTAGCAATAACTTAGCAATAACTTAGCAATGCTTCAGCAATATCTTAGCGGATTTAGTGGATAGTTGCTCAGAGTGCGAGCATCTGGTTGAGGGCTTCGAGGTCGGCGAGGTTGCGGGCGCGGTCCTCGGCCACCATCTTGTCGAAGGCCTGGGCGTATTCGCGTATCACGGGGGCGGACTTGCGCCAGCGCGAGGGTGTGCGCGCCACAATCCATTCGCGTTCCAGACGCGGGTAATTGTTTAAGGCTTCGGTAAAGATGGCCTCCATATCGGTGATAGACTCGCATTCCAGCACACGGTTCAGGTCCTGACGGCGCATCAGCAGTCCGGCCACATCCGCCCATTCGGCATACTCCTTGTCCGGCTCGTGGCCGATGAATCCGTTGGGCATCTTGATGCTCAGGTATTTGTATATGCCGAGCTCGTATAGGTATATGGCGCGTTCCAGGGAGGCGCGGGTGAATTTCATGCCTCGGTACCGGATAACGCGGTCATCGTCGGCGGGACGCGCCAGCAAATCGAGAATCACCTGATGGGCGGTCATCATGCTGTCGACTGTCATGGGATTGAGCACATCGAATATCACGCGGTCGTGAAGTGGCATCCTGCGTTTCACGCGCTTGTCGCGCGAGGGCCATTTCTGCTCGTCGCGCAGCAGTCCGCAGCTGCGCAGCATCATGGCCGGCACCACGACGGTACTGCCGCGTTCGTCGCCGAACAGGTAGGAGAAGGGGAACTGCGACGAATCTGGATGTGTCTTGTGCTGACCCATCAGCAGTGAGAACGCTCCGATCTTGGCTCCGAGCATCAGGTAGGAGAGGGAGCTGGTCTTGACGCCGCGCTCCAGCACACCCCAGTGCACAGGTCCCATCTTGTACATGTGGTTGCTTTGGTTGGTGCCCGATCCGGCGTTCATGAACGATGTCTGACATCCTATCAGCAGCGACGACTTGTGCATCGACACGGTGTACGGGCCGGCGAATACGGCGCAGGCCTCGCCGTTCTCCAGATGGCAGTTGGCGAAGAAAAGGGAATCGTGTGCGGTAAATCCGTTGGCAATGGTTACGCCCTGGCCGACGAAGCAGTTGTGGACGATGGCGCCCGAGTCTACGCAACCGTCCTCGATCACGAAGTTCTCGGCCTGCACGCCGTGGCCTATGTATGCAAGCTCCTTGCCCGGAGCGGCATTGTTGACGATGGTGCCGTTGCTCAGCGACGCCGCACCCTCGATACGGACGTTATCGTCGACGTGCACGTTTACAATGGGACCGCAGCCGATGATGCGCACATTTTTGCCGATGGTCTGCGGGGCTGAGAAATTCAGCAGCGGGGTGCTGAGCAGGGGCTGGAGATGATTGGCCGACCATTTGGGCATACGGGCCATAAGCAAGGCTAATTGAGCCGACATACCGGGGAAGATGGTGACAGGGCGCGACCCCGTCTCGTCCAATACGCTGACCATAGTGCCGACGCCGCAGCGTGTCTCCGGCTCGAAGTCGATCAGCTCGGTGTCGATGATCTGCGTGTTGTCGCCGATGGCACAGTTGCGCAGAGCGTTGCCTATGTTGCGGATCAGTACGTGATTGCCCACGGCGCAATCCTGCAGGCAGGCGCTGAATATGCCCTCGTCGGCCGTAGCGTCGACGGCGCCTATCGAGACGTCGCCCGAGAAGCGAGCGTGACGGATGGCTCCCAAGTATGTGGCGTCACAAATTGAAACGCGGCTCCAGTCCGTAGCACTGCAGCCGTTGTGTTCCAGTTCCCGTTGTTCCCACCATTCCAGCGGGCGGAGTGTCTTGTCTGTGTCTGTCTGACTCATGTGGTTTCCTCTAAGTCTTCTTTATCCGGGTCTTGCGCCTCGGCTTCCAGGTCTTCGTATTTCTGATACAGAAAGTCGTTGTACGGGAAGCGTTCGGTGTGGATCTCGCGGGCCTTCTCGTAGAGTTTCTGCTTCAGTTCCTCGATGTTCAGCTTGTCCTTGGCTGAGATGAACACGCAGTTATTGCCCATTCGCGACATCCAGGTGCGCTGCAGTTCGGGAAGCGATACATTCTCGCGGGTGGCCGGCGTAAGGTCGTCGGGATCCTTGGGCGTATAGCTGAAGGCGTCGATCTTGTTGAACACCATTATGACCGGTTTGTCGGACTTGCCGCACACGTCGGCCAGGGTCTTGTTGACCACCTCTATCTGTTCCTCGAAATTGGGGTGGCTTATGTCCACCACATGCACCAGGACATCGGCCTCGCGCACCTCGTCGAGAGTGGACTTGAACGATTCCACCAGGTGTGAGGGGAGCTTGCGTATGAATCCGACGGTGTCGGTGAGCAGGAATGGGAGGTTTTCGACCACTACCTTGCGCACGGTTGTGTCGAGGGTGGCGAACAGCTTGTTCTCGGCGAACACCTCCGACTTGCTGAGCAGGTTCATCAGCGTGGACTTGCCCACGTTGGTGTATCCGACCAAGGCAACGCGGGTGAGCTTGCCCCGGTTCTTGCGCTGGACGGTCTTCTGTCGGTCTATGGCCTGCAGTTCCTCCTTCAGACGCGATATGCGGTCCAGGATTATTCGGCGGTCGGTCTCGATCTGCGTCTCGCCGGGTCCGCGCATACCGATACCGCCTCGCTGGCGTTCCAGGTGAGTCCACATACGCGTGAGTCGCGGCAGCAGGTACTGATACTGGGCCAGTTCCACCTGGGTGCGGGCAGTGGCGGTCTGCGCGCGCTTGGCGAATATGTCCAGAATCAGGCTGGTACGGTCCAGAATCTTGACCTTCAGCTCTTTTTCGATGTTGGCCACCTGTTTGGGACTGAGTTCGTCGTCGAAGATGACCAGTTCGATATCGTTCTCCTCTATGTAAAGGCGCAGCTCCTCGAGCTTGCCGGTGCCCACGTATGTGCGCGGGTTGGGGTAGTCGAGGCGTTGCGTGAAACGAGCGACGGGCTCGGCTCCGGCCGTATCGGCCAGGAACGCAAGCTCGTCGAGATATTCATCGGTCTTGCGCTCGTCCTGCAATCGTGTGACAAGACCCACAAGGACCGTACGTTCGCTCATTTTTTCAGTTTGTTATAACGTGCGTTAAGACCCTCTACCACCTCGTCGGTCACGTCAAGCGCGGGATTGATGTAGAGTGTTGCGGCCTTGAAGAAGATGGCGTCGTAGCCGCGGCTCTTGTTGTATTCCTCGATAAAGGCGTTGATGGAGTCGTTTACATTTTTCTGAGCCTGGAGGGCCTGCTGCTCGAAATTGCTCTGGAGCGTGGCGGCCTGCTTCTGGGCCTCGGCCTGCATGCTGTTCAGGCTGCTCTGGTCCTGCTCGTAGCTTTCGCGGGTGAGATAGCCGTTGTTGTTCATCTTGTTCTGCATCACGGCGGCCTGCGACTGCAGACGCTTCTCGTGGGTGCGCATGGTGCTCTCCATGGACGATTGCATACGCATCATCTCCTCGTTGTAGTCCTTTGCGAGCGCATACTTCGCCAAAACGGTGTCCAAGTCTACATAACGGTAGTTGGGGAGGTTGTCCTTGGCTGCGACCTTATCGGCCTTGGCAGCGGGTTTGGTGTCCTGCTTGCTGTCGTTGCATGATGCCAGTGTGCCTGCCCCTATCAGCAGCGCTGCGGCTGCCATCGCTATGGGTCTGTATAGTTTTTTCATTATGTATGGTTATGTTTTTTCTTGGCTTCTTTGCGCGGAGCGCCATGACGGTGCATGGTTTTGGCCCCGTACAGGTTTATCGAGAGCAAAAGTAACGATATTCCTACTATTATGATAACGATAAACGTTAATTTCACTTTTTTTAAGGTTTATATATCCTTGTCAGAGCGCAAAATTAACAAAAAAATGTGAAATTATGCAGATTTCGCAATTATTTTGCTAACTTTGGAGATAAATAAGAGAATATATAATCCCAAAGCACTATAAATTATGGAAGTAAAAGACTTGAAGCCCGAGTTGCTGTGGAAGTGTTTCGACGAGGTTACGAAGATACCCCGTCCGTCATGTCACGAGGAGAAGATCCGCGAATTCCTGGTGAACTTCGCCAAGAAGCATGGCATCGAAGTGAAGACCGACAAGACCGGAAACGTGGTGATGAGCAAGCCAGCCACACCGGGCCACGAGAATGCGCCTACAGTCGTGCTGCAGGCCCACATGGACATGGTGGCCGAGAAGAACAACGGCGTGGAGCATGATTTCCTGACGGATCCCATCGAGACATACGTGGACGGCGACTGGGTAAAGGCCAGAGGCACCACGCTCGGAGCCGACAACGGCATCGGTCTGGCGGCAGGTATGGCCGTGATGATCGACGACAGTCTGGTGCACGGCCCTCTTCAGGCCCTGTTCACCGTCAACGAGGAAATCGGTCTGGAGGGCGCGCAGAACATCAGCGCCGACATGATAAAGGGCGACATCCTGCTGAACCTCGACTCCGAGGACGACGGTGAGATCTTCGTGGGTTGCGCCGGCGGTATCGACACTACGGCCGACTTCACCTACAAGCGCAGCTACACCCCCGAGAACTTCGAATACATGAAGGTGTCGGTTACCGGCCTGTCGGGCGGTCACTCCGGCTCGGACATCAACCTGGGCCGCGCCAACGCCAACAAGGTGATAGCCCGCTTCATCTGGGAATGCTCCAAGCAGTGGGACATCACCGTATGCAGCATCGAGGGCGGAAATCTGCGCAACGCCATTCCGCGCGAGGCATACGCCGTGTTCGGCGTACACTCCGACCATAAGGAGGAACTGAAGCGCAAGCTGAAGAAGTATTATCAGGACATCCTTGAGGAATACAAGGGCGTCGAGCCGTCGATGGACCTGCGCGTGGAGAAGACGGAGCGTCCGGAATACTGCATAGACAGCGAGACGGCGATAGCCCTGATCCGCGCCATCTACAGCGCGCCTCACGGCGTCATCTCGATGAGCCGCGACATCGAAGGCCTGGTGGAGACATCCACCAATTTAGCCGCCGTCAAGGTGATAGACGAGAAGACCATCCGCATCACCACCTCGCAGCGCAGCAGCGTGGAGAGCCGCAAGAACGACATAGCCGGACAGGTGGAGGCCCACTTCGAGCTGGCCGGAGCCAAGGTATATCACAGTGACGGATACCCCGGCTGGGCTCCCAACATGGATTCGAAGATAATGAAGATCACCGCCGACGCCTACGAGGAACTGTTCGGCGTGAAGCCGGCCATCAAGGCCATACATGCCGGACTGGAGTGCGGTCTGTTCCTCGACAAGTTCCCGCACCTTGATATGGTGAGCTTCGGCCCGACCATGACCGGCGTCCACTCGCCCGACGAGCAACTTCTGATTCCGACGGTCGACAAGTTCTGGCGACACCTGTGCCGGGTTCTGGAAAAAGTGGCCGAGTCATGAAAGGCGTTGCTGCGTTGCTGATGATGCTGCTCGTGACGGCTACGGCCGTGGCGGGAGCATCGTGCGACAACGACAGCACGGGGAACGTGACGGGACACCGTGAGATGCGCGTGCGCGTCGACACGGTGCCCGCAACGGATTCCCTGTCGCGCTATACCGGACTGACCGACGCCGACTTCGAGACTGTGGCCAGGGAGCTGGACGTGGAGATAGCGGCCATCAAGGCGGTGGTGCTGATAGAGGCCGGCAAACAGATGAAGGGTTTCTGGGCGCCCGGCGTACCTGTGGTGAACTTTGACCGCAGCATGTACAATTCCCATCGTCATAAGGCCGCAAGCAAGAAGGGCGACAAGAACGCCAAGGTGCCGGCCGGACTGACGGGCTATGCCCTGAAGGAATGGACGCAGCTCACCAACGCCCGCCGTCAGAACGAGGACGGCGCCAACATGGGCACGTTCTGGGGAATGTTCCAGATAGGCGGCTTCAATTACAAACTGTGCGGCTGCGAGACCGTAGGGGAGTTCGTGAAACTGATGAGCGAATCGGAACTGGAACAGCTGGAGCTGTTCGCAGCGTTCATCACAAACACCGGTATGCTGCCCGACCTCAAGGCCAAGAACTGGGCAGCGTTCGCTCGCAAATACAACGGCGCCAGCTATGCCCGACGCGGATACCATACCCGTATGGCCAACGCCTACGCCAAGTTCAAGAAATAATGACGGGCTATTGACATCATGATGACGGTCTCAATCTTATAATAAAGGAGGACTATGAAAATTACAGAATTGCAGCCTGCCCTGGTGTGGCAGGCGTTTGACGAGATTACGAAGGTACCCCGTCCCACGCATCACCTTGACAAGATGAAAGCGTTTCTGTTGGACTGGGCCAAGCGTCACGGCATCGAGGCCGAGGCCGACGAGGTAGGCAACGTGGTGATGCGCGTTCCGGCCACGCCCGGCCATGAGAAGGCACCGACGGTATTGCTGCAGGGACACCAGGACATGGTGGCCGAGAAGCTGCCGGAAGTGAAGCACGATTTCTTAGAGGATCCCATCACGACGGTGGTTGACGGCGACTGGGTACGTGCCGAGGGCACGACATTGGGCGCCGACAACGGACTGGGCTGCGCTTCGGCAATGGCCTGCCTGACTGATCCCGACTTAGTGCACGGTCCGCTCGAGGCACTTTTTACTGTCGACGAGGAGCAGGGTCTGATAGGAGCCAACGGCCTGCAGGCCGGCTTCATAACCGGCGACATACTCCTGAACCTCGATTCCGAGGAGATGGGCCAGCTCGTGATAGGCTGTGCCGGCGGCAAGGTGACGGAATGCCGTCTGCCTTACACCCTGGAGGATACTCCGTCAAACTACGAGAGCCTGAGGGTAAGCCTGAGCGGACTTAAGGGAGGTCATTCCGGCATGGAAATAGGACTGGGCCGCGCCAACGCCAACCAGCAGTTAGCCCGTGTGCTGTGGGAAGCCGACGCACATGTCACCAACGTGGAGGTGTCGGAGATAGACGGCGGTAACTTAGCTAACGCCATTCCGCGCGACGCCCATGCCGTGGTGGCCGTGAGCCGCGATGCCGTGGATGACTTCGAGCGTTTCATCAACGACTTCAACCGTCAGTTGCACGCTGAATTCAACATGGCCGAAAACCATGACTTCAAGCTGAAGGTAGAGAAGGTGGAGCGTCGTCCCAAGGTGATTGAATCTTCCGTATCGCACCGCCTGATAGCCGCATTATACTGCTGCCCTAACGGAGTGCAGGGAATGTCGCTGGCCATCGAGGGCCTGATAGAGACATCGTGCAATCTGGCGTCGGTCAAGATGGTGGAGAACGACACGATACTGATCACCGTGCATCAGCGCAGCTCCGTGGATTCGCGCCGCGACGAGATAGCCGACCGCATCAGCGCGCTGTTCGGCATGATAGGCGCCAACGTCACGTTCGACGACGCATACGTGGGCTGGAGCCCCAATCCGCAGTCGAAGGTGCTGAAGGTGGCCGAGGCATCGTACCGCGACCTGTTCGGCAAGGAGGCGAAGGTAGAGGCACTGCATGCCGGTCTGGAGACGGGACTGTTCCTGGAGAAGATGCCACATCTGGACATGATCAGCTTCGGCCCGACACTAAAGAACATCCACTCGCCGAGCGAACGCGCCAACATCCAGTCGGTGGCCGAGTTCTACCGCCTGCTGAAGGAAATCATCACCCGCCTGGCAAACTGACGTAAACAGACATATTATAATGAGGGCGTGCCGAAATGCAATATCCGGCACGCCCTTGTTGCGTAATGACGGTTACTTCATAATTTAAGGATGGCAGTGTAAACAATTCGGGGGCACGCGAGGTTAATAAATAAGTAAGTGATCAAATTTAAACGATATTATGAGTTTATTAAATCTTTTATACTTACTGCGATTTCTTTTTGGCCGCTTACGGTTTGTCGCTCAGTCGCATATTTATATATGCTCCTTCGTTCCGCACCGTAATCACCTCAAAAATAAACTCGCATTAAGTATAAATTAAATTTGACACTTACTTACAGAGAAACACGAAGAGATGGTAGATTTTTTATCCATAGGAGTGTTTATCGACGGAGGCTATTACGCCAAAATCAACCGTGCGCTGAAGGCCCGCGACCGCAGCATCATCAAGGTCAGCGCGCTGTTCGAATACATCTGCTCGGAGATCTCGATGCAGGAAGGCATCAACATATCGGACTGTCAGATAACGGAGGCCCACTATTTCCGTGGCCGTTTCCGCGTGAAGGAGGCGTACGACAAGCATCTGCTGTACAACGAGCGTAAGTTCGAGGACACGTTGATAGAGAACGACGTGGTGTTCCACTACAAGCATCTGCGCGAGGTGGAACGTGACGGCCAGACCGAGGTGATAGAAAAGGGCGTGGACGTATGGTTTGCGCTGGAGGCCTACGAGCTGGCGCGGTTCCGCAACTTCGACTATGTGGTGCTGATCACCGGCGACGCCGACCACGAGATGCTGGTGCGCAAGCTGAAGGCGCTGAAGATAAAGACCGTATTGCTGACATGGAATCTGACCGACGTGGACATGACGTCGTCGCTGCTGCGCGACGAAGCCGGTCAGCACTGGGAACTCTCGCAGATGGTGGACGGCGATCCGCAGCTGCGCAAGATGATTCTGTACAGGCTGCGTGAGCCGGCGGTTAACTACCTGGGCGACAATTTCTAACCGTGTCGCATAAATTGCTAACTGCTCATTAACTAATTAAAAATAAGTTCGGGTTATGAAAACAGGAAAAATCAAAAGTCTGGTTATGACTATGGCCGTAATGGCCCTGACGATGATGGCATCGTGCGGCGGAGGCGTGAAGCCGGAAGAAGTAGCCGCCAAGATTGACGCGCAGGAAGAGCTGTCGCAGAAGGACTATGCCGCAGTGCTGGACTATTGCGGTGACTATGCCAAGAAAGCGCAGCAATACTTCGAGATAATCAACTCGCAGCCCAACGATTCGACCGCGCAGTATATCCGCGCAGCCGAGGATATGGCCGCGCTGGTGCAGGAATATCCCTATCTGGACATGTTCCGCAACGTGGTGTACAATCTGAAGGATTCGGATCTTGACAAGGAAAATCAGAAGAAGGTGGAGGAATACACCAAATATCAGGCATTCCCGTTGCCGGAAGGGGCAGGTCCCGACCTGTCGACGCCCGGCGTGGTGGGTGATATAGAAGACATGCCCTCGCAGGCCGGCACGGACAGCACCGGCGTCATATCGCAGGGCGACGGCGTAGTGGTTGACGAAACTGTCGGCAAATAACACGCATACTGACCGGTGCCGACCCATACGTCCGCCACTGTGTCAGAAATAGTTACGACCCCGGCAGAAGTCCGGCCAATATCCCGTATCCAGGCTCCGCATGGTTCCCATGCCGGGGCCTTGTCGTTAAATGGCTTGAATTCAATAGGAATGGACTAAAATATGAATCGATTCTTTTTGCGCGCTTAAATCCACAATAGAATCTGAATCTATTTTAATTAAGGATATAGATAACAGGATAGAGAATCCGGATTATTTGACTATCCTAAAAATGAATCTTGGCAAAATTGCCAACTTCTTCAAAATCCTTATCTTCTGCATTGATATCGGGCAGTAGATAGTCCTCGCAAAGAGGAAGTGCTTTGATTATGACATCATCAGATATACTAAGGTGTTTTCTGATCTTCTTAAAGAACTTTACTTCTGAATATAGTACCTGATTATCTGCTTCGATCATTTTGATAGCTAAGTCTAATATCGCAATCTGCTCATCGTCAGAAAGAGCTGTTTCTGTCAATTCGTTGATGTAGTTCTTAAGATAGATTTTACCCGTTGCATTGATACCGTCTATAAAGCCATTTAACAAAGTCTCGATATCCATACCGGCAAATCGATGGTCATTCTCGGCCAATGTTTTCACCAGATTAACCTCCTCTGTGGCTATCTCTCCATCGCAAGCACTGCAACAGAATAAGGTTTTTAGTAGAAGTAAATTAGTTTCCATAAATTATATATGAAGTTGTTTCTTGATGAGGGTAAACATAAGCCAGATAATTGCAAATGTTCATAGAGTTTAGAAGCAAACCCCCGGACCATTTACTGGAGGCTTAATCATAATGCCAATAACAGAAGTCACGATGGAATGCAGGGCGCTTTCCGAAGGGTTAGTTGCTGCTATTTCCTTGCCCTGCTGAAGAAGCTGACGAGCGCGGTTCTCGTCTTTCCATTTGATAGAATTGAAATTCTTCAAATGATAGTCGATGAAGCCCATGAGCTGATAAATGAGAGTAACGGCCACGAAAAGGGTGCTAATCTCATCGAGAACTGCGCGACCCTGACGAACGTCTTTGGAGCGGATAGCCATATCAACTTGGCTACGCACGGCAGAGACTTGTTTGTCGTACTTGTTGCCGAGGTCATTGTTCGCCTTTTCGAGGCGATCAAATTCCTTGCGGATTTCAGCTTCGAGTGCTTCCCATTCGTGACGTTGTTCGACTTCCTCCATTTTGAGGAAGGCGCGTCTCAGATCCGCCTGAAGGTGCATACGACCATCCTCCGAACTCTTTTCTCCATCGAAGCGACTGTAGATGTCCGCAATCATCTTATCAGCTTCAGCGGTTTCACTGGCACTGATAGAAGATGATGATTTCAGAGCGCGAAGTTTGTTGTTCGCAACGTTCTTGAGTTTTTCAAGTTCAAAAGGTGAAATCACCGAACGAGCAGCAATCACGACTTCTTTCTCTACGGTCTCACCACTGACGGGGAAGAAGGCTTCAAGTTTAAGCATTTGCGAACGGTCAACTTTTATCGTGATGTCAACGTCGCTGCCAACAGGAATTATCTGTCCGACTTCATCGCCGGTAATAACTACGTCGAAGACGTGGTCGTTATGAACGGCGGAAGTGCCCTCGGCATTGTGCTCACTCTGATAAATCGGAATGATGAGAGTGTCTTTCTCCATTCCAGGGCGAAGCTGATTGCGAGTTTTGAGTCCGTTGAGGGTGCCGGTTGCAGGGATTTGTTGGTTCTTTTCAAGACCTTTTACTGACTTGACAACATTCTTTTCAAGACCGGAATCATGTACCTCTATTGAGATATTGTACGGTAAGACCGCACTGCCGACAACAATACCCTGCATGATGTTGATTTCCTTGGGGAAGCAAGAAATGACGGAGCCTTTATCATCGTAAGCGTTAATGGTAAAGGCGTTGTTTTTGCCCTCCATGAGTTGACACTCAATGACATCACCGATGTCGTTTATTTCAACCTTACCACTTGACCACCCGTTATCGCTACGAACAAGTTCAACGAAAAGTTTTTTTGGAATGCTGCCAGTGCACTCATTCTTGTCTAATTGGACGGTAACATACTCCATTGGTTGAACAGAGTTAGCCTCATATGAAAGAATGAGGGCAACTGTACCGACTGCGATTTCTTCTTTGACCTCGCTGTCTATGCTGGAAGCAAACAAGGCAGCGCCCTTTGCAACGGCTGTCATCGGATCGATGTCGGTGGCGACATTGGACGTAACTTGCTCGCGAAGCATTTCACGAAGGACTGGCGAATATGTCGGACCACCGACAAGAATTAGTTTATCGAGATCTGCGCCAGATAGGCCATTGCGTTTCAGTAGATCTTTGGTGATGTCGATTGCTTTCTGGAATACCTTGGCAAGAACCGGTTTCAGTTGTTCCTGGGTAACGACAAGATCAAGCTCGATTTCGTTACCTTCGTCATCATAGCCAAACTCGTCGAGCTGCGAAGTGATGTCAGTCTGCGATTTGAATGAAAGTTGGTTTTTCGTCTGCTCTGCATAGAACTTCATGGCATCGCGAAGAATATTGCGAGTCGTATCATTCGCCATGATTTCGTTGATGACGAAATTCTCTTGGAGGTAGGGAATGATGATGTTGTCAACAATTGCATAGTCAAGGTTTTTACCGCCGAGATAGTTGTCTCCCTCAGTGTCCTTAACCTGCATGATTCCATCTTCGACCTTGATAAGAGCTGCATCGAATGTGCCACCACCAAAATCGAATACAAGCCATTGACCATTCTTATTTGCGGCACTTAAGCCGTATGCCATAGACGCAGCAATAGGCTCTTGAAGAAGCTCGCAGTGTTGGATTCCTGCGAGATGGGCAGCACGTTTGGTTGCTGCTATCTGGTCGGCTTTGAACTTGGCTGGTATGGTAATAACCGCTGCAGAGACATTTTCATCGCCTATGAAAGACTTCAGCGTTTTAAGAACCTCGGCAGAAAGTTGTTCAGGGGATAAGGTCACACCCATATAGGAGCTAAACCAGTTCTTGTCAGTCCCCATATCGCGTTTGAACTCAATGAAAACATTCTCATCAAGCTTAATCCATTTTTTTGTTGCTGCTGATCTGTCTGAACGAAGACAATTATACGCTGTCTGTCCTGCCCGTTCAACTTTCTTTTTACTAAATGAAACACAAGATGGTAAGATATCCATTTGTGTATCAGTTTTTATGACACACGGCTCACCGCCGTTCATCTTGCATATTGCGGAATTGGTTGTGCCTAAATCAATTCCGTATTTCATTTTTGATTGAGCCATTGATATAGGGAGATTATAAGTTTTGATTTACTGTAATTTGTGCAGATTGTATCATCTTACCTCGATAGTTAATCTGAGGCTTGGTTATGCCGGTGATAATCTGCTTGCCCTCTGGAAGATTTTCATCTTCAACAAAGTTAGCTGTAACTTTCATTCCTTCATGATAATCCTTTCCAAGCATATCGACCAGTTCATAACCATTGGCAAGAAGATTATCTTTCATTTGTTTGATGGACTTAGAGAGTTGCTTATGTCCACGAACCGAGCTATCCATTTTATAGAGAGTCATCTCCATAAATGTGATTCTATCAGCAAGTGTAGTTATGAGTTTCTGCTCAGTATCAGATTCGCTGCCGGTAGCTGCTGAAATAGAACTGATTTGTTTAGAAATAGTCTGCATTTCAGACATTTCAGACGAAAGCCGGTTGACAATTTGTTCATTGAGTTTATCTGCTTTCGCAGAAAGCAATGCTACCTCATTACCGCGTTTGGCAATCAGTTTACCAAATACGAAAGCAATTACAGCGAGGATGATAGCGATGACGATAAAAATCCATAAACCTGTCTGCGATTGTTTTGCAATGGTCTGGCTAAGGCTATCTGACTTAGTCTGAATTTGTTCTCTTGTCGAAGATATGTTTTTGTTGAGACTGTCCAAAAGAGCATTAACACTATTATTGGTTTCTGCTAAAACCGATTTCAAAGAGTCAATCTCTTTTGACTGAGTAGAAATGGTAACGCTTAGAGTAGTGGCCTGTGATTTTAATACATCGTTTTCGCGCTGAAGGGTTTGCACTGAAGTTCCAATTCTCGATAGCCTTAGATTCAATGAATCAGTTGTGCCAATTGCAAGTGCTATGTTAGACACAATAGTCATAACGACTATTAGAATCCATCGTTTCATAAACATATTATTAAGGTGAGTATAAATATAATACAACAGATAATCCCAACTATTATATCATTATTCCTTTCAGTGGGAGTAGATGGTGCTCCTTTTCTTTGTGGCGTATAGGTTTGGGGTTGTGCTGGAGACGTATGTACAGTTGCTTTTAAGTGAGATGAATAAGCAGCAGACGCTGGAACTTTTGTGGAAATCTTAAGAGACTCACACATCTCTTTAAGAGACTGGCGATTCGGATTATACCGATTTGACTTGAACTTGGACTCCATGTCGAAGGAGTCCATAGTAGTCATGGCTTCCCATGCCTCGCGCATTACTGGCTTCACATCAGTGTCTATAATATTTTTTACATATTGATCGCTAATGAAATTTGCTGAATTTTTACCATCCGGATTATTAATTATGTTTAGAATCGATGTAAAGTAATTCTGGATAGAGTTAACTTCTTCGATTATATTATGTAAAGCATTACCTACTACTTGGGTTGAAAGTGAGAGGTAATACAGGTTGCTGTAACCAAGTTTCTTTTTAATAGCTTGTAACTGTGGTTTAGTATTATTGAGTAGAGTTTGCGAATGAGAAATTTTATCAGGTAACTGACAGAACTTTTTCAATTCCTCTTTTACCTTACGCGCCTCAATTGCAACTTCGGATGGGGGGATATTGTCGACTGCCTTTTTCAATATGTCATAGTTCTCCTTACACCGATTTTTAATGAGTTGACCCACTGAAATTGACAAGGCATAAGATTGAAGAACCATTGCCTTACGTGGACTCTCAATGTCTGATTCAGGCGCATTATTATAATAGTTGATGCCACATTGCAAGACGTGTTTTGCAACATTGTCAGCGACCATCTGATATTGGGGACTCGAGGTCCCGGCAATATCTTTTACTGCCTTAAGCTGTTCTTTAGTTGAGTTCATCAACTTGGTACCCGCGGCGAGACTTGCCTCCGGGTTCTTAGGGTCAGCGTTTTTGGCAACAGCTATTGCTGCGTTAATCGCCGATATAGGCTCATCAAGAGCTCTTTTACTTACAATCTCATGGTCAATAGTGTTGGTACAAACAGACAATAGCTCACGTGCCGGAATTTCATTAAGCAATTCTGCAATCAAAAGGTCGGCAAGATTGTCCTCTGAAATTTGAAGATTGCCGATGCCTAATGTTTGAAGCAGTTCTTTAAGATAGGCTTGGTTGTGTATTACTTTAGAGAGGCTGCTAAAACCGGTAGTTACATCATCATCAATAAAAGCTAATACACCGGAATTGATTAAAGAAGAATATGTCTCTTTCTTTTGAAAGATTTCTTCTGCCTTTTCTCGATTCCCTGCTTGCAGATGTTTCAGAGCAATATCGTCTATAGGGGAACCACAAATAAACCAAAAGAGCGCATACTTTAATTGGTCTTTATCAAGGTTTATGGCAGTATTGGCTGCCGCTATACTGTCAGGCGTTCTAACCGGCTTTTCGGTTAAAATCGTAGCAAAGTCATTAGGAAAGGAAACCTCCTTACCAACCTTTGCAAACGCAGCCAGGCGATTTTGGTTTCCGACTCTCTCCCTCAATGGGGAGTTGGAAAGGACACCCAGTATGCGATATGGGTTTTGTGATATAATGTGAATCGTCACGTGTCGTTAAACGGCTTATGAATCCCGGATAGCCAATGATTTGGTTTAACAAAAAAAGCGCAGGATCCGTACTGTTACTCGTCCTGCTGTTTCAAGGCATCTGGCATAGCCGTCACTTCGTAGAACGAGTAACGCAGAGCCTACGCCGTATGATATATGATACACCATAGAGGACATACTAACATTGTATAATCCACTAAGTGTATGAAATCATACCCGAGACATCTACCGTTACTTCATTCTTGACGAAGTTTTGAAACTGCCAGATTTCTGAAACAGCCAAGAATCAAGCGCAGTAAACGCTTTCATTATATAATGACCTTCCACTTCCCGATTCTAATAAAAGAATCCCTCGGCGTAAGGTTAGTGCAAAATTAGTAAATTTTTTCGATTAACCAAACCAAGATTTTTGCTAATTGGGTTTGCTACGAGATATAGTGCAAAAGTAATATCGGTAATAGAGTAAATAAGTATCAGATAATGATTGAATTAGATAGTGATTGATTGTTGACATGGATGGGGAACGGGGCGTTAAATTTTGTAATGTGGTGAAAAAATGGTAATTTTGTCGGCTGAAAATACGTTTAACAATCATTGATCCGAATAACAAGAAGATTTTTCTCTCCCGAAGGTTGAGTGGCTGCATGGAACGATAAGTGAGATAGCGCTTTATACAAAAGGGAAGGAAACTAAACAAAAACGACTGAAGGTATTGTATTATGACGGGCTGCATGTAGTCATCATGCCGCATATCGTAATGATACGGAATACCTTACAGCTTATATTGAACTTATGTGTGGAATAGTAGGGTATATCGGAGACGGTAATGTCTACGACATCTTGATCAAGGGCTTGCACAGGCTGGAATACAGAGGCTATGACAGTGCCGGTGTGGCGCTGGTCGGCCGCGACGGCAAGCTGAACGTGTATAAAGCCAAGGGCAAAGTGGCGAATCTGGAGGCTTATTGCGAGCAGAAGGATCTGGATGCCGTGGCCGGTATCGCGCACACGCGCTGGGCTACCCACGGCGAGCCATCGGATACTAACGCGCATCCTCATTACAGCGAGGACGGTAACATCGCGTTAGTGCACAACGGCACCATCGAGAACTATAAGGTGCTGAAGGACGCACTGAAACAGCATGGCTGCGAATTCAAGTCGGAGACCGATACCGAGGTGCTGGTACAGCTCATAGAATACATACGCCTCACCAACAAATGCTCGCTGCTGATGGCAGTGCGCAAGGCACTGAAGCAGGTGGTGGGCGCATACGCCATCGCTGTGGTGGACAAGACCAATCCCGATGTCATAATAGCTGCACGACAGAGCTCGCCGCTGGTAATAGGAATCGGCGAAAACGAGTTTTTCCTTGCCTCGGACGCCACTCCGTTTGTGGAATATACCAAGGAGGCCGTGTATCTGAAGGACGGCGAGATCGCCGAGATACGCCGCGGCATGCCCCTTAAGATAACTGACCTGGACAACAAGGAGGCGGACATAGACATCAAGAAACTGGAGATGTCCATTTCCCAGCTGGAGAAGGGGGGCTACCCGCACTTCATGCTGAAGGAGATATTCGAGCAGCCTAATACATTGCGCGACTGCATACGCGGACGCGTAGTGGAGGGAGGAAAGCGAATCATCATAAACGGAGTGCTGGACAATAAGGAGAAATTCCAGAACTGCAAGCGTGTCGTGATCGTGGCCTGCGGCACGTCGTGGCATGCCGGCCTGTTAGGCAAATACCTGATGCAGGACATGTGCAAGATTCCCGTGGAAGTGGAGTATGCCAGCGAGTTCCGTTATTCGAATCCTGTGCTTGACGACCGCGACATCGTGATAGCTATATCGCAGAGCGGCGAGACCGCCGACACGCTGGCGGCCGTGAAGATAGCCCGCGAGAAGGGAGCCTTCGTATTCGGCATCAGCAACTCGGTGGGATCGTCCATACCGCGCGAGACCGACAGCGGATGCTACATCCACGTCGGACCCGAGATAGGCGTGGCCTCGACCAAGGCGTTCACCGGCCAGGTGATGGTGCTTACGCTCGTGGCACTGGCAGTGGCGCAGCTGCGCTGCACGATGGACGCCGACACCATCGGCAAGATAGGCGCCAGGATACTGGACATTCCCGGCAAGGTGGAGGAGGTGCTGAAATCGGCCGAATTCATCGAGCGCCTGTCGCTGACGTACACGTATGCGCGCAATTTCCTGTACCTGGGACGCGGCTACAGCTATCCGGTGGCCCTGGAGGGGGCGTTGAAGCTGAAGGAGATATCGTATATACACGCCGAAGGTTATCCTGCGGCCGAGATGAAGCACGGCCCGATTGCGCTGATCGACCAGGAGATGCCGTCGGTGATAATCGCGCCAAACGACCATTTGTACGAGAAGATAGTGAGCAACGTGCAGCAGGTAAAGGCCCGCGGAGGCAA
Source organism: uncultured Bacteroidales bacterium (assembly GCA_902796035.1). Lineage (GTDB taxonomy): Bacteria > Bacteroidota > Bacteroidia > Bacteroidales > Muribaculaceae > Lepagella. Next base: position 13,251 of record CADBNR010000025.1, on the reverse strand, counting down.
CATCCTGGCCATAGTGAGCCAGGGGGACACCGAGATATGCAAGATAGCCGACCATGTGGTTGAGGTGCCCGAGATGCCCGAGTGCCTGACGCCCATCATCACCAGCATCCCGCTGCAGCTGCTGAGCTATTATGTGGCCATCAACAAGGGCAAGAACGTGGACATGCCGCGAAACCTCGCGAAATCGGTCACGGTGGAGTAATTTTGTGATGACTGAAAAACAGAGGGTTGCCAAATTTTTTCAAAAAATTAACGGATAATATTTGCACAAGAATAAAATTCGTTATAACTTTGCACTCGGATTCGCGAAAAGTGGTCAAGTAAAGACCTAGTGAGGGAATCCGGAAGGGTGGATACCAGAGTGGCCAAATGGGGCAGACTGTAAATCTGCTGGCTTACGCCTACGGTGGTTCGAATCCATCTCCACCCACAACGCAGAACGTTGCATTGCGGAAGTAGCTCAGTTGGTAGAGCATTAGCCTTCCAAGCTAAGGGTCGCGAGTTCGAACCTCGTCTTCCGCTCAGAAATGCCTATGTAGCTCAGGGGTAGAGCACTTCCTTGGTAAGGAAGAGGTCGCGGGTTCAAATCCCGCCATCGGCTCCAAGTTATTATCAACCTCCTCCTCGATTCAAGAGGAAAAATCAAAATCAAAATATAGCAAAATGGCTAAAGAAAAATTTGAAAGAACCAAACCCCACGTGAACATCGGTACGATCGGTCACGTAGACCATGGCAAGACCACTCTTACGGCTGCCATCACCAAGGTTCTTGCAGAGCAGGGTCTTTCCGAGCTTCGCTCGTTCGATTCAATCGACAACGCTCCCGAGGAGAAGGAGCGTGGTATAACCATCAACACAGCCCACGTTGAGTACGAGACAGCTAAACGTCACTATGCTCACGTAGACTGCCCGGGACACGCCGACTATGTGAAGAACATGGTAACGGGTGCAGCCCAGATGGACGGTGCCATCATCGTAGTAGCCGCTACCGACGGTCCGATGCCCCAGACCCGTGAGCACATCCTGCTCGCTCGTCAGGTGAACGTTCCCCGTCTGGTTGTATTCATGAACAAGTGCGACCAGGTAGACGACGAGGAGATGCTCGAACTCGTTGAGATGGATATGCGCGACCTTCTGTCGCAGTACGAATATGACGGTGACAACACTCCCGTTATCCGCGGTTCCGCACTGGGTGCCCTCGAGGGTGATCCGAAGTGGGTTGCTAAGGTAATGGAGCTGATGGAAGCCGTTGACAATTGGATTCCGCTGCCTCCGCGTGACGTGGACAAGCCTTTCCTGATGCCCGTTGAGGACGTATTCTCGATCACAGGTCGTGGTACTGTTGCAACAGGTCGTATCGAGGCCGGTCGCGTAAAGGTTGGCGACGAGGTTCAGATTCTGGGTCTGGGCGAGGACAAGAAGTCGGTTGTAACCGGCGTTGAGATGTTCCGCAAGATTCTGGACGAGGGCGAGGCCGGTGATAACGTAGGTCTGCTGCTCCGTGGTATCGACAAGGACGAGGTTAAGCGTGGTATGGTAATTTGCCATCCCGGACAGGTTAAGCCTCACGATCACTTCAAGGCTCAGGTTTATATCCTGAAGAAGGAAGAGGGAGGACGTCACACACCGTTCCACAACAAGTATCGTCCCCAGTTCTACATCCGTACGCTTGACGTAACCGGTGAGATCGCTCTGCCGGAGGGTGTAGAGATGGTAATGCCCGGCGACAACGTTGAGATCGACGTTAAGCTGATCACCAAGGTAGCCATGGATCCGGGTCTGCGTTTCGCAATCCGCGAGGGTGGCCGCACGGTAGGATCGGGTCAGATCACAGCCGTAATCGACGACTAATCACAGCATAGCTGACACATAAAGGGGGCCTTCCCCGACAGGAAGGCCCCATATTCACGGGAATAGCTCAGTTGGTAGAGCATTGGTCTCCAAAACCAAGGGTCGAGAGTTCGAGTCTTTCTTCCCGTGCTTATTATATACGAAGATGAAATTAATAAAGGATATCAAGGAATCTTATAACGAACTTGTTTATAAGGTTTCGTGGCCAACGCAGAAACAGGTTATCAACAGCTCGGTGCTGGTGCTGATAGCTTCCATCATACTGGCAGTTTTTATCTGGGCGGTTGACAAGGTGTTCTCATTGCTGATGGAGTTAATCTACAGCATCAATTTCTAACAAAGCAAGTAAAGCGAAGAGATCAATGGCTGAGGTCAAGAAGAGATGGTATGTATTGCGTGCCATTTCGGGGAAAGAGGCTAAAGTCAAGGAGATTCTTGATGCGTCAATCAAGAATACAGACCTTGGCAAACATGTGTCGCAGGTGCTGATTCCGACAGAGAAGAAGTACACTACGACTCCCAGTGGCAAGAAGGTGTTGAGGGAGCACAATCTGTACTCCGGTTATGTATTCGTGGAAGCCGCCCTCACGGGAGAGGTTATCTATGAATTGCGCAACACTACGAACGTCATTGATTTTCTGCGTGGACGGAGCAAGACAAGCGATCCGGTACCGTTGACGCCCGACGAGGTGAAGCGCATGCTCGGCCGTCAGGAGGAGACAAGCGCCCCGGTTGTGGATATGATCGACAACTATCTGGAGGGCGAGACGGTGAAAGTGAACTACGGACCGTTCAGCGGCTTTACAGGCACAATCAAGGAAATTGACCGCGAGAGGAGCCGTGTCAAGGTCGAGGTCAAGATATTTGGCCGAGGCAATGACCTGGTGTTGGAAATATCCCAAGTGGAGAAGGTGTGACGCAGCGTTGATGTTACGCGGCGTTTCGTCGCATAGAAACCACACAAACTACAAATAACAGATAGGACAATGGCAAAAGAAATTGCTGGACAGATCAAATTGCAGATCAAGGGTGGCGCAGCAAATCCGTCACCGCCAGTCGGACCTGCACTGGGTTCGAAGGGTATCAACATCATGGAATTTTGCAAGCAATTCAATGCCCGTACCCAGGACAAGGCCGGGAAGGTTTTGCCGGTAGTAATAACGTACTATTCGGACAAGAGCTTCGACTTTGTAGTGAAGACGCCTCCTGTGGCAGTACAGCTGAAGGAGACGGCAAAGCTGAAGAGCGGCTCGGCACAGCCGAACCGTAACAAAGTAGCCGAAATCACATGGGAACAGGTCAAGGCAATTGCAACAGACAAGATGCCGGATTTGAACTGTTTCACCATTGAGTCTGCCATGCGCATGGTAGCGGGAACAGCCCGCAGCATGGGTATAACCGTAAAGGGAGCATTTCCCGAAAACAATTAATCTTCAAAGACAATGGGAAAACTGACAAAAAATCAGAAGTTAGCTTTATCGAAGATTGAGCCCGGGAAGTCGTACAACCTTGCGGAGGCAGCAGAGAAGGTGAAGGAGACAGCGTTCGAGAAGTTCGACGCGTCGTTTGACATAGATGTACGTCTTGGCGTAGACCCCCGTAAGGCCGACCAGATGGTACGTGGCGTTGTGTCACTGCCTCACGGAACCGGTAAGGAGGTACGCGTGCTGGTAATGTGCGGACCCGACGCAGAGGCAGCTGCCAAAGAAGCAGGTGCCGACTACGTAGGTCTGGACGAGTACATCCAGAAAATCAAGGACGGTTGGACGGACGTTGACGTAATCATCACCCAGCCCTCCGTGATGGGCAAGCTCGGTCCCTTGGGCCGTATCCTTGGTCCGCGCGGACTGATGCCTAACCCCAAGAGCGGTACAGTGACCATGGATGTCGCAAAGGCCGTCAAGGAGGTTAAGCAGGGTAAGATTGACTTCAAGGTGGACAAGACCGGAATCGTTCACGCCAGCATCGGCAAGACTTCGTTCTCGGCCGAGGCTATGCGCGACAACGCCAAGGAGTTCATCAACACACTCATTAAGTTGAAACCGGCCACTTCGAAAGGCACATATATCAAGAGCATTTATCTTTCAAGCACGATGGGCCCGGGCATCAAGGTCGAGCCGAAGTCGGTTGCGGAGTAATTTTTAAAACTGAAAATCGATGAAAAAGGAAGATAAAGCTAAGATCATAGAGAGCATAGGCGGCGAGCTGGCACAGTACAGCTGCGTATACTTGGTGCAGACCCAGGGTCTGAACGCCGAGAAGACAAGCGCACTGCGCCGCGCATGCTTCGGAGCCGAGGTAAAGATGCTGTGTGTGAAGAACACGCTGCTGAAGAAGGCTCTGGAGGCAAGCGAGACCGACTATTCGGAGTTGTACGATCTTCTCCACGGTGAGACGACTCTTCTGCTGAGCAACACAGGCAACGCGCCTGCAAAGCTCATCAAGAAGTTCCGTGACAAGAAGGAGACCCTTCCGTTGCTGAAGGGCGCCTATGTGGAGGAAACAGTTTATGTTGGCGAGGAGAACTTGGAGACCCTTTCCAATATCAAGAGCAAGAACGAACTTATCGCAGATGTTGTGGCACTGCTGCAGTCGCCTGCTAAGAACGTGATCAGCGCCCTGCAGAGCGGAGGCAATCTGTTGCACGGCGTGCTCGAGACACTCTCCAAGAAAGAAGCATAAACCAACATAGTAAAAAATTAAAAAAAGATACGAAAATGGCAGATTTGAAAGCATTTGCAGAGCAGCTTGTAAACCTCACCGTAAAGGAAGTGAACGAACTGGCTGAGATACTGAAGAACGAGTACGGCATCGAGCCGGCAGCTGCAGCTGTAGCAGTAGCAGCAGGTCCCGCCGCAGCAGGCGCAGCCGCTGAGGAGAAGACCAACTTCGACGTAGTTCTGAAAGCAGCCGGCGCAAGCAAACTGGCTGTTGTGAAGCTGGTTAAGGAGCTGACCGGCCTGGGCCTGAAAGAGGCTAAGGAACTGGTTGACGGTGCTCCCAACACCATCAAGGAAGGCCTGCCCAAGGCTGAGGCAGAGGGCCTGAAGAAGCAGCTTGAGGAGGCTGGCGCTGAGGTTGAACTCAAGTAAGATCCAAATCCGACACTAAATAGGTTAAGAACGCTCCACATTATGTTTGCGTTCTTAACCTATTATAATCTATCATCGATGCCCCCAGGACGTCGATGATTACGTGCGAATTGACCCCTGTGAATTCGGCACGGCTACGCCTCTCGAATCAAGATTCATAAGCCTCTCTCAATCATATTCCTTTCTCCGATAATTCAGCCCGTGGCATAAGAAGCTTTTGCAGTTTTTGAAAACATAGATAGAAATTCCTTCGCCGCCGCCGGCAATAAAGAACTAAATCCCAACCAATGTCAGTAAATTTAACCGAAAAACCGCGAGTAAACTTCGCGTCGATTAAAAATCCGCTGCCGTTTCCGGATTTCCTTGAGATACAGCTGAAGTCGTTTCGCGACTTCCTGCAGCTGGACACTCCTCCGGAAGAGCGCAAGAATCAGGGATTGTATAAGGTATTCGCAGAGAATTTCCCCATCACGGACACGCGCAACAATTTTGTGCTGGAATTCCTCGACTATTACATTGATCCTCCGCGTTACACCATCGACGAATGTCTGAAACGGGGTCTGACCTACAGCGTGCCCTTGAAGGCGAAGCTGAAGCTGTCGTGCACCGACCCTGACCACGTGGATTTCGATACCACGATCCAGGATGTGTACCTCGGCACCATTCCGTACATGACGGAGCAGGGTACATTCGTGATCAACGGCGCTGAACGCGTTGTCGTATCGCAGCTGCACCGCTCGCCGGGCGTATTTTTCGGTAACAGTATGCATGCCAACGGCACAAAGCTGTATTCGGCCCGTATCATCCCGTTCCGTGGCTCCTGGATAGAGTTCGCCACGGACATCAACAACGTGATGTACGCCTATATCGACCGTAAGAAGAAACTTCCCGTCACCACTCTGCTCCGCGCCATCGGTTTCGAGACGGATAAGGAGATTGTGGAGATATTCGACCTGGCCGAAGAAATAAAAGTGACGGAAAGCAACCTCAAGAAGGTGATAGGCCGTCGTCTGGCCGGCCGCGTGATGGAGAGCATGCACGAGGATTTCGTGGATCCCGACACCGGCGAGGTAACGAGCATGGAGCGCAACACACTGATCGTGGAGCGTGGAAGCGAAATTTCCGAAGACAACATCGAAATGATCCTGAACAGCGGCGTCAAGACCATCCTTCTGGAGAAGGAGGGTGTGGCTGCCGTTGACTACAGCATAATATTCAACACACTGCAGCGCGACATGTCGAACTCCGAGCAAGAGGCGGTAACGTACATCTACCGACAGTTGCGCAACGCCGATCCACCGGATCCCGCATCGGCGCGCGAGGTGATTCAGAGCCTCTTCTTCTCCGAGAAGCGTTATGACCTGGGCGAGGTAGGCCGCTACCGAATCAACAAGAAACTGGGTCTCGACACTCCGATGGAGGTGAAGGTTCTGACGCGCGAGGACATCATCGCCATCATCAAGTATCTGATTGAACTGATCAACGCCAAGAGCGATGTGGACGATATCGACCACCTGAGCAACCGTCGCGTGCGTACCGTTGGCGAACAGCTTTACAATCAGTTCGGCGTGGGTCTGGCCCGTATAGCCCGTTCCATCCGCGAGAAGATGAACGTCCGCGACAACGAGGTGTTCAAGCCCATCGACCTGATCAACGCCAAGACCATCTCGGCAGTGATCAACACATTCTTCGGCACCAACGCGCTGTCGCAGTTCATGGACCAGACCAATCCCCTGGCCGAGATCACGCACAAGCGCCGTATGTCGGCCCTCGGCCCCGGCGGTCTGAGCCGCGAGCGCGCAGGCTTCGAGGTGCGAGACGTGCACTATACCCATTACGGACGTCTCTGCCCCATCGAGACCCCTGAAGGTCCTAACATCGGTCTGATCTCAAGCCTCTGCGTATACGCCAAGATCAACAACCTCGGATTCATCGAGACTCCTTACCGCAAGGTGGAGAATGGCGTGGTGGACCTGAACAACGACGATGTCGTGTACATGACCGCCGAGATAGAGGAGGGCAAGACAATCGCACAGGGCAATGCCCCCGTGAACGACGACGGTACGTTCATCAACAACCGTGTCAAGGCCCGTCTGGAGGCCGACTTCCCGATTGTGGCTCCCAACGAGCTTGACCTGATGGATGTGTCGCCTCTGCAGATAGCATCAATCGCCGCATCGCTGATTCCGTTCCTGGAACACGACGACGCAAACCGCGCCCTGATGGGATCGAACATGATGCGCCAGGCCGTGCCGTTGCTGCGCAGCGAGGCACCCATCGTGGGAACCGGCATCGAGGGCCAGCTGATACGCGACTCGCGTACGCAGATCACGGCCGAAGGCAAAGGTGTGATAGAGTATGTGGACGCTGAGCGCATCCGCATCAAGTATGACCGTACCGAGGACGAGGAGTTCGTGGAATTCGAGCCCGCAACCAAGGAATACAAGCTGCCCAAATTCCGTCGCACCAACCAGGGTACCACCATCGACCTGCGTCCCATCTGCAACAAGGGTCAGCGTGTTGAGGAAGGCGACATCCTGACCGAGGGTTACTCCACGGAGAAGGGCGAGCTGGCATTGGGCCGCAACCTGAAGGTGGCGTTCATGCCCTGGAAGGGTTACAACTATGAGGATGCCATCGTGCTGAACGAGCGTATGGTCCGCGAGGACATACTGACTTCGGTGCATGTGGACGAATATAGCATAGACGTGCGCGAGACCAAGCGCGGCATGGAGGAACTGACCTCTGACATCCCGAATGTCAGCGAGGATGCCACCAAGGATTTGGACGAACGCGGAATAATCCGTGTCGGTGCTTATGTAGTGCCCGGCGACATCATGATCGGTAAGATCACGCCCAAGGGCGAGAGCGACCCGACGCCTGAGGAGAAGCTGCTGCGCGCCATCTTCGGTGACAAGGCAGGCGATGTGAAGGATGTCTCGCTGAAGGCTACTCCGTCGCTGAAGGGTGTGGTGATCGGCACCTCCCTGTTCAGCAAAGCCACCAAGAAGAAGGGCAATAAGAACAGCGTCAACGCTCAGTTGCCCATGCTGGTGGAGGAATACGAGGAGAAGCAGAGCAAACTGAAGGATCTGATGATCTCCAAACTGAAGAAACTGCTGAAGGGCCAGAAGTCCATGGGTATCCAGGACTATATCGGCGTGGACATAGTGCCTAAGGGCTCCACATTCGACAACATCGACTTCAACTCCCTGGATTACGAGACAATCCACCTGAGCGACTGGACCGATGACGAGCGCATCAACGGAATGATAAGCAAACTTATCACCAACTATCTGCGCAAGTCGAAGAAGATAGACGCCGAGCTGCACCGCCGCAAGTTCGACATCACCATTGGTGACGAGCTTCCCGCCGGCATCATGCAGATGGCCAAGGTGTACATCGCCAAGAAGCGTAAGATCGGCGTAGGTGACAAGATGGCAGGACGTCACGGTAACAAGGGTATCGTCAGCCGCGTGGTGCGTCAGGAGGATATGCCTTTCCTGGCCGACGGAACTCCTGTGGACATCGTGCTGAACCCGCTGGGTGTGCCTTCGCGTATGAACCTGGGTCAGATTTTCGAGACCGTTCTCGGATGGGCCGGCCGCGAACTTGGCGAGAAATTTGCTACTCCTATCTTCGACGGAGCAAGTCTGGACGACCTGAACGAATGGACCGACAAGGCAGGCCTGCCACGCTACGGCAAGACATACCTGTACGACGGCGGCACAGGCGACCGTTTCGACCAGCCGGCCACCGTAGGCGTGATTTACATGCTGAAGCTGGGCCACATGGTCGAGGACAAGATGCACGCACGTTCCATCGGTCCGTACTCGCTGATAACGCAGCAGCCTCTGGGCGGTAAGGCCCAGTTCGGTGGCCAGCGTTTCGGAGAGATGGAGGTTTGGGCGCTTGAGGCATTCGGCGCCGCCCACATACTGCAGGAGATCCTTACCATTAAGTCGGACGACGTGGTAGGCCGCAGCAAGGCTTACGAGGCTATCGTCAAAGGTGACGCGATGCCGGAACCCGGAATCCCCGAATCGCTCAACGTGCTGCTGCACGAGCTGTCGGGTCTGGGACTCAGCATCACTCTCGACTAATCATCAAAGGACACTACAACTATGGCATACAAAAGAGATAATAAGATAAAGAGCAATTTCTCGAAGATCACCATCGGCCTCGCATCGCCGGAGGAGATCAAGGAGAAGTCGAGCGGCGAGGTACTGAAGCCGGAGACCATCAACTACCGTACCTACAAGCCGGAGCGCGACGGTCTGTTCTGCGAGAAGATCTTCGGTCCGGTCAAGGACTACGAGTGCCACTGCGGCAAGTACAAGCGTATCCGTTACAAGGGTATCGTGTGCGACCGATGCGGCGTGGAGGTCACGGAGAAGAAAGTACGTCGCGAGCGCATGGGCCACATCGAGCTGGTGGTGCCCGTGGCCCACATCTGGTATTTCCGTTCGCTGCCCAACAAGATAGGATACCTGTTGGGTCTGCCCTCGAAGAAGCTGGAGGACGTGATTTATTACGAGCGTTACATCGTGATCAATCCCGCCGGCGTCGAGGTGGAGACCGAACCGGGCAAGAAGGTGGCTCTGGAACGCAACGACCTGCTCACCGAGGAGGAATACAACCGCATCATGGAGTCGCTGCCCGAAGGCAACGGCAGCCTGCCCGACGACGACGAGAACAAGTTCGTGGCCAAGATGGGTGCAGAGGCCATCTACGACCTGCTGCAGCGTCTTGACCTGCGCGCCCTGGCCGCCGAGCTGCGCGACAAGGCCAACAAGGACGGCTCGCAGCAGCGTAAGACCGAGGCCCTGAAGCGTCTGCAGGTGGTGAACTCTTTCCTGAACTCCATGGGCAAGAACCGCCCGGAGTGGATGATTCTGAAGGCCGTGCCGGTGATTCCCCCGGAACTGCGTCCCTTAGTGCCGCTGGATGGCGGCCGCTTCGCCACCTCCGACCTCAACGACCTGTACCGTCGCGTCATAATACGTAACAACCGTCTGAAACGACTCATCGAGATACAGGCTCCCGAGGTGATTCTGCGCAACGAGAAGCGTCTGCTGCAGGAGGCTGTGGACTCGCTGCTGGACAACAGCCGCAAGTCGTCGGCAGTAAAGAGCGACGTGAACCGTCCGCTCAAATCACTGTCCGACTCGCTTAAGGGTAAGCAGGGACGTTTCCGTCAGAACCTGCTGGGTAAGCGTGTGGACTATTCGGCACGTTCCGTGATTGTGGTAGGCCCCGAGCTGAAGATGCACGAGTGCGGTATCCCCAAGCTGATGGCCGCCGAACTGTACAAACCGTTCATCATCCGCAAGCTCATAGAGCGCGGCATCGTCAAGACCGTTAAGTCGGCCAAGAAGATTGTTGACCGCAAGGAGCCTGTGGTATGGGATATTCTGGAGCACGTAATGAAGGGCCATCCGGTGCTTCTGAACCGTGCCCCGACACTTCACCGTCTGGGTATCCAGGCGTTCCAGCCGCGCATGATCGAGGGTAAGGCCATCCAGCTGCACCCGCTGGCATGTACCGCGTTCAACGCCGACTTCGACGGTGACCAGATGGCCGTGCACCTGCCTCTGAGCAACGAGGCCGTATTGGAGGCCCAGCTGTTGATGCTGGGCGCCCACAACATCCTGAACCCTGCCAACGGCGCGCCTATCACCGTGCCTTCGCAGGACATGGTGCTCGGTCTGTACTACATCACCAAGATCCGTAAGGGCGACAAGGGCGAAGGCTCCGTATTCTACGGCCCCGAGGAGGCCCGAATCGCCTACAACGAAGGCCAGGTGACACTGCACGCTCCCGTCAAGGTGAAGGTGGAGGATCTGGACGAGAACGGCAACCTGGTGGAAGTGCTGAAAGATACATCCGTAGGCCGCGTGCTCTTCAACGAGTTCGTGCCTAAGGAGATAGGATACGTCAACGAGATCATATCCAAGAAGTCGCTGCGCAAGATCATCGGTACGGTGATCAAGGCCTGCGGTGTGACGCGTTCGGCCCAGTTCCTTGACGACATCAAGAACCTGGGTTACCGCATGGCGTTCCGCGGAGGTCTGAGCTTCAACCTCGGCGACGTCATCATCCCGAAGGAGAAGGAGCAGTATGTGGCCGAGGGTCACGCCCAGGTGGAGGAGATCATGAACAACTACGCCATGGGTTTCATCACCGGTAACGACCGTTACAACCAGGTAATCGACGTGTGGACCCAGGTGAACGACCGTCTGGCCTCCACGCTGATGAAGCAGATGGAGGAGGACCAGCAGGGCTTCAACTCAGTATACATGATGCTGGATTCGGGAGCCCGTGGTTCGAAGGACCAGATCCGTCAGCTGTCGGGTATGCGTGGTCTGATGGCCAAGCCTCAGAAGGCCGGTGCCGAAGGGGGCCAGATTATCGAGAACCCTATTCTTGCGAACTTCAAGGAGGGTCTGTCGGTGCTGGAGTACTTCATCTCCACGCACGGTGCCCGTAAGGGTCTTGCCGATACGGCCTTGAAGACCGCCGACGCCGGATATCTGACCCGTCGTCTTGTGGACGTGGCCCACGACGTGATTATCAACGAGGAGGACTGCGGCACGCTCCGCGGTCTGGTATGCACCGAGATAAAGAACAACGAGGAGGTAGTGGCATCGCTGAGCGAGCGCATCCTGGGCCGTGTGTCGGTTCACGATGTGATCGACCCCTACACCGGCGAGGTAATCGTAAAGAGCGGCGAGGAGATCACCGAGGCCAAGGCCGAGCGCATCGAGAAGTCGCCCATCGAATCGGTCGAGATCCGTTCGGTGCTGACCTGCGAGTCGAAGAAGGGCGTGTGCGCCAAGTGCTATGGCCGCAACCTGTCCAACCACCGCATGGTTCAGAAGGGCGAGGCTGTCGGCGTGATCGCCGCACAGTCCATCGGCGAGCCGGGTACTCAGCTGACACTGCGTACATTCCACGTCGGTGGTGTCGCCGGTAACGTCGCCGCCGTAAAGGATATCACCACACGCCACGACGGACGTCTGGAAATAGACGAGCTCCGTACCATCAAGGATGGCGACGGCGTCGACATCGTTGTAGGTCGTATGGGCGAGCTCCGTATCATAGAGCCCAAGAGCGGCATGGTTCTGCTGAACGCCAACATCCCCTATGGTTCGCGCCTGTACTGCAAGCCCGGCCAGGATGTGAAGGCCGGCACCATGATCTGCGAATGGGACCCCTTCAATGCCGTAATCGTGGCCGAGGAGGGCGGACGTGTTCACTTCGAAAACGTGGAGGAAGGTGTTACCTACCGCGTGGAGAGCGACGAGTCGACCAACCTGCATGAGAAGATCATCATCGAGTCCAAGGACCGTACGCGCATCCCGTCCGCCGGCCTCTATAACGAGGAGGGCGAACTGATCCGCACATATTCGCTGCCTGTGGGCGCCCACCTGCTGATCAACGAGGGCGAGGAACTGAAGCCCGGTCAGGTATTCGTTAAGATACCGCGCGCGTCCAACAGCGCCGGCGATATCACGGGCGGTCTGCCCCGTGTCACCGAGCTGTTCGAGGCACGCAACCCGTCCAACCCCGCCGTGGTATCCGAGATTGACGGTTCCGTAACGTTCGGCAAGATCAAGCGCGGTAACCGCGAGATCACCGTAACGTCGAAGCTTGGCGACAAGAAGTCGTACCTTGTGCCTCTGTCGAAGCAGATCCTGGTACAGGAGAACGATTACGTTCGCGCCGGAACGCCTCTGTCGGACGGTGCCATCACTCCGACCGACATCCTGAACATCATGGGCCCGACGGCCGTGCAGGAGTATATCGTAAACGAGGTGCAGGACGTGTACCGTATGCAGGGTGTGAAGATCAACGACAAGCACTTCGAGGTGATAGTGCGCCAGATGATGCGCAAGGTACGCATCATCGATGCCGGCGACACCAGCTTCCTGGAGGAGCAGATCGTGGACAAGCGTGACTTCATGGACGAGAATGACTCGATCTGGAACAAGAAGGTGATAGTGGATGCCGGCGACAGCACCAACTATCTGGCCGGTCAGATCATCACGCAGCGTAAGCTGAGAGACGAGAACTCGTCGCTGAAGCGCCGCGACATGAAGACCATGGTGGTGCGCGACGCACGTCCCGCAACTTCGGAGCAGATCCTGCAAGGTATTACCCGTGCGGCTCTGCAGACCGGAAGCTTCATGTCGGCCGCATCGTTCCAGGAGACCACCAAGGTGCTGAACGAGGCTGCCATCAACGCCAAGACCGACACTCTGGAGGGTATGAAGGAGAACGTGATCTGCGGTCACCTGATTCCCGC
>CADBNR010000024.1 GCA_902796035.1 uncultured Bacteroidales bacterium | reverse complement strand
CTAAGACCCCATCCCACAAAATTTGTTAACGTCAGGGCGGTGGATTTTCGAGGTAATTTATTTGGTCTCAGAGGGAGCAGCCTCGCGGCTGTGACCGATGAGAACGGATAAATTAACCGAAAAGACACCGGTCAAAGCACAAAATGATGTAGAATTGTTAAAAAAATAAAGTCAGAATGGGACTTTCTGAAAAAATATTAGCCCAGCCTCGCAGCAGCACACCATCTTCCTCCTTTTGGCTCAGTCACATAGCCCGCTATGCTCCTGAGCCTGCAAGAAGGAATCTGGCGCACTGCTGCGACCCTGACGTTAACAAATTTTGTGGGATGGGGTCTAAGGCGGTCGTGACCGGAGCCAGTTCCGGCATCGGACTCTGCTTCAGCAAGGAGCTGGCCGGCAGGGGTTATGACCTGGTGATGGTGTCCAACCAGCGCGAGGAACTGGAACGTGCCGCCGCAGAACTGAACGGCACGAACGGCATCAGGGCCGTGCCTTTCTACTGCGACCTGACGGCGCCGGACGCCCACAGGCAGATAACTGCTTTTCTCGACGAGAACGGAATAGACGCCGACGTGCTGATAAACAACGCCGGCATATTCAGCTTCGATACGGTTACGGACACGCCGGAACGGAAAATCAATTGTTTTCTGGACCTGCACTGCCGTGCGGTGACGATGCTGAGCCGCGAGTTCGCCGAGCGTTTCAAGAAGCGCGGCTCGGGACGGATACTGAACATGTCGTCGATGTCGTGCTGGATGCCTATGCCCGGCATAGCGATGTATTCGGCCACCAAAGCCTATATTCGCGTGTTTTCGCGGGCGCTGCATTACGAGATGCGCGACAGCGGCGTGAGCGTCACGGTTGCCTGTCCCGGCGGCATAGCCACCGACCTGTTCGGACTGCCCCCGAACCTGATGAAGTTAGCCGTGCGCATCCATGCCGTACAGACGCCCGAAAAATTCGTGCATAAGGCGGTAAACAAGATGCTGCGCGGCAAGAAACAATACATCAACGGATTTATCAACCGCCTCGCGATTGTGGCGGTAGGTATGACTCCGACCGGCGTCAGAATGCTTATAAAACATAAGATGCTGGACCGCGACATCAAGCGGTGAGAGCGGTATCAACGGTAAATGCCTCAGGGCGTTGAATCAACAAATGCCTGCGTGCGTTTGTTAGACATTAAGGTTATGGAAAATATTCTGGTGGAAATAATAGATCGCCAGGCCCGGAAGTATGGCGATCGCGAAGCGTATCGGTTCTGTTGGCGTAAGGACGGCGAATGGCTGTCGACGTCATGGACCGAGTTTGCGGCACAGGTCAAGGTGGCCGGCAAGGCTCTGGCGGCCCTGGGCCTTAGGGAGAAAGACACGATTGCAATATGCTCGCCCAATACCCCGCAGATTCTTATCACGGAACTCGGAGCGTTCCGCAACCGGTTGGCCTCGATTCCGATTTATGCCTCGTCGGTAACGGCGCAGTATGATTTCATAGTCAATGACGGGGGCGCGAAGGTACTGTTCGTAGGTGACAAGCACCAGTATCCGATGGCCTACGATTACTGGAAGAAGCATCCCGACCAGATATTGAAGATAGTGGTGTTCAAGAACGACGGTCTGGCGCTGAAGGACGACGATACGGTCACCATATTCTGGGACGATTTCGTGCGCCTGGGCATGGAGGCCGGCGAGGAAATCGAAAAGGAGGTGGCCGCCCGCATGGAGCGTGGACTGCCCGAGGACATGGCCACGCTGATATACACTTCAGGCACTACCGGCGAACCCAAGGGCGTGTGCATCACCCACGCCAACTACGCATCCTGCATCGACAAGCACCTGAAACTGCTGCACACCCTTACGGACCGCGACCTGTCGATGGCTTTCCTTCCCATGAGCCACATACTGGAGAAGGCATGGTGCTATTTCCTGATTTGCAAGGGATGTCCCATAGCCGTGAACTACGATCCGCGCGTGATACAGGATACCATCCATTCCGTACACCCCAACGTGATGTGCTGTGTGCCCCGTTTCTGGGAGAAGGTATATGTCGCCGTCAAGGAGAAAATCGCCGGCATGAACGCCATGCAGCGCTGGATGGTGAACCGCGCCATCGCCGTGGGCAAGAAGCGCAACCTGAAATACCGTCGCATGGGCAGGCAGGCCCCCTGGCTGGTCGAGAAGCAGTATCAGTTCTGGGACCGCCATATATTCCAGAAACTGAAGAACGCCATCGGCATACCGAATCCTAATTTCTTTCCTACGGCCGGAGCGCCGCTATCGGACCGCATCGTTGAGTTCATGCGCGCCGTGGGCATCGACATCGTGATAGGCTACGGCCTCAGCGAGACCACGGCTACGGTGACATGCTATCCCGACACAGGCTGGGAGATCGGCACTGTCGGCGTACCTCTGCCCGGCATCAAGGTGAAGATAGACACCAACGGCGAGATACTGGTGAAAGGCGGCACCGTGACGCCCGGATATTACAACAACCCCGAAGCCAACGCACAGGCGTTCACGCCCGACGGCTATTTCCGCACCGGCGACGCCGGACATTTCACGCCCTCAGGAGCTTTGGTACTTACGGAGCGAGTGAAAGACCTGTTCAAGACATCGAATGGCAAGTACATCGCGCCGCAGATGATGGAATCGCGTCTGGCCGAGAACAAATACATCGACGAGGTGGCCGTGATAGGCGACCGGCGTAAATTCGTGACGGCCTTGGTAGTGCCCAACATATCGCAGCTGCGCAAGTGGGCGCAAGGCAAAGGTCTGGACGAAGATACAGAGCTGTTAGTGAAGAATCCCAAGGTAGTGGAATTCATCATGAGTCAGATTCAGGAATATCAGAAGGACATAGCCGATTTCGAGAAGATAAAGCGCATCACCCTGCTGCCGCACCACTTCTCGATCATGAACGGCGAGGTGACCAACACCATGAAAGTGCGCCGCCCCATCGTGGCCCGCAACTACGCCGCCCAGATCGAAGCCATGTACGCCTACTGACCGCGCTGTCCCAAAAATCCGCAGGTTTGATATAGGGCCTGCGTGTTCAGAGTGTGTTTACTTTTAACTTTCTTTCATTCAAAGGGGATTTTTGAGGGATTATCGCAAGTCGAGAAGGGAGCATAGCGGGCTATG
>CADBNR010000023.1 GCA_902796035.1 uncultured Bacteroidales bacterium | reverse complement strand
TGGAACCCCATAACTCCCTCAACGAAAGAGGGAATCTGCCTGACGAATGACCGCCCTATCATTAACATTTATTATTAAACAAGCTCTTAATAAGGCAATATGAAAAATATAGATTCTAAGTTAATCGAGGCATTGCGCGCCAAGCACGTGGCCGGCGAACCGGTCAAGGTACTCTTCGTGTGTTTAGGCAACATCTGCCGTTCGCCGGCTGCCGAAGGGCTGATGGAGGCGGTCGTGGCCACTCATGGCGACCGACACAACTGGGTGATAGATTCCGCCGGCACGGGCGACTATCACATCGGGGACCTTCCCGACCGTCGTATGCGCGCCCATGCCGCCAGGCGCGGCTACGACCTGACGCACCGTTGCCGCCAGATCTCGGTGTCCGACTTCTTTGATTTCGACCTCATAATCGGCATGGACGAGTCAAACCTGCGCAATCTGCGCCGTCTCGCCCCGACCGTGGAGACGGAACAAAAAATAATGCCGATGTCCGCCTTTTTCGACGACACCCGGCATTATGATTATGTCCCCGACCCCTACTACGAAGGGGCCGAGGGCTTTGAACTTGTCTTGGATCTGCTTCAGGGCGCCACCGAAAATCTGTACAACGCAATCGCCACGAACTGAAATGCCGGTATGCGGCCCGGAAGGGGTGTCCGGAATCCGCTTCGTTTTCTTGTCCGTGGCCTATCTCGTCAAACTCAGACGCATATACGTTGCGCGCCTGTCAGGCCAGTTTTATCAGTTCGGGAACGTAACCGCGCACACGACGTGTCTCGGTGTCGCGGTCGCTGAATATCATGGCCACGCGATTGTCGGTCTCGGTGTCGGTCTTGACTACTACCAGAATCTCGGCGTCATCTTTCTTGTAACGGTCAAACTGCATGGTGCCGCGCCACATGGCCGGATTGTCATGCCGGAATGTCATCGCGTCGCACACATAGTTGAACAGACGTCACTCGCGGTCGTCGTCGGGCTTGAGGTGGCCGGTGGTACGTGAGGCGTTGTCTGGCTGTGCGTCGGCGCAGTCGCGCGACAGATCGGCGAACTCATCGCCGTAATAAATCGTCACCGGACCCGGATAGCCCGCAAGTATGGCGAAGCGTGTCATGAGATTCACCTCGTCGCCGTTGTCATAGAAGCTGTCGGCCACACGCACACCGTCATGATTGGACAGGAACAGGTTGGGCAATACGTCGGCCGGCTGGTAGCCTCTGTCGGCAGGCGATGAATATACCTTCATCACATCGTCCCAGCCATGTTCCAGACCGCCGCCATCTTCGCCGTTCATCTCGCCGCCTATCAGCAGCTTGCCATCGAAGTCGAAGGCGCTCTTCAGGCCTCCGTCCCGGAATATCCGCGAGCTGATTCCGCCCGCATCGCTCCAGTCCTCCCCGACCATATATCCCAACGTGCCCCATTGCTTGCCATCGGCACGGCGACGGTCGCACACCTCACGAACGGCATCTGATATCTCGCACCAATAGTTGTGGCCATTCTGACACAACTGATAGGCCTGATCGAAACGCCAGCCGTCTATTTCAAATTTGTCTATCCAGTATATGGCCGACGGCTTGTCTACCCCGCCATGATGTCCGAAGACTCCGTCTAAAAATACATACAGGCCCCGCTCGTGAGCCTTGGCCACAAGCTCGCGAAGATCGTCCTCGGTGCCGAAGTGTGGGTCGATGCTGAAATAATCGTTGGCGAAATAACCTGTGGCCTGCAGATTGCCATCCTTGCGTTCTCCCGATGGCCCCCACATGCTGTCATAACCCTCGGCACCTTCGGGCGAATGTTCGAACGAACTCACCATTATCTGATAAATGGTCAGTGCTCTCCAGTCTGTCTCCGGTTTTAAATCCTTATCTGTCATGGCTATATAATGATTATAGGTTGCATGAATTTGTCACATCATGCAACCTATAACACATTACAGCCATTTTTGGTTGACATCAACGGCCCGTATACGGATCCGACTGTCATTTATAAAACAGTCAAAACAAAGAAGTTATAAAAAGCGACAGGCCCATAAATATGTTGACGGCCGTCAATGGACATAAGTGCCTGACGCGTTGTGTGCGGATCTTCACTCGCCGGCCGGAGCCAGCTGCACAGTGAAGTGGCGCATCAGTGGGGCTTCCCATGTGATTTTCACGCCACGCGTTATCTCGTTGCGGCGGTCGTACACGTTCTTCAGGGCCGCAGCCACCACATTTATATGATTGTCGGTATACGTGCGGCGCGGTATGGCCAGACGCAGCAGGTCGAGACCTCCGAAACGATTCTCGCGCGTCACGGGGTCACGGTCGGCCAGAATATAGCCGATCTCGCAGCCGCGTATGCCGGCCTCGCGGTATAACTCTACGGTCAGTGTCTGTGCCGGGAACTCCTCTTTCGGCACGTTGGTCAGTATCTTCGATGCATCCACGAATATGGCGTGGCCGCCGGCGGGACGCTGGTACGGGATGCCGTATTCATCGAGTTTTTTGGCCAGGTATTCCACCTGATGGATGCGCGTGTGCAGGTTATCGAACTCCGTGTTCTCGTCCAGACCTACGGCCAGGGCCTCCATGTCGCGGCCGTTCATGCCGCCGTATGTCAGGTAGCCCTCGAACGGAATGGCGAAGCGCTGTGCGCCCTCGGCCCAGTCCTGATGACGGGTGGCGAAGAAACCGCCCATATTCACGATGGCGTCCTTCTTGGCCGACATGGTCATGCCGTCGGCCAGTGCGAACATCTCGCGCACTATCTCCTTGATGGTCTTGTCGGCGTAACCCTCCTCGCGCATCTTGATGAAATAGGCGTTCTCGGCGAAGCGGGCGGAGTCGAAGATGACGCGCAGACCGTGACGGTCGGCCAGCTCGCGCACGGCGCGCAGATTGGCCATCGACACGGGCTGTCCGCCGGCTGTGTTGTTGGTGATGGTCACGATGATGAACGGCACGCGGCCCTTGTTGTCTGTCACGGCCTTCTCCAGCTTGTCGATGTCCACGTTGCCCTTGAAGGGATGCTCCAGCTGGGTGTCGCGGGCCTCGTCGATGGTGCAGTCCACGGCAAACGCCTTGCGGCTCTCGATATGGCCCTTGGTGGTGTCGAAATGGGAGTTGCCCGGCACCACGTCGCCGGCCTTTACAAGCGCGCTGAACACCACATTCTCGGCAGCGCGTCCCTGATGCGTCGGGATCACCATCGGGAAACCGGTGATGCGTTCTATGGTTTCCTTCATCTTGAAGAACGAACGGGCGCCGGCATAACTCTCGTCGCCCATCATCATGGCGCTCCACTGGCGGTCGCTCATGGCGCCTGTGCCGGAATCGGTCAGCAGGTCGATATACACCTGCTCGGCCGGAAGTTGAAACACATTGTAATGCGCTGCCTTGATCCATTCTTCGCGTTCCTCGCGCGTACTGGTGCGGATGGGTTCAACCATCTTGATTCGCCATGATTCGGCAAAAGGTAATTCCATGATATCTGATATTTTAGGTTAATCTAATTTATTCGGGACTGATGGCACAGCCCTGCTACTTGCTTTCAACGGCAAATATACAAAGATTATTCCGATAAAACAAATATTACGCCCATCCCGACCATTTATCACTTTCAGACTTGGCCATTATTCCCCGTAAGACCGTCGAAAGGATAGAAAAATAATCAAAATCATAAATTCGTGTTAAAAGTAAACATCAATACTTCGGTTATTTTTTGAGAGTTTGTTAACGGCTCCGAGGAGCCAAGTGTTTAATCCGTTAAAAATCTGATGTTTAGCATGA
>CADBNR010000022.1 GCA_902796035.1 uncultured Bacteroidales bacterium | reverse complement strand
TACAAAATATTGCAGACATACGCAAATATTTTTATGTTTATTTTATTGAATATCAGCAATTAATATCCGTTTTTAAGGGCTGACTACATATAGGCGGTGTCCATGATGCCGGCATCCAGATATATATCGGCGGCGTATGCAAGGGCCTTATTTAACAGAATTGAGTCTGCACGTTCTGGGGTATGGCGCACCATATTCAAAGCTCCCGTAATATCATTTTGAGCTTGTTTTATACCTGAGAGTAAAATTTTAGAATTGATTTCAAATGACTCCGGAAGCGTGCCAGCATACTCTAACGAGTTGCTTAGAATTGAGTCAGCTGATTCCAAATAATGATTTTGACTCATGTCATCCGTTGCCAAGGTTCCAAGATTGTAATAAATTGATCCCAGTCCTTGTTGAGCGTAGACGATGCCGATGGAATCGTGGTCTGCCATTTTCTGACTCAGCATTTGTGAAAAATATGGGATAGCTTTTTTGTATAGACGCAACCTTTGCAGTAGCCATCCTATTTGGCTATTTAATCTATTTCGTAAGTCGGTGGTGTCGGGGGCCTGTCCTGGGTTATCGAGTGCCTGTTGGAAATACTGCAACGCAGAGGGATAATCGCCAAGCTCGTAATAAACACGACCGCCGTAGTATAGGGCTTCGGGATATATGGGGTCGGATTGATACGCGGAGTAGTAGTCGATAACGTCGAGAATCAGGCTGTCGGATGTATGGGGTACGGACGCCTTGTCACTTGCCTTGACTGTAAGGAAATCATGGAAATGCCTGTCGGACTCCGACAGGCCGTCGGGATTAATGCTGTCAAGATCCTGCAATGCCCTTTCGGGGTGGTCGGAAACTATGGCGGCGATGCGCGTCAGTCTGGTGTCGGCCCGGCGTGAGCAGCCTGTTGACGCCGCAAGCAGCGTCAATGCAAATATCGCTGACAAGGCAGTGTATAGACATCGTAATAAATAGCGGTTCATTCCCGGTGTGTCATTCATATTGTTTTACACAGCGCCTGCCGTATAAGGCAGGCGCTGTGGTCGTGTCGCAATGATGCGGGGCGTTACTTGGTGACGCGCTCCAGCCAGTTGACCATGGAGAACATCACGGTCATGGAGAGGAGGCAGAGGCCGGCGAACACGGCCCAGCATTCCCACTGATAGGGGAAGGAGTTGAGCATCGTGACGCCAAGGGCGATGAACAGGTTGCCGATGGCCGTGGACGACAGCCACAGGCCCTGGCAGATGCCCTGCAGATGCTTGGGCGCAATCTTCGATACGAACGACAGTCCGAGCGGCGAGATGAACAGCTCGGCCACCGTGAGGAAGAAGTATGTAAGAATCAGTACGGCGGGGCCGGCTTTCATCGACTCCTTGACGGCCTCGGCAAGTCCCTTGAATTCCTCGCCCGAAGGATAGTTGTAGACTATGGACACTATCATCAGGAATATATACGCCATGGCGGTGATGGCCATACCGAAGGCAATCTTCTTGGGGGTTGAGATGTCCTTGTTGCGGCGTGCCAGGGCGGCGAATATCCACATGATTATGGGCGTGAGCACAATCACGAAGAAGGGGTTGATGCACTGCCATATCTCGGGCGCGACGTTGTCGGTCTTGACGAAGTCGCGGGCGAATACGGACAGCGACTGTCCGTTCTGATGGAACGAGAACCAGAAGAACACCACCACGAGCAGCACGGCGTAGAGGGCGAACATGCGCTGCTTGATCTCCTTGGCGTCGTGAGCGGCGTCGGCGGCCGATACATTGCTGTCGTTCTTGGCCTTCTTCACGGGGTTGGGCAGGCGCTTCATGACCCATGCGAACACTGCCAGCGATATGAGCATGGCCACAACCGAGGCGATGAACGAGAAGTGGACGCCGGTGTTGAATATCTCGAGATACTGCGTGCAGAAACCGCTGTCTACGGCTCCTTCGTAACCGACCTTGCCGGCCAGTTCCACGAGGTTGGCGTGGTCGCCGGCCGACATGTTGCCGGCGTCGTTGAGCAGCTTATGGCAGAGACGGGGCAGGTCGGCGTTGTAGGCCAGGTGATGGGCCTTGAGCCAAAATTCACGCAGCAGCGGGGCGATGAACGGTGCAATCACGCCGCCGATGTTGATGAACACGTAGAAGATCTGGAAACCGGAGTCGCGGCGGCTCTTGGCAATCTCCAGCTCCTTGGGACCCTTCTTGGCAGCCTCGGCCTCGAAGTTGTCGTAGAGCTGGCCCACGATGGCCTGCAGGTTGCCCTTGAACAGACCGTTGCCGAACGCGATGATGAACAGTGCGAAGCATGTGAACACCAGCACCCACGACACGCCTCCGGCGGGGCCTTCGGAGAATACGGGGATTGAGAGCAGCGCATAGCCTATGGCCATGGCAAGCAGACCGCTGATGATGGTGCCCTTGTATTTCTGCGTGCGGTCGGCTATCATGCCGCCCGGAAGGCTGAGCACGTAGATGAGGAAATAGAACACGGCATAAATCCAGCCGGCGGCGGCGTCGCTGATGCCGAACTTGGAACAGAGGAACAGCAGCAGCACTGCGTTCATGATGTAATAGCCGAAGCGCTCGCCCATGTTGGCGATGGCCGCCGGTATCAGTCCCTTGGGGTGGTCACGGTGTGCCTTGATGCAGTAGAATACCAGCAGCGGTATCACTATCACCAGGATGCACAGCAGGATGGCCAAAGCCGAGTGTTCCTGCCAGAATTGCGAAATCGATAGTAGCATATATTAAGAGTTTACGAAATTTTTAAGGACTTTAGGGTCTTTAGGGTCTTTAAGGACACCTCACTGCTCCTTGTCAAGGAGGTTGTAGGCGGTGGCGTAGTCTCGAATCTGCTTCACCATGGCCAGGAGGCCGTTGCTGCGTGTGGGCGACAGGTGGGAGGCCAGGCCGATGCGGTCGATGAAATACAGGTCGGCGTCCAGTATCTCGCGCGGAGTGCGGTCGTTGAGCACACGCATCAGCAGGGCCACGATGCCCTTGACTATAAGGGCGTCGGAGTCCGCCTCGAAATGAATGTGTCGGCCGTCGGGGCGCGAGGCCGCGATCCACACGCGGCTCTGGCATCCTTCTATAAGGTTGGCCGCGGTCTTGTCGGCCTCGGGGAAGGGAGGCAGCGTGTTGCCCTGCTCGATGATGTATGCGTAACGGTCCATCCAGTCGGAGCCAAGGGCCTCGAACTCATCTATTATCTCTTCTTGTGCTTCGTTGATTGTCATATATCAAAGTGCCTTGTTCCGAAGGCTGTTTGTATGTTAAAAATGTGCATTTGTCTTTACCGGAGGTCAAAGTTAATAAAAAATCATTTAAAAACGGAAGATTTTTGGTGGAATGAATAAAATTAGCTAACTTTGTGGCGTGAAATACACCACTGACGCAAGTCGGCAAGGAGCATCTCCTGGGACATTGAGACGGAATCAATGCTGCCCGGGGGTATTTTTTAACACTATTTTTGTCAGTAACTGATTATAGCAATGGCAACATATCTTACTCAGGAAGGATATAACAAGAAGATGGAGGAGCTGTCGGCACTGGAGGCACAGCGCCCCCTGATTAAACAGGCGATAGCCGAGGCGCGCGACAAGGGCGACCTGTCGGAGAACGCCGAGTACGATGCGGCCAAGGAGGCCCAGGGGATGCTTGAGATGAAGATATCGAAGCTGAAGGAACTGGTGGCCACCGCGCGCATCATCGACGACTCGAAGCTTAACACGGAGGAAGTGCAGCTGCTGAACAAGGTCACCATCAAGAACGTGGCCAACGGAATGCAGATGACCTATACAATCGTGACCGAAAGCGAGGCCAACCTGCGCGAGATGAAGATAGCGAGCAACACTCCCATAGCGAAGGCCCTGATCGGCCATCACGTAGGAGACAAGGTCAAGGTCCAGGTGCCCGCAGGCGTAATGGACTTTGAAATCATCAAAATCGAAATTTAATACCCGGCCCGATGCATATAGCGGTATATGCGTCGGGCCTGATTAACTTATATACAAGCGGTCTGTCCGGACTGAAAGCTGCCCTCCGGACACTTGCGTAACCCACGGTCCGGCCGAGCCGGGCTTAAAAATCACAAAACCATGACCATTTTTTCAAAAATAATCGCCGGGGAGATTCCGAGCTACAAGATAGCGGAGGACGACAGGTATTTTGCATTCCTGGACATCAATCCGGTGAACTGGGGCCATACCCTGGTGGTGCCCAAGCATGAGACCGATTACATATTCGACATCGACGACGAAGAACTTACCGGGATGGTGCTGTTCGCGAAGAAAGTGGCAAAGGCAATCAAGAAGGCCATGCCATGTCGCAAGGTCGGAGTGACGGTCCTGGGTCTGGAAGTGCCGCACGCGCACATCCATCTCGTTCCCTTGCAGCGCGAGGGCGACATGGACTTCTCCAACAAGATATCCGATCCGGATCCGGAGAAGATGCGCGAGATAGCCAAGGCTATCAGCGGCGCGATGGAAGACTGACAGCGTCAGCGATAGGACGCTTACGATTCTCGAATTCATGAAACTCACGAGGGACGCCCGGCGCGTCCTTTTTTTCTTTTTGCCGTTTACGTTTAAAATTGTTATCTTTGTAGACTGACGGGAGTTGTATCTGTAGACTCCGTAAACGAAAGCGTATGATAAAGTATCCGGTAAGCGAGTCAAGCTTCAGAGAGATAAGGAGGAATGGATATGCGTATGTCGACAAGACGATGTATATGCATCAGCTTGTGAATGGAGGGAAATCAAAGGCTTAGACATCGACCGTCTGGAACCGGAGGAGTGGACGAAGTATCCGGTGCTGCGGCTGGACTTTACGCGCAGGGGATACAATACACCGGAGGATCTTCCTAAAACTTTGGCCGAGTCCGTGTCCCGATGGGAAACGGAATACGGTATGCCGAATCCCGATGATACACCCGAAGGGCGTTTCAATAATCTGATTATCGACATATATCAGCGTACGGGGAATCAGGTCGTGATATTGATTGACGAGTATGACAGTCCGATAGTGGACGTTCATGGCAATCCGGAGCTGGAACAGCTGAACCGGAGGGTACTGCATGATTTCTATCGCGTGATGAAGGCCAATACGGACTATATCAAATTCGTGTTCCTGACGGGCGTGGGGAAACCGGGGCAGATCAACATTTTCAGCGGACTGAACAATCTTAAGGACATTTCGCTGCACCCGGCATATTCGGCGATATGCGGAATCACTGCACAGGAACTTGCCGATGATTTCGAAGAAGGCATACGCGAGATGGCGCAAACGAACGGCTGGACTGTCGAGGAGACTCTGGAACGTTTGAAAAAGCAATATGACGGTTACCATTTTTCCAGAGACCTGACAGACGTGTACAATCCATTCAGTGTAGTCAACGCATTGTTCGACCGTAACATCGGAGATTACTGGTTCCAGTCCGGCACGCCGACGCGTCTGCTGAATCAGTTCCTGGAGAATGATTGGGGCACGCCCGACCTGGAAGGCACTGTCGTGTCGCAATCCGACCTGGATAGAGGTGATGTGTTGGGCAATAATCTTGCACTGACCTGTTACTACACCGGATATCTGACCATTAAGGATTACTGTCAGGACGACGGCGAGATAGAGTACACGTTGGGTTATCCCAACGTCGAGGTTCGCCGAGGATTCTTCAACAACCTGCTGTTGGCCGTGCGTCGGCGTGATGCGATGGAGACCAATAATTTCGTGCGATCGTTGAAAAGATTTGTCAGAGACGATGACATCGACGGGTTTCTGCATGAGCTGCAGTCGTAACATATCGCCCGATACACGCACCATCGACGCCTGGACCGTGGTGGCGGACGGTAAATGAGAAACTTGCCGGCCCGATGAGCGAAAATGGGCGGATTTTCGTTGTTAGTATATAGGGATATATTGTGCCGTGTCGGCAAGTATGTCCGGGAATGTAGTAACCCAAAGAAGATATTATGGAAAATTTCAGATATTGCTCGCCCACGGAGTTTATCTTCGGACGCGGCGTTCAGTCGGAAACAGGCGCGGCGCTGAAGCGCTATGGCGCGCAGAAAGTGATGATAGTCTATGGCAGCGACCGCATCAAGAATGACGGTCTGTTAGACGAGGTGACCAAGTCGCTTGACGCAGAAGGGATAGCCTGGACTGAGTTCGGAGGCATCAGCCCGAATCCGACGGCAGAGAGCGTTTACGCCGGCATAGCCAAGGCTATGGCCGAGGGTGTCGACTTCCTTCTTGCCATCGGCGGCGGCAGCCCGATAGACGCAGCCAAGGGGATAGCCCTCGGAGCAGTGACGACCGAGGATTTCTGGAATTTCTACAACGGCACCTCCCGGCCCGTGGCGGCTCTGCCTGTAGGCGTTGTGCTGACCATTCCGGCCGCAGGCAGCGAGGGGAGCGGCAATTCGGTGATAACTAACGAGAAAACTCATCAGAAGATATCGGTGCGCTATCCGTTCCTGCTCCGTCCCCGATTCGCGGTGATGAATCCCGAGCTGACCTATTCGCTGCCGTGGTTCCAGACGTCCTGCGGCATCGTGGACATGATGGCGCACATATACGAACGCTACTTCTCGCCCACGGAGGGCACACAGTTGGTTGACGCATATTCGGAGGCGATATTGCGCGACGTGATGGACCAGGCCGTGACACTTCGCATGGACGGCGACAACTATGAGGCGCGCGCCAACGTGATGTGGGCCGGAACGTTGGCTCATAACGGCCTCTGCGGCGTGGGCAAGACCGAGGACTGGGCCTCGCACCGCATGGAGCACGAAATATCGGCATTCTATCATGTGGCGCACGGAGCCGGTCTGGCCGTGATAATACCGGCATGGATGCAGTTCTGCGCCAAGCGTAATCCGGACAAGCTATGGCGTTTCGCCATCAATGTGATGAGCGTGAATCCCGCCGGCAAGTCTACCGACGACATCATAGCCGAGGGTATCGACGAGCTGAAGCATTTCTATCACGACATGGGCCTGACCACCAACCTGCGCGAGCTTGTCGGTGAGGAACCCGACATCGAGAAGATGGTTGCGTCGCTGCAGCGAAACGTAGGCGACACGCTTGGCGCTTATGTGCCGCTGTCGATGGACGATTGCCGCGAAATCTACATACTGGCCCTGGAAGGTTAACCCTCTTAAGATCACGACATGGAGATTACGAATTTCATCAAGCTGTACGAAAAGAGCTTCCGCGAGAACTGGGATCTGCCGGCCTTGAGCGACTATGTGACTGGCAAGACCATCAATTACAGCGAACTGGCTACGAACATAGCCAAGATTCACCTGTTTTTCAACAATATGGGCATAAAGCCCGGGGCAAAGGTGGCGATATGCGGCCGCGACTCGATGAACTGGGTGATGGTGTATCTGGCCACGGTGACCTACGGTGCGGTGATAGTGCCTATACTGGCTGAATTCAATCCTCACGATGTGACGCACATCGTGAACCATTCGGAGGCCGAGCTGCTGTTCGTGTCCAAGTCGGTGTGGGAGCCGATGGAACCCGACATGCTGCTTAACCTGAAGGGCGTGCTGAGCATCGAGGACTTCAAGTGCCTGGAGGAGCGTCCTGGATTCGAGATGAACCGTACGTTGCGGTTGCTGGCCCGGCGCTTCCGGTCGATGTATCCCCACGGATACCGACCCGAAAACGTGTGCTACATAGACCGCGACAATTCGGAGGTGGTGGAGATAAACTATACGTCGGGCACCACAGGCTTCTCGAAGGGTGTGATGCTGACGGGCGAGAACCTGGCGGGCAACGTATGTTTCGGCATCGACACGCAGCTGCATTTCCGCAGCAGCCGTGCCCTGGCGTTCCTGCCCATGGCCCATGCCTACGGATGTGCCTTCGATATGCTGACCCCTATGGCCGTGGGATCGCACGTCACTATCCTGGGCAAAACCCCGTCGCCGCGTATTCTGATACAGGCCATGAACCGGGTGCGTCCCAACCTGGTGATATGCGTGCCGCTGATATTGGAGAAGATCTACAAGAACCAGATACTGCCCATGATCTCAAAGGGCGCTGTGCGCTGGACCCTTGCGGTTCCGTTCCTGGATTCGTTCATTTTCGCCAAGATACGCCGCAAGTTAGTTGATGCTTTCGGCGGTAACTTCGAGCAGGTGATAGTGGGCGGTGCGCCGCTGAACCATGAGGTGGAGGAATTTCTGCACAAGATCAAGTTCCCGTTCACCGTGGGCTACGGCATGACCGAATGCGGCCCGCTGATCAGCTACACGCACTGGCGCAAGTTCATTCCGGGATCATCCGGACGTCTGCTGCCCGACATGGAGGCCATGATACTTTCGGACGATCCGGAGAACACCCCGGGCGAGATTTGCGTCAAGGGCCCCAACGTGATGAAGGGTTATTACAAGAATCCGCAGGCCACTGAACTTGTGCTGGACGACAAGGGATGGCTAAAGACCGGCGACATGGGTACCATGACTTCCGACGGCACGCTGTTTCTGCGAGGCCGCAGCAAGACCATGATCCTGTCGGCCTCGGGTCAGAACATCTATCCGGAGGAAATCGAGGCCAAGCTGAACAACATGCCGTTCGTGGCCGAAAGCCTCGTGGTGGAGCGTGACGGCAAGCTCGTGGCCCTGGTGTATCCCGATTTCGACGCGCTCGACCGCCTCGAAGTGCCGGTGACCGACATGGACAACACCATGGAGAATATCCGCAAGGAACTGAACGGACTGGTCGCGCCATACGAAAGGATATCGAAAATAATCCTGATGCCCAACGAGTTCCAGAAAACACCCAAGCGCAGCATCAAGCGTTACCTATACACCCGATAGAACCATACGCCCTTGTCGGATGTTCTTGTATCAAAAAACAAAGTTATGGGAAACAACGAATTAAGCACAAGGACAACAGGCGATGTGGATACCAGGCGTGCGGAGTTGGGAATAGAGAAAGCGAAGCTTGCGGCACAGACCACCGGACTGAAACTGCTGATGTGGCTCATTATCATTACAGTGTGCGGCATTATAGCCTGTGGCGTGCTGGCGGTGCTAAAGATTGCCGCCCAAGCGTTAGTGGCGGTGGGCGCCATCCTGCTGGCCATCTGTCTTGTGGCCGTGATAGCCTATAACGCCGTCAGATACAAAATGAAGGAACGCCGCGTCGATAAAGACGACGAATAATTCTCTCGACAACGGAAATAAAAAGGTCAGCGTCCGGTCTCCGGGCGCTGACTTTCTATAATGTTGAATTTGGAATGTCGATTTAGACTCTTACTTGGCGGGGGCGGACTTGATGAGGAAGTGGTCGCCGGATTCCTTGACGATGTTCTCGTAGTATTTCTTGTCGTAGCCGGGGAATTCGGGGTATACGGGCACGCCGTACTGCGACTTGATGAAGTTGCCCTGCGCATCGGTCTTCTTACGGTTGCCGTCCATGAACTTGACGAACAGATATGCGGCCAGGTCCCGGTACTGATCTGTAGCCTCCTTGGCGGCCTTGGCGCCGAGCGCATTGACCGTATCGCGGTATTTGGGCATGTTGCCCGAATCCACTATTTTCTGCAACTTTGAGTCGCTGTTCCTGACATCGTTGAAGAATCCCTCCTCCAGCTTGTTCTGCACTTTGCGGATATCTGGAATCATCATGTCGTAGCGGTTGTAGGCCTGATTGGCTACCAGGTTGTTGACCCAGAAGTTGGAGTTGAGGTCGAATGTGTTGATGTCGCCCTGAGCGAGTTCGGCCGGCACCTTGGTCATGCCGCAATACAGGGGGATATATACCGAGGTGTTGGTGTCGTCGGTGCCGAACCAGAATACGCCGCCCACGGGGTCGGGGAGCCAGTCGCGGCTCTGCGACACGAAGCTCCAGCCGGTCTGCTGCGTGGCGATGGCGCGTTCCATCACGTATTTCTTGCCGTCCACCTCATACTCCATGGGTCGCCAGCGGTAAGGCACATGGTACGGGCCCGCGCCTACGTCCTGCGTCATGTCGTAGGGAGTGCCCTGGAACCGGTCGCGCATGGCGTCCTGCATCCCCTGCGGACTGACCTTGCGGTCGGGTATGATATAGAGGGGCATCGGCTCGTTGCTGTCGGCGTTGACCCAGGCGAAGTATTGGTCGGCACCGTCGTTGAATCGGCGGAAATATGACCATACGCGGGCGTCGCAGCCACGGCGCGTGGCCGGATCATGCTCGGCAAAGGCATCGGCAAACGAGAAGTCCTGATCCTTGCCGGTGAAGTAGCCGCGTTTGCGGGCGAATTTGATCAGGTCCTTGGAATAGCGCACGTTCTCCTTGTCCTTCAGGTCCACCTTGCGGATGCGTGGCTCATTGGCATGGCCGGAGATGGCGTTGTCGGGAATGCGCACTGCAATCCACACGGCGCCCTTCTCGGCACCTTTGCCTATCATCTCCATCACCCACACCTCGTTCTTGTCGGCGATGGTGAACGACTCGCCCTCGCTGGCATAGCCGTATTTATCGACCAGATTGGTCATCACGTCAATGGCTTCGCGGGCGTTCTTGGCGCGTTCCAGGGCCACATATATCAGCGAGCCATAGTCCATCACGGACTGGCCCGTGGTGTCGGCCAGCTCCTCACGGCCGCCCCATGTGCTCTCGCCGATGGCCAACTGATGCTCGTTCATGTTGCCCACCACGTTGTAGGTCTCGGCCACCTGGGGAATCTCGCCCAAAGGCTTGCCGGTGTCCCAGTCGGTTATCTTGCGCATGGCGCCCTTGGGATGCCTGGCTGCCGGCGAATGATGCAGGAAGCCGAACAGGTTGTGGGAGTCGGCCGAGTAGGACATCATCACCGAGCCGTCGGTGGTGGCTCCTTTGCCGGCTATAAGGTTGGTGCATGCCGACGAGTCGGCGGTGACTGCGGCGGCGAGTAGCGCCACTGCCGCGAGTGCTTTTGATGTAAGGTTGTTCTTTATGTTCATATTGTATCGTTGTTTAGTCTGAAAAAACCGTTTTGCTCCGCTAAGTTAATAAGAAACGGCTATTCAAGCAAATAAAATCGTATATCAGTTTGAATATGAGTCTGTTTTGGTTGAAAATATGAGTTGGGATATGGACATAAAAAAATTGATTGTCATCACGACAACCAATCTTGCGTTAACCTTAAAAATCTAATACCATGAAAAACTCGATGCAAAGTTACAAAATATTTCAAAAACAATGTTATATAACATAAGAAAATTCGC
Organism: uncultured Bacteroidales bacterium; assembly: GCA_902796035.1. GTDB lineage: Bacteria > Bacteroidota > Bacteroidia > Bacteroidales > Muribaculaceae > Lepagella. Next base: position 36,861 of record CADBNR010000022.1, on the reverse strand, counting down.
TGTATTTAATATAAATTAACATATAGTGTTTATGTTTGATTTTGAATTAACACAAGTTTGCAAATATATGGTCCTGCAAGTCCTTTTTCGCTTTAATCAGAGGTACATAAAACTAAGCCGGTACGCCACGCGGTGTATAAAAGTACGCGGGTACGCCATGCGTTACATAAAGTAAATAGCTCGGATGGTGAATTTACCGGGCGCGCTTGCGGAAAAGGTAGCGGTAGATGAATTCGGTGATCTGAGGGGATGTGGATTTTACCAGCACGCGCACCAGGGGGTAAATCTGACGCCAGTTGCAGGGACCGTAAAGCCGGCGGATTCCTTTGGAATAGATGTCGTATTCGTTGCGGAGCGTTATTTTGGTGCTGCGTTTGCGGTAGGTCTCTGAAGTGCGCCTGAAGTTCAGCACCGTTTCCGGGATGTTGTTGATGACACGTCCCGCGGCCAGGATGTCGTACCACAGCTTCAGGTCCTGGTTTTTCTGATAGTTTTCGTCGTAACCGAATCCCTCCTTGAAAATGGAGGCCCGCAGGAAGGCAGTGGGATGGTTTATGGGGTTGGCCTTGACAATGTATTTCCTGATTTGTTTCAGGTCGGCGGGATAGATGCGTATTTCGCCGGGCCTGTCGTTCTCGTCTATTTCCTGCACGGCGCCGCCCAAAACGACAACCTCCGGGTGCCGCTCCATGTATCGCAGCTGGTCGGCGAAGCGGTTGGGCAGCGACACGTCATCGCTGTCCATACGGGCGAAGTAGTCGCCTGTGGCAACTTGTATGGCCTCGTTCAGCGATTTGGTCAGACCGAGGTTTTCGGGGTTGCAGATAATGTGCATCCTGTCGCCTAATTCCGCGTGCCATTTTCCCACCACGGCGTCGAGTTCCGGACCAAGCGGGCCGTCCTTTATAAGAACTATCTCGTTCGGCATCACGGTCTGGTCGGTCCATACGCTGCGTAGGGCCCGGTCGAAATACTCGGGCTTCTCGGATTTATATACGGACATCAGTACGGAAATCGTGGCCATTGTCAGGGATGGGTGTTAACAGTGATATCTGCGACATTGACGCGTGCCAGGACCCGGCGGCCGGCATAGACGGTGTCGAAGTAAATGTAATCGCCGTGGCATGAGAAGCGCGGATGCAGGTCGCAGCGGGTCTGGCCCGCGTATCGCACGGACTGGAACACTTCCAGGAGGTGCGTGAGCTGCCGGGTGCGGATATTGTAGAGGTACAGATGCTGCATACGGCTCTTGTCGGGGTAGGAGTCCACCACAATCCAGTCGCCGAATACCGACGGGTGGCCGTCGCCGCTGCCGAGGCTGTTCAGGACTTCGCATGGAGTGAATCGGTTGCCGTCGGGGTCGATGAACCAGAAGCCGTCGCGCCCCTCGTGGCGCAGATAGCCGAACAGGGTGGAGTCGTCTATCCAGCACAGATGGCTCACCATGCTGCCGTGGCTTACGACGCGCAGGTCCGAGCCGTCGCCGGAGCACATCATCAGCCGGTCGAATCGGCGTCCCTTGTGGTAGCGGCGGTGAATGAAGATGAACCTTGAGCCGTCGGGCGAGATCATGACGTGGTTGGCCTGGTGCATGGACTGTGCGGAAAGCGGGTCGGGTTCGGTGTCGGCTATACGGCGCAGGGAGAGGATAAGTTCGTCCTGTCCTGTGGCGATATCCACTCGCCGGATTCCGTCGTGTTCCATGTCGGCCATTTCGGCATCGGAGAGGGGGGGCAGATTGCGGTAGCCGTAATCGGGCGTCATGCGCCGGATGCGGCGATAGTCGATGGACAGATAATACCGGTCTTTCCAGGCGTCCTGGACGGGCAGCGGGAATTCATCGGTTGTCTTGCCATCCCTGACCGACAATATGGCCGCGCGGTATGCGCCATTGCGTAACACGTTGAATATTACACGGTCATTGTCAATCCACTGCGCGCGGCATCCCTGCTGCCAGTTGTAGGTCTCGGAGCGGGCCGAGCAAACCACCCGGCGCGTGTCGAGGTCAAGTATGTTGACGGTCAGCGGATGTGCCGGATCCGGTTCGCGCCTTGTAGGCGCTTCGGTCTCGTTGTAAATCAGGAGTCCTCGGCTGTTGTCGGGACGCTTGTCGTAGTAGCCGAAGAATGACTCGTGGGCCGCGTTGTCGGGCGTGATCAGCTCAATGCCCGTGATCAGGGAGGAATGGATATAGAACGGTTTGCTCTTTTTATGGATGATGGCGTTGGCGCGGATGTATGCCGATTTGACCAGTGCCTTGACACCGGGCATTGATGATAACAAGGAAGCTGCTAATCGTTCCTTAGCTGAAAACTGCGCCATTTGCTACGATCTATGCGTTCATTCACACTATCCTTATCAGATAACGTGAAAAAAAGTGAATTCGCGCCTCGCGCAGCGAAAAAGCGTCAGAAATGGGGGAAAGAACCGTCGGGATGGCGCCGGCGCAGTCCGTCGCGGATGCCTCGCAGGATGTTTTTCAGATATTTGCCCCGGGGGCTGACCATGATGGGGAAATAGAAGAACTTGACGGCATACTTCAAGCCGTTTTTCCTGATCCAGTATGCCGGCGTGTATTCCAGCCGTTTCAGCCACAGATAGTTGCGGAACTGGTAATATACCCTGTCGGCCGAGGCTATGTGCACCTGCCGGGTGGCAAGATGACGGTCGCCTTGCCCAAGACTATGGTCGATGACGGCATCCTGAACGATAAACGTGCGATAGGCGTGCGTATGCCATGCGCGCCAGCACCATTCGTGGTCCACACCGTCGATAAAGAGGCTTTCGTCGAAGCCTCCGTTGTCCAGCATGGCCCGGCGCGGTATCAGGGATATGGAGGAGATTGCGGAATAATACTCCGAGATTCCTTCGGCGCCGGGGATGCGGCGCAGGTCGTCGGGAGTGTCGATTCTGCGGGCCGACAGTCGGTAAGGCTCGCCGGTCTCGCGGTTTACAGGGAGTGTGCCTGTGAGTCCCACCTTGACGCCGGCATCCGTAAGGAGGATGTGACTTTTCAGCAACTTGGAGATGGTGTCGGGACGGCACATGGAGTCTTGGTCGGAATATGCCAGGAAGTCGACGTCACGGTCCAGGAGCCAGCGTGTGCCCCGGTTCTGGGCCACCGCTATTCCTAAGTTCTCGCCCATGGCGATGTAATGGACCTGCGGTTGCCCGGTGAATCGAGCGGAGAGGTCGGCACCCGGCGTGTTGTCTATCAGACAGAGAATATCAACCTGAGGCAACAATGTCTCTATGGCCTTGGCTGTGACGTCAAGGTCGGGCCTGTAAAGCACCATCACAGCTCCGATTACAGGTTTTGTTTCAGTCTCCATCAGATAATTCAGTCAGTCTCAACAAATGCAAAATTAGCAAATTCCGACGTGACGGCAAAATAATATGTTAACAAATGTCAAATTCCTTGCGGACAGCCGGCCTCAGAGGAAGTATTCGCGGATGGGGGCGAGGTTGTCATCAAGCTCGAACACCCAGGGCTGTCCTGTGGGGATTTCAAGGCCCACCACTTCCTGAGGTGTCAGCTTTCGGAGCATCATGGCCAGGCCGCGGAGCGAATTGCCGTGTGCGGCCACGAGGACGTCGCCGTAATGGCGCAAAGCCGGAATTATTTTCTCTTCCCATGCGCACTGCACGCGGCGGATGGTCAATGCCAGCGATTCTGCGTCCGGCAGCTCATCCGGCGTCAGGTCGCTGTATCGCGGATCGTTGGCGGGATGACGCGGATCGTCACGGGTCAGGGCCGGCGGCACGACGTCATAGCTGCGGCGCCAGATGTGCACCTGTTCCTCGCCGTATTTCCTGGCGGTGTCGGCTTTGTTGAGGCCTTGGAGCGCGCCGTAATGCCGTTCGTTAAGGTGCCAGTCCTTCACTTCGGGCACCCAGTCGCGGTCCATGGCCGCGGCGGCGATGTGCAGCGTGTGGATGGCGCGTTTCAGGTAGGATGTAAAATAATATTGCGGCTCGATGCCGGCCTGCTTTATTTTCAAACCGGCCTGACGCGCCTCCTCGCGGCCCCAGTCGGTGAGGTCAACGTCGGTCCATCCCGTAAACAGATTCTTCAGATTCCATTCGCTCTGGCCGTGCCGGAGCAGTATCAGTCGTGTCATAATAATTTGCTTTTTATAGAATCAACGCAGTTATCAGCACATCAGTTCCTGATGAAAAATAATAATTTCACAATGTCGGTGTTTTAAAAGTAATGAGCAAGCGAGCGGAGACATATCAGGGAGAAGAATCGATGCGGGAGTGGCTGGAAGGGCTGCCCGAACGGTTTGCGGACGAAGGCCGGGTGATCTACAAGGGGCGCAACGAGTTGCGCGAGATTTCGGCACTGGGCCGACGTCTGGTGGTGAAACGCTTTAAGCGTGACAGCCTGATCCAGAAATTAGTACGGCGGTACGTAAGCGGCAAGGCCGAGAAAAGTTTCCGCAACGCATGCCGGCTTATTGAAACAGGCATCAATACTCCGCATCCCATCGGCTGGCTGGAAGTCAGGAACCGCGCTGGATTCCGTACCGACCAATACTATGTATGCGAATATACCGAAGCAAGACCGATTGCCGGACAGGTAATAGACGAGCGGAAGTATGATCAGGAATTCATGAAGGCACTGGCCGGACTGTTCGCGACCCTGCATGAAAAGGGAATATATTTCCGCGATTCCAACAACACCAATATCCGGTATGTGCGTGACGCGAACGGAATTGATTTCGAGCTGATAGACATCAACCGGATGCGGTTCAAGGATATGAGCGAGGATGAATGCTTCGAGAATATGACCAAGTTCTGTTATCCTACTCCCGGTTTCCGCTATATGTTGGGCGAGTATGTGAAACAGCGGGGCTGGCCGGCCGACATGGTGGAACGGGGATTGCAGGTGAAACTGAAATCCGACCGCGCGTGGAACCGCCGCAAAAGTATAGTGCATCCATGCCGTCCGCACAAACCGCAGGGAGCATTCTTGGGCGATCCGTCGGAACTGTGACGAAGTCAGAGGTCAGAGTGACGAGTGACGAGTGACAAAAAATAATGACAAAATCTAACCCATGAGACGAATAGCGTATTTATTGACATTGTTGGCCGTGTGTGGCGGCGGGAATGTGACGCAGGGTTAGGAACTCTTGTCATATTCCAGGCAGGACGGCACTTCGGGACTGCGCTTGGCGTGGCGTGCCGACAGCACGCAGGACTGGACCCCGATAGGCAAGGATTATAATTTCGTGAACTCCGATTTCGGACCCTGGGGAAGCCACAAGAAGATGTTCGCACCCCGTCTGATGTGCAATGCCGGTCGAGGTGGACGTGAACTGGCCCGAAGCGGAACTGCCTCCCTATTCCCTCACGGTAGTGAGATTGTAAAGGCTTACAAAATAGATGTCATGCGCTGTGGTCATTCTGCGGCGCATGTCATTTTGTGGAAATCGTGACCGAAAAAGTCGACGGTGCCCTGTGTCGCGAATCCAAGGCCGGCGTAATATTGCTCGAGACGCGGCTTGTCCACGTCTACCAGCAAGGCGAAATTATTATGTCCTTGCGCCGCAGCCTTGCGCATGACGTGTCGCATCAGGCGTTTGCCAACCGAGCCACGTCCACGGTATTCGGGAATCACCGCCATTGAATCGAGGTAATATTCGCCGGGGCCGGTCTCTGCCGGCGTCAGTCTGACCTGTTCGGGGTCAAGGCCGCCCCACAGCGTGGGCCATGTGCGCGTGCGCAGCGCCTCGTAACGTGCGCCGTCGTACGATACCAGGCATCCCACTGGTTTGCCGTCGGCCTCGGCCATGACGGTGTTGGTCCACGAATACATCGATTCGGGGTCGGACACCGACTCCGTGACCAGATCCAGATGCTTGGTGTCCATGTCAAGGGCCGTAAGCACCACCCAGGCGATAAACCGCGCGTCTTCAGGTCGCGCGTCACGCAGAATTATATTGTCGTTACAGAAGTCCATACTCTATTTTTCTGATTCTAAAACAATTCGGAATAACTTGTGATATATTTTTATAAACGTTTTTAACACACGCTTGGTATCAGGGCGGACAGATAGGATTTACTATAAACCTTAATTGAAATAATTATGAAAAAGTATGTAGCTGAATTTTTCGGCACGATGTTTCTGGTGCTGCTGGCATGCGGAAGCGCCGTATTGGCCGGCCCGAAAATCGGGACACTGGGAATCGGACTCTGTTTCGGTCTGATACTGTTCGCATTGTGTTATGCCATAGGCGGAGTGTCGGGATGTCATGTCAATCCGGCCGTGTCGTTAGGCGTGTACCTGACCGACCGTAACTTCACGCTGAAGGACCTGTGCGGATATATCGTGGCACAGTTGGCCGGTGCAGCCATCGGTCTGACATTGGGTCTGGTGAACATCGTGGGTATTCCGGTTGACAACTGCTCGGTCAATCCTGCCCGTTCGTTCGGTCCGGCCCTTTATTCCATCAACGCATGGGGTGATTTCTGGGTAATGGTTGTAGGTCCCGTTATCGGCGCCGTTCTCGCCGCCCTGGCCTGGAAGTGCATAATACCTAATTTCTCCGATCCGAAAGCCGCTAAATAAAAGGCGCAAACAATCGCGATCAATAGAGATATTACGAGGGCTCCAAACTTTGGGACCCTCGTTTTTCAACAATACGCCATTATCAACGTTCTATCATTAGAAGTTGTTTAAACTAATTTTTATGGCAAGGTTTATTAAGATTTTGGAGCAGATTTGTTCGATTGAGGAATGAGCAACCTAATGGTTGGTACCGACGAAAGCGGGCAAAGATGCCCATAATAAAGATTGCCATAAAGTTTACACTTCTTTAGATTTTTATTAAACGTAAATTAGCTTAAACAACTTCTAAGATAGAAATTACGATATGAAGGAAGATTACGAAGATAAGGCCGGCTGCGAGGTCGAAACCATAGACGAAAATACTGTGACACCGGAAAATCCGATAGACGATTTTTCGGATATAATAGGTGTATTGCCCGAAAACGTGGAGGAGATAATAGCCCAGCGCAACAACGAGGTCAAGACGTTCGCGACGCTTGGCGTGGAGCCTCGGCTGCTCAAGGCCATAGACGAGCTTGGCTTCGAACACCCCATGCCCATCCAGGAGATGGTGATACCCCATCTGCTGAACGAGGACAGCGACGCCGTGGGACTGGCACAGACCGGCACCGGCAAGACGGCGGCCTTCGGACTGCCGCTGCTGCAGCGCATAGACGTAGTGGTCAATTCGCCTCAGGCTCTGATAATAGCGCCCACGCGCGAGCTCTGCCTGCAGATAGCCGGCGACCTGGCCGACTTCTCCAAATACATAGACGGACTGAAGATTCTGCCCGTGTACGGCGGCAGCAGCATCGAGAGCCAGATACGCTCGCTGCGTAACGGCGTGCAGGTGATAGTGGCCACTCCCGGACGTCTGATCGACCTGATCAAGCGTGGAGTGGTGAAACTGCAGAACGTACACACGGTGGTGCTGGACGAGGCCGACGAGATGCTGAACATGGGATTCGTGGACGATATCAACGAGATTCTGACCCATGTGCCGGAGCAGCGCAAGATGCTGATGTTCTCGGCCACGATGCCCAAGGAGATAGCCGACATATCGCGACGGTTCATGCACGACCCGGTGGAGTTCGTGGCCGGCAACCGCAACGAGGGCGCCAAGAACGTGCGCCACATATACTACATGGTCAAGGCGCACGACAAGTATCTGGCGCTGAAGCGGGTGGTGGACAACAGCCCGAACATATACGGCATCGTGTTCTGCCGCACCAAGAAGGACACGCAGGAGGTAGCCGACAAACTGATAGCCGACGGTTATAACGCCGACTGCCTGCACGGCGACCTGTCGCAGCAGCAGCGCGACCTGGCCATGAAGAAGTTCCGCGACCACGTCACCCAGCTGTTGGTGGCCACCGATGTGGCGGCGCGCGGTCTGGATGTGGACGACCTGACGCATGTGATAAACTACGGACTGCCCGAGGATGTGGCCGTCTACACGCACCGCAGCGGCCGTACGGGACGCGCCAACAAGACGGGCGTATCCGTGGCCATCATCCACAGTCGCGAGAAGAACAAAATCAGGCAGATAGAGAAGATAATAGGCAAGGAGTTCGAATACCGCAAGGTGCCCACTCCGGAGCATATCATTGAGAAGCAGCTGTACAACCTGGCTGACCGTCTGGAACGTGTGGAGGTGGACGAAAACGAGATTGCAAAGTATCTGCCGGGCGTGAGCAAGAAGCTGGAATGGCTGTCGGAATCGGACCTGCTGAAGCGTGTGTTGTCGCTGGAGTTCAACCGTCTGCTGGCTTATTACAAGGATATGCCGAACATAGATCTGGACGAGGCCGACAAGCCGAAGAAGGAGCGTGGCGGCAAGGGGCGCGACAAGGACCGCCGCGATGCGCGCGACGGCTACGAACGCCTGGTGGTGAACATCGGCAAGGGCTCGGGATTCTTCCCCGGCAATCTGATGGACCTGATAAACCGGAACAGTGTTGGGCAGAAGCCCGTGATAGGGCGAATAGACCTGATGCCCGGTTATACGCTGTTCGACGTCCGCAAATGTGACGCCCACAGAGTGCTGTCGGCCTTGAAGCATACGGAATTCTTCGGACAGAAGGTGGTGTGCGAGCGTGCCGACAGCCGTGATTATGGCGCCGAAACGGCAGATTATGGCCGTGGTCGTAAAAAAGGTAAAGGCGTCAAGCGCAAGGACAAGGGGCTGAACACCGACTATTTTCTGGACAGCGACCAGGCTCTGAATCCCGGCAAGCCGAAGAAAAAAAAGAAAGCCAAAGCAGACAAAGAGAAGAAACCCAAGTATAACGGCAACTACGATAAATTCAAGAAATGAGAAGGTTAATGACGCTGATGGCGGCTGTGACACTGGCCGCTTTGGGATGCGTGGCACAGACCGGCAGTAATAAGGAAGATGCCGATACGGTCATATTGGTTGAGTCGACACGGTTGACTGCGCGTCAGGCTTTCGAGGAGGTGAATGTGCCCGCGTTAGATTTGCTGACGCCGACCATGCGCGGCGATCTGCTGGCATATCATGATGCCGGAACTCCGCGAGAGGTCGTCAATGCGATGGGAGGCATGTCGTCGCTGGAACAGCCGGTGACCGATTCATACGTGAGTTGCATCATTACACCGGTGTCGAAGGCGACCATCAAGGTGTTGCCATGCGGTAAGGAAGATGTAGCGATGCTGATATACACTATCGCAGGCGAAGGGCAGGCTGCTGATTCGCAGCTGATGTTTTTCGACCCGAAGATGAAGGAGTTGAGGCAGGAGAAATATATAAAGCTTGCGTCCATCGACGACTTTATCGAGACGCCCCATGACCGCGACGGTGCCATACTGAAGAAAGAACTGCTGGGCCTGATACCTTTCCCGACGGTAGAATATGTGGCAAGTCCCGACAATGACGGCCTGACGGCGCGTCTGACCGTGGCCGACTATATGGGCGCCGAAGATCTGCATCGCCTCAAGCCCTATCTGCGTCAGGAGGTGAAATACAGCTGGAACGGCAAGAAATTCGATCGAATGAAATAACTTGATTTGCAGAAACGGCAAGACATTCGATTAAGAAATTCAATTGAATGAAATAACTTGATTTGTTGGAACTGCAAGAGATTCGATCAAGAAATTCGATCGAATGAAATAACTTGATTTGCAGAATTAAAAAATTAGTATTAACTTTGCAGACGGAAAACGAGGGCGCGCCCTCAGATCTGGCAGGTCCCATAGCTCAGTTGGTCAGAGCAACTGACTCATAATCAGTGGGTCCTTGGTTCAAGCCCAAGTGGGACCACCGGAAGCGGTCGAAAGACCGCTTTTTCTTTTTGGTGATGTCTGAACTGTCAAGGTCGGTTTAGGCATCATTTTTATTAAATGACTGATACATAGGTAATTTTGAAATAGAGAAAAACGAGTGTCGAAAGCTGTCAGACATCGGTCAGACATCATCTAATATCTAATCTATATCCCCTGCTGGTGTCCATCCAGTGTCCATAAGAAACTTTAACAGAAATGGACACCAGAGACAACGATTAGACACTGATTAGACACAAGTTACGCATATCTAAACGCCCTTTGAAAAGCGTTAATATGGTGTAAATTTTGAGGCACCTCGGTGTCCATTATCCAAGCCGAAAAATAGAATAAAGATATGCAGACATTCAAAGTTGTTTTTTACCTGCGCAAGAGCAGGACAAAGGCAGATGGAACCGTTCCCATCTACTCTCGCATCTATCTGAATACCGACAGATGCGAAATGGGATCCACCGGCCATTCAGTCAAAGAAAGTGACTGGGACGAACGCAAGTGCCGTGTCAAAGGCAAGAGCGTGGCTGCCATGCAGACCAATCGCTCACTCGAAGCTCTGGAAGAAGAGTACAAGGGAATCTTCCGCCGTTGGGAGTACAACCCTGACCTGAGCCTTGAAAATATCAAGGCCGACTATAGCGGTGGCATAATAAAGGTAAAAAAAGGCGAAACCGTGCTTGCCTTTCTTGACGAGTACCTGAAGGAGTCTAAGGCGGAAGTCGGCATCTCCCACCAGCAGTCCAACTACTCACGCTATGCCCTCACCCGAAAACTATTTGCAGAGTTCCTGATGAAGCAATATGGCAAGAAGGATATCACCTTTAATATGATGTCGCTGACGATGATGGAAGAATTCGACAAGTTCATGCGCCGTCTCGGTCTCCATAATAATACGGTGACGAAGCGTATGCGCATCATGAAGACTATGATCACTACCGCTTTCCAGCGTGGAAAGGTCGAGAAGAATCCGTTTGACGGCTTCAAGCTGCACTACGAACACTCTGACCGAGGTTTCCTCACAGATGATGAGATTCAGAAGCTCCTTAAGAAGGAGTTCAAGATTGCTCGTCTACGCCTTGTGCGTGACCTTTTTATCTTCTCGTGTTTCACCGGCCTTGCATTCATCGATGTTGTCGGACTGACTGAAGAGAACATCGTTGAACTTGACGGTCGCATGTGGCTGATGACAAAGCGCCACAAGACCAACATTCCCTCCAATGTCCTTCTTCTCGATATACCATTGGCTATCATCGCCAGATACAAAGGTCAGGATGCCACAGGTCACCTGCTCCCCACCTACTCTCACCAAAAAGTAAATTCCTATCTCAAAGAGATAGCCGATGTATGCGAGATTGAGAAGAACCTCACGTTCCACCTCGCACGACACACGTTCGCAACTATGTCTATAAGCAAGGGAGTGTCAATGGAATCGGTGTCGAAGATGCTTGGGCACACATCCATACGAACCACCCAAATCTATGCGCGAATCACAAACAAGAAAATCGAACAGGATATGATGGCACTTTCCGGCAAACTGGAAAACTTCAGTGCCCCGGTATAAGCATATCTTTCTTCTGAAAGTAAGCTCTTTCGTCTGTAATGGACGGGAGGGCTTTTTTCGTGTCTGTGGACAGATAATCGGAAGTTGGAGAATGGATGATTTTGGACTGTTTAGGTATGATTATTAGGTATGAAATAGGCAATAAATAAAAAGAACCTTAAAAGATGGCCGTGTTTTGGGTAATTATTTTGTGAAGCGAAAAATACGCTATAACTTGGCATCGTCAAATCAGACATGACAACAATAAAAACCAGATAATATGAGCACATTTGCAGTGTTTGCAACAATCCTTACAATAGGATACATCATCTATTACGGCTTCACGATAAGCCGTGACATAATCGCCAGCAAGAAGGCTGAGAGAAACGAGGCCGAGACCTTCGAGGTAGAGCCTGTTGACCAGCCACAGCCTACTGCGGTATGCGAGACCGGCGACGGATTCAGCATCGCTCCCAAGCAGATTGAGGAAACATCGCAGATCGAGGAACCTTCACAGACTGAGGTCATTCCTCCTATCGAAAACAACGGCCTTGACACTAACAGCGAGTCTCAGGCTGAAAGCAAAGCGGACGAGCTGGTGGAGAAGGTCAAGGAGGAAATGGATCCGATGTCCGAAGCAAGCGAACCGGGATTCTCCCCCGATGAAATGGCCTCAATGATTCACAACGCCATTTCAAACGCCTCCAAGGAATCCTCCTCTCCCAAGATTCTTTGCAATGTGGTCGATGACACACATGGTCAGGAAATCCCCGACATCCCTGACGATAATCCCGAAGACAATGCAGACGAAAATGCTGAGCCAGATGATAGCCAAGAAGAGATCCTCCTGTAACAAGGCACGGTGCATCGCATTTGCACTGAGTCTGCTGGTGATTCAGGACGCTGCCGCCAAGTGCGGAAGCGTGAACTACTCTCTCGGAGCGGACGGTCTGGCCCTGATGCACGACTATGTGGTGACGATGATGCTGTATGTGCTTTATATCATCTATGCCGTTTCGGCAATCTTCGTCATCTATGCAAGCCTCCAGATATACATCAAGATGAATATCGGAGAGGAAGGCGTGGTCAAGGACATAATGATGGTCATAGGAGCCTGCATCTTCATGATCGGAGCGTCAATCGTGTTCCCGGCCTTCTTCGGCTACCAGATTTGAAACTAATCCAACAATAATACTAACCAAACCAATCATCACAAAAATCTAAAGTAAAAAAGATGTTCAAGGTTCTAACTAAGAAGGTGAAGAGCGCCGGACGTGCGCTGCTCACCAGCCGTGCAGGCATGGCAATGTGCATGGCACTGTGTTCAATGGGGGCGTTCGCCCAGAATGCCGCAGGCAACTACGAGGCGGGCACCAACGCCCTGACCACAGTGGCGACCGAAATCGCCAAGTACGTGCCCATCGTCGTCAAGCTCTGCTACGCAATCGCCGGCGTTGTCGCCATCGTGGGCGCCATCAGCGTCTACATCGCGATGAACAACGACGAGCAGGACGTGAAGAAGAAGATCATGATGGTGGTCGGCGCCTGCATCTTCCTCATCGCCGCCGCACAGTGTCTGCCCCTGTTCTTCGGACTCTAACCGAAGGGCGCTATTCCAACTGACCTAACAGCCAAACCGATGACCGAAGATAAATACACAAGCTATCCCTTGTTCAGGGGCCTTCAGCGACCGCTGGAGTTCATGGGCATACAGGGCCGATACATCTACTGGGCGGCAGCGACCGTCGGAGCAGCCATACTTGGCTTCATTATCGGCTACTGCATCCTGGGCTTCCTTACCGGGCTGATAATATTGGTGTCAAGCCTCGGTGTCGGCGCGGCGTTGGTCATGGTCAAGCAGAGACGCGGTCTGCACTCAAAGAAGTCCGACAAAGGTGTCTTCATCTATTCACGTTCAACAAACCTCTAAGACAATGGCATACCAACTCATGATACTCGCACCTTTCATCCTTCTTGCGTCCTGCAACGGCGGCAAACAGGAGGAGAAGCCTCTGGCCGCACAGTCGGCTGCGGTGGATGTGCGCACTGCATGGGAGAAATCCCTTAAGCCCATCGCCATAGAGGTCAAGGAATGTCCTTCGGGACTTTCCGCGCTGGGCGTGTGGGCAGACATCAAGGATGCCACGGAGGATGAGCTTCGCGCATTCAACGGCGTGGAGTTCTTCCCCTCGGGCAGCCGGTTTCTTGCTACGCAAGCGACAAGTCGATTTCTCGCCAACAACAAGCGAGCCGTGACGTGCGACAGCACCGCCTCGGTGAGCACAAGTTGGCCTCTACGCAAGAATGCCGCTCCCGATGCGACAGTAAGGGTTGAAGCCCCCTTCGGCGAAAACCTTTACGGCATCGAGACCGCGCGGCATAAAGACTCAACGAACCTGTTCGTCTCCCAAGTGGAGATGAAATCATCGATGGCTGTTCTCCAGCTCGTCTTCGAGTCAGACAGGCTCGCTGACATCCTTCAGGAAGTCAGGGTGCATGGCGACAAGATCGCCACTGCCGGAGACTACAATATCTATAAAGGAGAATGGTCGGACCTCTCATTCAAGAACTATGTGTCAGCCACGGATGCCGACTGCCTTATGGCAAACGGACGTGAGCATGACATCCACCTTATCCCTACAAATGAGGGAGCGCCTGTAAAGATAATGTGCCGAGTAAACGGCAAGGATCTTTTTGTCAAGACCACTCTGCCACCCATGGGAGCCGGTTCATTGACAAGGCTGAATATCCGCAAGGAAGGCACCTCGCTCCGCATCAACGGAAGCTGGGTGGCTACCAAACGGCCTTTGCGAATCCGCTCAATCGAGAATCCGGACACCATCAAGGTCGGCCACTTCCTCAGAAACGACGGCTACATAGTTGCCAAGCACGATAGCCTTTGCGTGGCCATGGTCATTCAGACCGATGGAAAGCACGGCAAGGCGGTTGCCTTGAAGGATTCCGAAGGAGACTTCACTTTCTGTGACAAGCCTCTTTCCTCCGGACGCATCTTCGCCACAGTTGACGGAGAACGCAAGGAAGGAATGATCAATCCAAGGAAGATTGACGAGCTGGACGATTCATCGACCATCGTTATGACAAAGCACATCGAATATGGCAATGACTGCGCCATTGGCTTTATGGACGGTTCGGCACTTAATGACGAGTTGCTCAAACGCTTTGAGGCCGGTGTCGAGAAATCCAAGGGAACGACCAAGTCCATGCTCTCGGAAGTGACAAGCAAGTATGGATGCTACGTCCCCTCTCTCGGAGAACTGGCGATGATCTACAACCTGAGCAACCCTCTCAAAGGAGAAGCGGAGTTCCCCGATTTCTTCATCCCACTGGACGGCGACTATCTCACCAGCAGCGAGTCTGCCCCCAAATCATTCTACAGCATAGGCTTCCCCAACGGAGTCATCAACGGTTCCTCATCGAAGCTCTACGCCAAATCCAAACTCAGACTATTCTATCTATTCTAAATAAATGACAATCATAGTAATCCTCATATTCGCGGCAGTGCTTATCGGCATGGCGATCTCGGTGGCGGCTTTCGGCACCGGAGGCAAGCGCAAGAAGATATTCCAGGACATCTACTTCTCTGTGGAAGACGTGGACGGCATCGGTGTAGCCTACACCAAGGACGGCAACTACTCCGCAGTGCTGACAATGGAGAACCCTGTTGAACAGCACTCGGCCGATACCGACTCCTACTACGAGTACAACCGCCTGTTCACCGCCATCGCCCAGACACTTGGTGAGGGATACGCCCTGCACAAGCAGGATGTGTTCACCCGACGCAAGTTCGACTGCGAGGATGCCGGAACGAAGGAGTTTCTGTCAAAGAGCTACTTCGACTACTTCCGTAACCGCGAGTACACCGATGCCCGCACCTACCTCGTCATCACCCAGGAGAACAAGAAAAGCAAGCTGTTCGCCTACGATGCACGCAAGTGGAAGGACTTCATCGTGAAGATCCAGAAGGTGCGCGACCAGCTGAAGGATGCCGGTGTCAACGCCTCATATCTTGACGGCACGGCACTCCGCGACTATGTGGACCGCTATTTCGCATTGGATTTCACATCCAAATACCCGATGGTCAACAATTTCAAGGTTGACGAGGAAGAGATTGGCATAGGCAACAGTCATGCAAAAATCTTCTCGCTTGTTGATGTTGATTCAATCAACCTACCCGGCCAGCTGCGTCCGTTCACCAATATAGAAGTCAACAACACCTCCATGCCTGTGGACTTCATGCACCACATCGACTCCATTCCCGGTGCCGATACGGTCATCTTCAACCAGATAATCTTCCTCCCCAATCAGAAAAGAGAGCTGTCGATGCTGGAGAAGAAGAAAAACCGTCACGCCTCAATGCCCAACCCGAGCAACCAAATTGCAGTGGAGGACATCAAGGCAGTTCAAGAAATCATTGCCCGCGAGTCGAAGCAGCTTGTCTACACGCATTACAACCTTATAGTTGTGTGCAACAAATCGGTGGATATGTCCAAGCCCACCAACCATCTGGAGAATGCCTTCGGCAAACTCGGCATCCACATATCCAAGCGAGCCTATAATCAGCTTGAGCTGTTCGTAAACTCCTTCCCCGGCAACTGCTACGGCATGAACCAGGACTACGACCGGTTCCTGACAATATCCGACGCTGCCATCTGCATGATGTATAAGGAAAGAATCCAGCACTCGGAGGAGACTCCTCTGAAAATCTACTACACAGACCGTCAGGGAGTGCCCGTAGCCATTGACATCACAGGCAAGGAGGGAAAGCACAAGCTGACTGACAACTCCAACTTCTTCTGTCTCGGGCCCTCCGGATCCGGCAAATCTTTCCACATGAACTCGGTAGTTCGCCAGCTCCATGAGCAGGGAACCGACGTGGTGATGGTTGATACCGGTAACTCCTACGAGGGACTCTGCGAGTACCTTGGTGGCAAGTATATCTCCTACACTGAGGAGAAGCCTATCACCATGAACCCTTTCAACATCACCAAGGAGGAGCTGAACATCGAGAAGATTGACTTCCTGAAGAATCTGATCCTTCTGATTTGGAAAGGTTCAAACGGTATGCCCTCCGAGCTGGAGCTTGCCGTGGTCGAACAGATGGTGACGGAATACTATGACGTATACTTCGGCACTTCAAAAGGCTATGACTTCGAGAAGCGCGAAAATGTAAAACGTACTCTCATCGCCGCAGAGAAGCGCCGTGACAAGTCGGCTTCTCTGGATGAAGTTCAGGAAAGAGTCAATAAACTTTTGACAACGCTGGAGACCCGTCGCAACGCACTCTCTGTACCCACTCTCTCCTTCAACTCATTCTATGAGTTTGCCGTGGAGTGCCTTGAAATCATCTGCCTGGAGAACAACATCGTTGACATCGACTATGACAACTTCGGCTACATGATGAAATTCTTCTACAAGGGCGGCAAGTACGACAAGATTCTCAACGAGCAGGTTGACCAGACCCTCTTTGGGGAGACCTTCATCGTCTTCGAGGTGGATGCCATCAAGGAGAACAAGAAACTGTTCCCCATTGTGACGCTCATCATCATGGACGTGTTCCTCCAGAAGATGCGACTGAAAAAGAACCGCAAAGTCCTTGTGATCGAGGAGGCTTGGAAGGCAATTGCCACACCCATGATGGCAGAATACATCAAGTATCTCTACAAGACAGCCCGTAAATTCTGGGCTTCTGTGGGTGTAGTCACCCAGGAACTTCAGGACATCATCGGCTCGGAGATTGTGAAGGAGGCTATCATCAACAACTCAGACGTTGTGATGCTTCTCGACCAGAGCAAGTTCAAGGAACGCTTCGGCGAGATCAAGGCCGTTCTTGGTCTGACCGATGTGGACTGCAAGAAGATATTCACCATCAACCGTCTCGACAACAAGTCAGGCCGCTCCTTCTTCCGCGAGGTCTTCATCAGACGAGGCTCCACCTCCGGTGTCTACGGTGTGGAAGAATCCAAGGAGTGCTACATGACCTACACCACTGAACGAGCCGAGAAAGAGGCACTCAAACTTTACAAACGAGATCTGCACTGCACCCATCAGGAGGCAATCGAAGCCTTCTGCCGAGACCTTGCCAACTCCCGAATGGGCACTCTCCAGTTCTCAAACAAGGTAAACGCAGAGAAGAAAGTGCTCAATCTACCTGCAAAGCCTAAATATCAGTAAACCAACACTTAAAAAGAATCACCGATGAAGAGATTAACGCTCCTCTTTGCCATAACTACGCTCTTTTCTCTGCTCTTCCCGGGCAGGGCAAAGGCTCAGTATGTGCGTGTCAACATCGACTACAAGACAGTAGCCGCGATGGTGAGCGCATATGGAACGGAGACCTTCACCGAGAAATACTACAACGAGCAGATCAACAAGATTCTCGACCGCTATACCACTGCAGAGGTGGCAGCCGCCGGCATCTTCGCATCGAAGTATCTCGACCGCAAGGCGCTGACAACGCTCGGCATCTGGAGTGACGGCACCGAGAACTACTATTACCGCCGCATCTTCAACCTTGTGTCTGCCAAGATAATGCCGAAGATTTGGACGGTTGCCGGAATGATGCTGAAGTCTCCACAAACCGCTCTCTACTGGGGCAGTTACCTCATGAAGATATGTGGTGAGACGAAGGCACTTTGCTATCAATTTGAATCGGTGGTGACCAACTCCACCCTCAAATTCGATACCGTGGCATTTCTGGAGTTCAACCCTGAGATTGCCCGTCTGCTCGACATCACCAAGTTGGGAGGCATCGACTGGCAGCTGATGCTCAATGACTTCTCCAACATTTCATCGAACTTCACCAAGGAGAATCTGCTCAAAGACCTTGACAACCTCTATTCAATGGCCTCGCAGATAGTGGCCGGAGGCATAACCAACGGTCTTGACCAGATTCTTGACAAGTCGGACTTCGATGACCTGTTCAAGGGTCAGCTCCTGAAGGTGGTTGACATCATGGATCACTACGAATCGCTATACCGAAGCCTCGATGCGTCCGTCGGCAACACCTTGCTCGGACTCGTCGGAGGCCCGGAGAATGTGGGTCAGCTGTTCAACCTCTCCAACTATAACCTCACTTCTTGGCTGACCGACTATGCAGGTTCGGAGCCGAACACCTACTACACACAGAGATGGTACATCTACTGGAAGGACTCCGGAAGCGAGACGCTTTGCGACTATAATCCTCCCACGGATGACAACTCCATCCTCTACGGACCCGCGTGGACTCGCTTCAACACCACCGATGCCAACTTCTATCCCAACTCTACGCAGACGGAGCAGATTCTCCGCAACTCGGAGAACCAGGCCGGATGGTCAAGGGCGAGAATCAATCAGTTGAATGCCGCCAATGACGGTTTCCGCTACAACATCAGCTACTACCGCTCGGCATATATCCTGAATAAGAAGAAAAAACAGTATGGCAAAGCTTATGCCTACTCCATACAGGTGACCAAAAGCTGGAACCACACCGAGGAAGTCTATGAGGATGTGTTCGACTCCTATACTATGGATCTGAACACCTTCAAGAAGCAGATGAATGTCAAACTCAAAGAGTTCAACAGCAACGAGGAAGGCCGTATCTACTATCTCGGTTCAGACCCCAAACGCTATTATCGCGCAACCGATGAGGCGAAGCTGGCCGGATGCGAGAGTGTGATAATCTCCGTGACCTGCCATGACGGCGCCGAGCTTGGAAGTGGCACCACACAGTACAAGTGCAAGAAGTGTGGTGGCTCTCTCAACGCCCACTCCCGTGAGTGCGCGATGAAGACAAGCGTATCTGCTTCTGACAATCTCGACACATCGGCACTCGATGCCAAGGAACGGGAGCTTCGCACCAACATACAGAATCTACAGAATCAGATTGACGCTCTTGAAAGGGAGAACGCCCAGCTGATTCGGCAGATTTCCAATGCAACGCTTGAACAGGCAAACATCCTTCGCCAGAGATACAATGCCAACAAGGACAAATTAGCGCAGTTGCAAAAGCAGTTGAGCCAATATCAGACTGACCTTAACAATGTGCTTCAAGCCAAAGAGGAAGCGGCGGCTGACGATGACGTGCAGACCGATGACCATTACCGCATCCCTGCGATAATGCGCGACTTGGAGACCTCATATTCATTGACTTGGACAGACTCCGGCAGTTGGAACGGCTACACATTTACCCGGCACGCAACAACAAGCGGCATGAAGGGAACGGTAACCTTCACGGCATCTTTGAGAATTGCGAGGAAACCGAAATATTTCCTCGGCATCAAGATCCACAGAGCCATCATGGAAATCAACTGGAAGCTGAGTGGCGAGTTCACCGACTCCCAGGTTGTCGAGATACTCAACCTTGACCCCAAGATGAGCGAGGCCGACAAGCAGAGGCTTGTCAACGAGCATATCTCACAGGCCGCGAGGGACTATCCCGGATGCGACGTGACCACCGAGTATGTCAAGAACGACCCGATGGAGGCCGACACCACCGATGATGTCTACCATCTGCTTTGGGTTTCAGACCGACTTGAGATAGCGAGGAATGTGGAAGTCAGACTGACCCACATCTATTCAGATTTGGTGTCGCTGGAGAAGATGATGCACTACAAGCTGTCAATCATTGACGTGCTCAAAGGTGTCGCTCCTCACATCAACGACAATGCCGGACGGAAACAGACAGCCATTCAAGAGAGCTATGAGCGATGGCGGCAGAACGCCAAGCCAAAACAAGGAGATAACGGCGACAAGTGGCCGTTCCGACCTTTCGAGCCTGTCGAGTGGGACAAGCACCCGATATATCCGGTTGACCCCAATTTACCACCACTGAGCAGACCATAGAATGAAACGACTGATATACATAATAATAGCCACGCTTCTGTTCCCTTGCGTCGCAAAAGCCCAATGGAACTTCGACTTCCCGACAGTAGAGGCTTACATCCACGACCACAAGACTCAGAGGTCGCTGCTGTTGGCAAGGGCGACATTGGAGCAGAGCAACAACCTGCTCCATGAGTACTCGGCCGATGCCGCCAAGGATTACAAGGAGCTGAACTTCGACCTTGACAAGTACACCAGGGCGTTCGACGTGATCGATGTCCTCTACCACTCACAGAGGACGAGCATGAATGCCTACGGCACCTACAACACGGTCAAGAACCGCATTGTGGACTACAAGCATCTTCTCACCGACTATCACGACAAGATTCTCAAAAGAGGACGGTTCGAGATAACCGACACCTTGATAATCAGGGTCAACCAGCACGCGATCGAGAAGATTGTCAGGGAGGGCGAGCATCTGTACCGCTCGTTGAGCGACCTGATACTCTATGCGACAGGTGCCGCCTCATGCTCCACTTCAGACCTGCTGATGGTCTTGGAGAGCATCAACCAGTCGCTTGACTTCATCGAGCTTCATCTCAACACCGCCTACTTCGACACTTGGCGATACATACAGGTGAGAATCGGCTATTGGAAGTCGGAGGTCTTCCGAATAAGGTCGAAGCGGGAAATAGTCGACGGAGCCTTCGGGCGATGGCGAGAATCAGGATATAAACCGGGCAACCCCAAAAGCAAATGAAAATGAAACGAATACTCATTATATCAGCAGTCGCACTCGGCATAGCGAACATAGCCAGTGCCCAGAACGTCACCTACAGCCACGACGCTCCGAAGATGAACCAGATAACTGTGCAGGAAACAGGTTCCGGTTCGCTGAAGCCGAGCCTCTATTACCAGTTGCTCCACAACAAGTACCGCAAGGAGGCTTCGCCCACCAACAAGATTGGTTACCGCACTTCCGCAGGAGCCGCAGGGTATCTGCAGGTGGACGATGCCGAAAAACTCGACTCCGCGATGATAAAGCGAGCCGAGATCGAGGCACTGAATGTCGCAGACCGCACGGGAGGCGCAGCCGACATCGCTTGGCTGGCCGAGAAGGAGAAAATCAACGAGAAACTTAGCTCCTTTCTCCGCAACATCGAGCGGATAGTCCCTGCCGGAGGCACTGCATCCGCAAGAAGGCAGTGGCGCCAGTATTACGATGTGATACTCACCGGGCTTAAGTCTACACAGCAGGCTTACATGCCCAACTCACAGCGCAAGAAGGAGTATCTGCGGATCTACGCCGACATACTCCGCAAGAACGAGACCCTGCTGGACTATCTGGTGAAGCTCTCGAAAGCCAAGTCCACAAGCGATCTTCTCGCTGCTTCCTACGACAAAGCAGACACCCGAGGACAGCGAGTCGCCGAGGCAATCGGAAGATGGCGCGAAGTCGGCTGGGAAACCACTGTCGGAAGCAAGGGAAACGGGAATGGCGGAGGCTTGATTATCGGACCTCTCTATCCTCACAAATGGGGCGAGTGGACCCAAATCGAAAAAGACAAGTGGCTGCAGCTGCATCCGGAACTTAGAGACAGAATAAATAAATCAAAATAACAATGGAAAAAGAAACTCAAATCAGTGGCACACTTGTCGTTCCTGTCTCCGAAGGAATGGCCCTTCGTGTCCACCTTGGCGAGGACGGAATCGTCTACTGCCTCAAAGACGTGTGTGAAATTCTAAAAAAGTCATACAAGAAAGCACGTCGTACACTCGACTCCGCCAAACTTTCCTGGCACCGTACACCAACTGAAGGAGGTCTTCAGTGGATGACCTTCATGCCGCAGGACGTGTTGTTTGACTTCATTGACAGCATCCCCTTCGGCAAAGTCAAAGGTTTCCTTGACCTGTTGACTGAGACTGTGCTCCCCGCAGTGGACACACTTCTGAGCGAAGTTGCAAACTTCGACGAAGAGACTTTTGCGGAAGCGACTTTCCACAAGTTCGATGAGTCAACCAATCAGACAACTGAAGAGACAACTCATAAGACAACCGATAGGACAACTGAGGTTACCCAAACCGGTTCATCCCGCCAGATTTTTCTGGTAATCAATCTTAAATAACAACCTAAATCCATCACATCATGTCCGATTACACTATCCAGACCGTCAGCCATCCCTTCTTCAGGGAAATCCCGGTTGTGACAGACGACCGTGGTCGTATCTACTACCGCAGCAAGAATGTGGCCAATGCTTTCGGCTACAAGAATTTTCCTCCCAAAGCCATGGGCGAACATAAGATGGTCACCGAGCAGCACAAAGGACTCAACAACACCACTGTGGAGATTGATGTTCGCTATGTCGAGTCAGCCGTCATAGCCGACTGGCTTCAGGGAAAAGCCAACCGCGAAGTAGCTGAACTGCGTCGCAAATACCGCAACATCATCAACGACATACTCACATTTGTCCCAAATAAAGACTGATGGCAGACGGCATTCTCAGCGATTTCGGCATCAACATCCTTGAAGAGGAGATTGATGACGTGATCTTCCAGACCAACGAGTTCCTGTGTGACGCCACTTTCACGGGGTCGCAGGGACCGTTCTGGTGGATCCTGCAGATGTGCATGGCACTCGCGGCGCTCTTCTCGCTCATAGTTGCAGGCGGAATGGCCTGCAAGATGATGGTGAAGAAAGAGCCGCTGGATGCCATGAAGTTACTCCGGCCACTGGGCATTTCCATCATACTTTGTTGGTGGTACCCTCCGGCTGACACTGGAATCGGGAACAGCGGAAGCTCGTGGAGCGTTCTCGACTTCCTGTCCTACATTCCAAACTGCATCGGCTCATACACCCATGATTTGTATCAGGCAGAGGCGTTGCAGATTACCGACAAGTTCGAGGAAGTTCAGCAGCTCATCCATGTGCGCGACACCCTCTACAATGACCTGCAGGCCAAGGCCGACATTGCCCGAAGCGGCACAATGGACCCGAATCTCATAGAGGCAACCATGGAGCAGACAGGCGTGGATGAAGTGACCAACATGGAACAGGACGCAAGCCGTCTGTGGTTCACCTCTCTCACCTCCGGAGCCATAGTCTGCATCGACAAGATAGTGATGGTAATCGCCCTCATTGTCTTCCGAATCGGATGGTGGGCTACGATATACTGCCAGCAGATCCTTCTCGGCATGCTGACCATCTTCGGTCCGATACAGTGGGCGTTCTCGCTACTGCCGAAATGGGAAGGCGCATGGGCCAAGTGGCTTACCCGCTATCTGACAGTGCATTTCTACGGAGCCATGCTCTACTTCGTCGGGTTCTATGTGCTGCTGCTCTTCGACATAGTGCTCTGCATCCAGGTCGACAACCTCACGGCAATCACCGCGAGCGAGACAACGATGGCGGCTTACCTCCAGAACTCCTTCTTCTCCGCCGGCTATCTGATGGCCGCATCTATAGTGGCGCTCAAGTGTCTGAACCTCGTTCCCGACCTTGCGGCATGGATGATACCTGAGGGCGACACAGCCTTCTCTACCCGAAACTTCGGCGAGGGCGTTGCGCAGCAGGCGAAGATGTCCGCTACCGGAGCAATGGGAGGACTCATGCGATAGCTTATTAACTCAACAATAAACCAATGAATATCAACTTCTGAAATGGTAATTAAGAACTTAGAAAACAAAATCAAGCTGGTGATCATCGTCTGCTCCCTCTTCCTCGTGGGATGTGTGGTGATAAGCCTCTCCTCGATATGGACGGCGCGTACGATGGTCAACGATGCACAGAGCAAGATCTATGTGCTCGACTCCAACGTGCCCATCCTTGTGTCTCGCACCAATATGGAAGAGACACTGGATGTGGAGGCCAAGAGCCATGTGGAGAACTTCCACAGACTCTTCTTCACCCTGGCTCCCGATGACAAGTACATCAAGTACACGATGGAGAAAGCCATGTACCTTGTTGACGAGTCCGGCCTTGCGCAGTACAACGCGCTTAAGGAGAAAGGATTCTACAACAACATCATGGGTACATCGGCGGTGTTCAGCATCTTCTGCGACAGCATCAACTTCAACAAGGAGAAGATGGAGTTCACCTTCTATGGCCGTCAGCGCATCGAGCGACGCACATCCATCCTTACCCGAGAACTGGTCACCGCCGGACAGCTGACCCGTGTGCCCCGCACCGACAACAATCCCCACGGACTTCTTATCACCAACTGGCGCACTCTCCTGAACAAGGACATCGAGCAGCGCACCAAAATCGCTTACTGACATGGGTTGGAAGAAACTGATTTTCGGTGAAAAGATGCCCGACAAGGACGATCCGAAGTACAAGGAGAGATATGAGAAAGAGGTCGAGGCCGGTCGCAAGACCTGCCGCTTCCTCCGGCTCGACAAGGCAGCTGCAGCGATACAACGGTTCGCCAACCGTCGCCCCAAGCTCTTTCTCGGACTGATATTCTCGGTGGTGATTTTCTGCTTCTCCTACAACATCTGGACAATCTGCCGTGTGATGAACGGCTCTGACAAGGAGCAACCCACGGCGACACAGGTTCAGGAGCAGAGGATCCGCGAGGCCAAGTCGGTACCACGGGACACCACCCTGAGAGTCGAGGAACTTAACAGCTTGATAAACCACATAAAACAGAGAGAAAATGAATCTGAAAGGAATTAACTTCAAACAACCCAAGTACATACTTCCGGCGATACTCTATCTGCCCCTGTTGGGCCTCGGCTGGCTTGTCATCGACATCTTCCACACGGAGAAAGCCGAGGTGCCCACCGACATGCAGACCACGGAGTATCTCAACCCGACGCTCCCCGAGGCCAAGCTTAGGGATGACGGCATCGGCAACAAGTATGACAACATGGCCAAGTCTTGGGGCAAGATCCAGGACTACTCGGCCGTAGAATCAATCGACCAGAATGAAGAGGAACACAAGGAGGACTACAACTCCAAATATACGGACGAGGACCTTGAATGGCTCGGTGAGAACGAAGCCGCTCGTCTGGCTGAGCAGGACCATCTTCGCCGTATGCAGGAGAGCCTGCAACGTAGCGCAGCCCAGGGAGAGGCGATGCAGGGCGAAGGCGACTCGTCGCCGCTCACCGAAGAGGAACGCCTCATGGCAGCCAACCAAAGGCAACAGGAAGCGCTTGACGAACTGAACAAGGCTCTTGCCGAAGCGCGTCTAAAAGGTCAGCAGGCAACAGTAGAGGCCCGCGAAGGCATAGAGGACACAGCCACCGAGCTTGCTATGACCGGGACAATCGAGGAAAAGACTGAACCTGCCAATGCCGTCACCGCTCCCTCCGAGGATGCCGAGGCCGGCAAGATGGTCAAGAAACTCCGCGTCTCCTCCGATTACTTCAACACCATAGCCGAGAACGAGCCTGAACCTAACCTTATCAAGGCGATTATCGATGAGAACATCAAGGCTGTCAATGGCTCCAGAGTCAGATTGAGATTGCTCGATGACGTGGAGATTGACGGCACTGTGGTCAAGGAAGGCTCCTACATCTACGCCACCATGAGCGGTTTCGGCCAGCAACGTGTCAAGGGTGCGGTGACCTCGATGCTTGTCAAGGACGAGCTTATAAAGGTCAACCTCACGCTCTACGACACCGACGGTCTTGAAGGGCTCTATGTGCCCTCGTCATCGTTCCGCGAGACAACCAAGGACATTGCCGGGGGTGCTCTCAGCAACTCGATGACCATCAACCAAGGCTCTTACGAGAACAGCCTTACCCAATGGGGCATGCAGTCGCTACAGAACGCCGTGAGCAAGACCACCAACGCTATCTCCAAAGCTATCCGCAAGAACCGTGCGAAGCTCAAATACGGCACCCACGTCTATCTGGTCAACGGCCAGCAGACCAACCGCAAATAATTAACATCCAACTGATAAACCTATCATCACAATGAATTTCAGAAAATCCATAATGGCACTCGCAGTCGG
Organism: uncultured Bacteroidales bacterium; assembly: GCA_902796035.1. Classification (GTDB taxonomy): domain Bacteria; phylum Bacteroidota; class Bacteroidia; order Bacteroidales; family Muribaculaceae; genus Lepagella. The sequence goes on along the minus strand of CADBNR010000022.1, from coordinate 10,694 downwards.
ACTCTCTGCCTTCTGCGCCAACGCAACAAATCCCAACACCTACGAGGAGCTGGAGCTTATCACCGTCAACGAGCAGGTGACCACGGTCATAACCGCCAGTGAGCCTGTCCGCTTCGTCGACATCTCCACCGACAAAATTGCCGGTGACCAGCCCATAGAGAACACCGTCCGCCTCAAACCCAAGGAGGCTGGTCATGCCGACGGCGACGTGCTTGCCATCGTCACCATCGTCACGGAGAGATACCGCGTGCAGTACGCACTCATCTACACCACACGGATGACCGAAGCTGTCACCGACAAGGTGGTTGAGCCGGAAGAGAAGAACGCCTACCATAATCCCGCCGTGTCGCTCTCCACAGAGGATATGTATGTATTCGCAAGGAAGATATGGAACTCCCCGGCGCGATACCGCAACGTCAGCAACAAGGCACACCGCATGAAGATCCGTCTCAACAACATCTATGCCGTCGGCGACTATTTCTTCATCGACTACTCGATTGAGAACAACACCAACATCCGCTTCGACATTGACGAGATTCGTGTGAAACTTGCCGACAAGAAGGTGTCGAAGGCTACCAACTCACAGATAATCGAGATTTACCCCGAGCTGAGTCTGGAGGAGTCGAAATCGTTCCTTCACGGCTACCGCAACGTCATTGTTGTCAAGAAACTGACCTTTCCCAACGACAAGGTGCTGACCATCGAACTGACCGAGAAACAGATTTCCGGACGAACCATCTGCCTCAACATCGACTATGAGGACGTGCTTTCGGCCGATTCGTTCAACCGCATTCTTTTAAAGGAGGAATAAGCCATGAAGAAGATTCTCTTTGCTCTTGTGGCAATCTTCGCCACTGCGAACATGGCTGTGGCTGACGACCACCGAAGCCATCTGTCGCTCGGAACCAACATTCTCTATGAGCGAGGCTGGGATGCGACTCTCTCTTACGAATACTCCACAAGCTACCACAACGCTTGGGAGTTTTTCGGCAACGTCTATCTCAAATGGGATGACTGCGAGAGCTGCAAACATGTCTGCCCCGACTCCTTCTGGAAGAACTACCGCTCATGGACGCTCGGCGCCGCCTACAAGCCTTGCGTTGTTCGCAACCGCAACAACCATGGAAACATCCGTGCCGGCTTCATGCTCGGCTCCGACACAGACCGCTTCATCGGTGGCTTTAACCTCGGCTATGAGCACAGCTATTCGCTCAAAGGAGGCTGGGAACTTTTCTGGAATGTCAAGTCCGATCTCGTGATCAAAGGAGAAGACCTCTTCCGCACGGGTGTCGGCATAGGCGTGAAACTACCACTTTAACAAACTGACCGAAATGAAACTGTTCAAAACTTTACTTGCAGGTGTCGTGGCGATAGCCATGACAGCCTGCGATGCACACAAGGATTTTCCCGACACCACTATGAAGGTGGGCCATGTGGTCTGCACAGACGGCAAGGTCGTTCCTGTGGAAACCGCCGACTCTCTCGGTAAGAAACCCATTGCTGTGGTCTTCCACATAAACCGAGACGAAAATGTCGAAGCACGCGGCTATGCCGTCTATCTCAACGACACTCCGAACCGTGCCTTCACTGACAGCATCGGTGTCAAGCAGGGAACCTCGGCAGATATTTACGCCCTTGACGGCAATGCCAACACATACGCGCTCTATGCCAATACCGCCTGTGGCTCTCCCATAGCGGATTATGTATTCGACATGTGGCATTACGGGCAGTCGGCCTATATCCCCTCCGTTGCCCAGATGCGACTGGCATATCAGAACAAGGCCATCGTCAATTCCGTGCTTCTTAAATGTGACGGCCAGCCGTTGCCTGACGAGTCCGACGAGTGCTGGTACTGGACATCCACCGAGGTCGAGGGCCAGGAGTCAGCGAAGGCGTGGCTCTTCTCGCTCGGATCCGGAGCGATTCAGGAAACGCCGAAATTACAATCGCACAAGGTACGTCCAATCATCACCATAAACGACTGAGCCTATGTCGATGGAAGAATCAAAGGAGTTGCAGGGCCTGTACAAGATTTTCAGGTGGACGATTTATCTGTCGATACTCATCGAGTTCTTTGAGTATGCGATAGACCCGGCCATGCTGGACTTCTGGAACGTAGTGCTCTGCGACATCCACGACCGAATCAAGACGTGGTTTATCTACCATGACGGTCATCTTGTCTACTGCAAGCTGGCGACCGTTCTTCTTGTCTGCATCACCTGCATAGGCACTCGCAACAAGAAGCATCTGGAGATGAACGCCCGCACTCAGGTGCTTTATCCTCTCGTAGCCGGCATCGGCATACTTGTTCTGGCCGTGTGGCTTTTCAATTGCCACTTCGGACCGAAGATTTTCTGGTTCAAGCTGCATATATGGCTCTACTTCGTGACCTCGATTGTTGGAGTCGTGCTGATGCACATCGCCCTTGACAACATATCCAAGTTCATACAGGAAGGTCTTCTCAAAGACCGCTTCAACTTGGAGAATGAGTCGTTCGAGCAGTGCCAGGAGCTTGTGGAGAACAAGTACAGCGTCAACATCCCCATGCGCTTCTACTACAAGGGTAAGTTCCGCAAGGGATGGCTGAATATCGTCAATCCGTTCCGAGGCTGCTGGGTGGTCGGCACACCGGGTTCCGGTAAGACCTTTTCGGTCATCGAACCGTACATCCGTCAGCACTCCGCAAAGGGATTTGCCATGGTAGTTTACGACTATAAATTTCCCACGCTTGCGCAGAAATTGTACTACCATTACCGTAAGAATCAGCAACTTGGCAATACACCGAAGAACTGTCAGTTCAACATCATCAACTTCGTGGATGTGGAGTACAGCCGACGAGTCAATCCGATTCAGGCTAAGTACATCGCCAACCTCGCGGCTGCCTCCGAGACTGCGGAGACATTGCTTGAGTCCTTGCAGAAAGGCAAGAAGGAAGGCGGTGGGGGTTCAGACCAGTTCTTCCAGACTTCGGCTGTCAACTTCCTCGCCGCCTGCATCTATTTCTTCGTGAACTACAACCGTATGCCTTATACCGAGGACGGCAAGCAGCTCTATCCTGAGATGGTGCAGGATAAGCAGACCAAGCGTTGGAAGCCCACAGGCAAGGTCTTTGCTGATCCGGCTCACACCATCGTGACAAAACCTGCCTACTGGCTCGGTCAATACTCTGACATGCCCCACATCCTTTCCTTCCTCAATGAGAGCTACCAGACCATCTTTGAGGTGCTTGAGACTGATAATGAGGTCGCGCCTCTTCTTGGCCCGTTCCAGACCGCTTTGAAGAACAAGGCCATGGAGCAACTCGAGGGTATGATTGGCACTTTGCGTGTGTATACCAGCCGATTAGCCACCAAGGAGTCCTATTGGATTTTCCATAAGGACGGTGACGATTTCGACTTAAAAGTGTCCGATCCGAAGAATCCCTCGTATCTGCTGATTGCGAATGACCCGGAGATGGAATCCATCATCGGCGCGTTGAACGCCCTCATCCTCAACCGTCTCGTGACCCGTGTGAACACCGGCCAGGGAAAAAACATCCCGGTCAGTATCATCGTCGATGAGCTGCCCACGCTGTACTTCCATAAGATTGACCGACTCATCGGCACGGCCCGAAGCAACAAGGTTTCTGTTGCTCTCGGTTTTCAGGAGCTTCCACAGCTGGAGGCCGACTACGGGAAGGTTGGTTCTCAGAAAATCATCACCACGGTCGGCAATGTGGTGTCGGGTTCGGCTCGTTCCAAGGAGACCTTGGAATGGCTCTCCAACGACATCTTCGGCAAGGTGGTCCAGATGAAGAAGGGTGTCACAATCGACCGCGACAAGACATCCATCAATCTCAACGAGAACATGGACAACCTTGTCCCTGCATCGAAAATTTCCGACCTGCCCACAGGATGGGTATGCGGTCAGGTTGCGCGTGACTTCGTGAAGACCAAGACCGGGCATGGGGACAAGATGGACATTCAGGAGGCCGAGGAGTTCAAGACCTCCAAGTTCTACTGCAAGACCGACTTCGATATGGCTGAGATCCAGGCAGAGGAAGCGGATTATGAGAAGTATCCCATTCCCAAGTTCTATGAGTTCCCCGACAGGGATGCAAGGGAAAGGATTCTCTATGCGAACTTCATATCAGTCAACCGCGATGTGAAGGCAATGATTGACGAAATATTCTCAAAGAAAAATGCAAAATAAAAAGTTGATATTCATTCTTATCGCAGTTTTGGCAAGGGTCGCTCCGGCGGCTCGTGCCTATGCTGCATCGCCCCCTATGGAATCGGGGCCAATGTATGAACTGCCCCTCTTCGATCGGGCTGTTGTCATCATAAAACACTTCGAGACGTTGCACCGACCTAAGGATTATCCCTATGTCGGATATGGCCATCAGGTTCAGCCCGGAGAACCTTACAAGAGAGGAGTCCAGCTATCTGAAAGACAGGCTGAAAAACTTCTGCGCAAAGACCTCTTGAAGTTCTGCTCGATGTTCAGGCATCTTGGAGCGGACAGTCTTATCTGCGGTGTCCTCGCCTACAATGTCGGTCCGTATCGTTTGCTCGGCTCCGGCAAGAAATATCCGAAGAGCGAACTGCTAAAGAAATTGGAACGTGGGGACCGCAACATCTTCAAGGAGTATCTCGCATTCTGCAAATACAAAGGGAGACCCCACGAAGGCATCAGAGTGAGGCGTATGCTGGAGTACAAGCTGCTTTTCAGACATTGATTTTTAACATTTCCGAAGAGCGTTTTACCCTCATTTTTAGAGAGATAAATTTGGTAGTCTCGAATATTTTCGCTATCTTTACTAACTGAAACATAGGATATTATCCTTATTTCGGACAGTAAAAACAATTTAATCTCTCTTCATATGGAACTGTTGTTTATCATCTTCATGCTCGGACTTCTGTTCGGGGATGACAAGCCAAAGAAAAAACGCCGTCAACGCTCTTGGTGGCAGTCACCGTCATACTCTGAATATGATCAGTGGTGGCACGACAACCCTTCGAATAAGGGTGGTTGGAACTAACTCTCGTATCAACAATTAAACTCTCACTCAATATGAAACGAATTATCGCTTCCCTCGCGTTATGCACTTTTGTGATTGGAGCATCAGCCCAATCATACGAACCTCAGTTCAACTCTGAGTTAAGATTGCTCTCCGTCAATGAAGCCGACACTACCGTCTACGTACCTAAAACCACCTACGGCTCGGTCAAGGCCAAGAAGAAAGGCGGCTTGTTCGGCAAGATTGCCAAAGGAGTGTCGATAGCCGGTTCTGCGGCATCGGGACTCGGACTTGCAGGTGGCAGTCTTGATGTGGCCGTAGCAGGTATGCGAGCTGCCAACGCCGCCAATGCCGCTTCCGACATAAGCGAAGTTGTGGATATGGTGGCTGGCAAGGCACTTGTATCGTCCTCTTTCGTGTTGAAGAACCCCACATCCTCATGCGTTGTTCCATCTGCTTCCGAATCAAATCTGATTGTCAGAGTAGCTGACAACTCAGAGAATCCGGCCAAGCTCATCCAGATACTCCCATTGGAGAAAAAGAAGAAGGAGCGCCAGTATGAGTTTGCCGAAGTCAAGGATGGCTCAGCATCAGTTGTCGCTAACGCTCTGCCTTTCACAGGCGAGAAGTATGGTGAATCTTCCTATCTGCTTCGCTTCAATGCCCCAACTGGTGAATACGCCGTCACCCTCGGCGAAGACAATCTGCTGATGCACTGCTTCACGATTGTTGAATAAAATAATATTTTTAATGATTTTAAACTATGACAGATAGTTGTAGTCTATAATAGTTGTAAAATATTGTAACATGGAGGAAATTATTGAATCATTCCAGAACACATATGATAGTTCAGAAGCCTATGAAACCGTAGTGCAACTTGGCGATGTCGCAATAGATGCCGCGATTGAAAGCGGAGTTTTAGATGGTGTGCCTATTCTTGGAACCTTGAAAGGCTTGTACAAAGCTACTAAGAATGTACAACTCTATAGATTGATGAAGAAAATGCATCGATTTATTTTTATCACTCATGACACCACTTTAGAAGAACGAGAAAAATTCATCACAGAGTATGCAGAAAAAAACAAAGAAAACGGTTGCGAGGCGCTTTTTTCTGTAATTGAAAGAATAGACAATGTTAACAAGGTAGATGTTTTGGCTAACTTAATAAAAGCCAAAATAAGGGAACAGTTAACTATAAAAGACTTTATCCGACTTTCTTCTATCTTAGAACGAATTCCATACATAGATCTTAATGACCTCCGCAACTATTTAGAAGATTATTATGAGGATGGCTCAACAGATATCCTGTTGAGTGTAGGAGTAATATATCAATCGGTTTTAGACGGTAATGGGGAAGATAAATATAGGCTTAACCACTTAGGAAAATTATTGTTAAAGCACGGATTGTTAGTTGACGTTGACATAGACAATAATAGAACAACACAAATTAATACGTTGCAGTGGGAAGAATTAGATTAGTTTCAGTTGCTCATACGCTCGGCTCTGCGTTTCTCTGACGAAGTTCAGAAGGAATGTGGGGTCGATTGCTTTTCCCTTGAACTTGGTGGTGAGATGGAGATGTGGGCCTGTGGAGCGACCAGTGTTGCCAGTGATGGCCACCACATCGCCGGGCGAAACCCATTCACCCTTCTTGACCATAGGTTGTGAGAGGTGGCAGTAACTCACGGTGTAGTCACCATACTTGAGGGTGACGAATATTCCGGAGCGTTTGTCCTGACCTACCTTGACAACCTGCCCTGGCATCATCGCATAGGTCTCCTCGAACTTGGCCCGGAGGTCGAGGCCGTTGTGCTTTGCTTTCTTGCCGTTGATTGGGTCAGTTCGTTTGCCGAATGGTGAGGATATATGTATTGACTTCAACGGAAGCGACACCGACAGGTAGTCATATAGCAGCCGCTTGCGGAAGGCATCGGTCTGCGACACTATGGTGTCATTCTCCCTTGTTTCATGGTTTTGAACTACGGACATTGCGGTCTCGGATATTTCCGTGGCCGGAGTGTCCTTTTTGATTTTATACAACGACGGCTTATTGGCGATCGTGTTGAATGGGGATGTTGCCTGCGCGAAGCAGACAGCGGCCAGCGACATGGCTGACATGAGGGTTAGGATTCTTTTCATTCCGCAAAATTAGCCGCAAATTTTCAGACCGAAAAATCTCTAACATTAATTAAGTTATCATACATATTTCATACCTAATAATAAGACTTGCAATTTCGTGCTTCAAAAATTTATTTAGGTATGATTAACCCCTCAAAAATCATACCTCTTCTAAAGAATAGTTAAAGTTTTAGCGATTTATGGTTCAATTTATTGTAGTGTGGAAAATTGTGGTTTTATTTGCACATCGAAATCATAAACCAACCATACATCAATAAATGAATTCAGACTTATTTCAGGAACAGGAATGGCCGTATGACACACTCGGCAAATTCGGACTTACGCAGGAGATGCTTGAAGACCTCCCGATGAACGTCATCAAGGCACTCAACCAGGGCCGACGCTCGCCAGTGCTCCCACTGGAGTACCGCATGGAAGACGGCACCCTCTTGAAGCTTCAGAGCCGCTTCGCCCTCGTCCGCGATGACAACGGCGAGGCCAAGGTCATGTTCTATCCCAAGATGGAGAAGACCGACCTCTCGCTCTTCAACGAGGCGCAGCAGTCGCAGCTCACTTCCGGCAAACCAGTATTCGCCCGCTTCACCGATGCCAACGGCAATCCGCAGGCCTCCTTCTTCCAGATCGATCTCCCGACCAATCAGGTGCTCTCGGTCCCGACACCCGTCATAGGCAACAACCTTCAGACGGTCACCGACCGATTCCATCTCAGCACTCCCGAGCTGTCGTGCCTCCGCAACGGTGACCTGCTCACCATCTCGGTGGACGACAATCCCGTCACCATCGGCATCGACCTCAATGACGAGTGCGGCGTGAGAATCATCGCCGGCGACGAGGATGAGTGGCGCCAGCAGTCGAAGCGCGAGTGGGACAAGTACACCTTCGGCATCAACGGATGCTGGATCAGCGATGACGACGGCAACATGCGCTATGTCCTCGAAGACGACTACGACGAGGAGCTCTGGAACGAGCAGAAGAAAGCCGGGGCGCGCACAATCGCCCAGCATCAGCACAAATTCTAACCAAAACCTATCCCCAAAAAGCATGACAGAAAAATATTTCAGCGAGGAAATTCTCGTGGCCAAAGTACAGAGCGGCGAATTCACCCTCGTCGACTACATCAACCACCACTCACCCGAGTGGAAGGAGCAATTCATAGCCTACTGCCGCAAGCGCTCCATCGGCTTGGACGAGGAGTCAGCCAAGGCATTCCTCGACTCCAAGGAGGAGGAAATGGAGGAAGCCATGGCAGAAGGCAATCTCTAACAGCAACAATCCATAACTATCTATGGCAATAAGAAGAGACACTAACCCAAGACCGCTCGATTTGCAGCCGGAGTTGCAGGACATACTCCAGCGAAACGGCATGCAGGCTCATATCGTAGGGAGCAGCAACGGATTTCAGCTCGTGGTGCAGGGCCACGACAGTCCCGTGCTCACCTACAATATAAGCCAGCAGCAGCTGCAGTTCCTGACCGACTGGGGCACGAACTTCGCCAACCGCAAGGCATACAACACGTTTGCCTCGCTGGTGAAGGAAGACTTCGACATGCCCCGCGACTTCGTCCACGCCCGCAACACCAACGGGCGTGTGGCGATGGGACTCCACGGCTACCGAATCGGTGTCGGAGAGTATGGCCGTCAGGCGCGACCGCTCCCGGTGCAGATGGCGGCTATGACAATGCCGATGGGCCGTTGGCCCCACTTCGGCTGGCACGGCGCACCGCCGCGCCACATGGATCCGGGCGGCTTCTTCCGCCCGTTCCTCGGATGGTCGCTCCGTCAGCAGGAAGGCTTTCACCTCCGTCGCATCGGAGGCGAGCTTTACTATCCCGGTGCTCCTATGGTCTATGACCGCCCCACAGGACGCAAGCCCGGTGAGCTTCAGTCGGGAGGCTACGGCTTCTACTGGAAAGGACAGCGTCCGCAACAGCAGCAGATTCCCCAACAGGATGTGCTCGCCCAGTTGCAGACCGTAATCCAGCCCGTGCCCGCCGTTCAACGTCCGCAGGAACCGGCCAAGCCCTACAAGGAGCTGATTAGCTCCGATGTGTACTTCTCCAACGAGAAGTGGCAGGAAGTCCTGAGCAGCCACGGCATCGTCATCGACGCTGACAACAAGTTCATGACCATACAGTCGGCATCGCTCAACGCCGACATGCAGTACGACCTCAAGCCCGAGGAACTGGCTGTGCTGACAAGCAACTCCATCAAGGACCACCCTGTGTCGGAGCGTCTTGCGCTCATCAACGACATCATCAAGGTAGACTTCGACTCCAAGGTAACAATGGATGCGCTCAACAGCAAGTCGCTCATCGACCTCACGCCGAAGCCTGAGCTTCTTCAGGAAGTCAACCAGTACAATGCAGTCGAGCAGACACAGCCGCAAGGTCTGGAGGAAGGAATCCAGATTATCCGTGAAGACCAAGGTCAGTACCATGACCAGTATCAGGGTCAGCAGATGGGCCTGCCGGAAGACAACCGCAAGGGAGTTGTGAATATGCAAGGTTCAGACCTCGACTATATCAATCCCGACAAGGGATGGTTCCGCGAAGGGAAGCATGGCCGCGAGGTGACGGTTGACGACATCCGTGTCGAACCCACCGAGACCGAGGGCAAGTACAAGATGACTGCCATCATCGACGGCGAGGTCATCAGCCATGAGATCAAGCAGAAAGACTACGACAAGTTCCTTGCCGTGGACGACTACCACCGCATGAAGCTCTTCTCCAAGATCTTCAAGGAGGTGGATATGAAAGACCGCTATCCCGTTGGTTTCGGCACCAAGCTCACCGCAGGTCTGCTCGCCGGGCTTGTGGTGACAGGAGAAGTGATGCACGGACTCCGTGGCGGGCCACCTCCTGAGATTTACATGGGAGGATATCCGGGCCCTTGTCCGCGACCATACTTCAAGCCGGGCGTTGACACCCCGATGGACGTGGCTGCAAGAAACTTCGAGGCACACGCCAACACCGACCAGATGCGCCATGACCTCGGCTTCGGCCCCGGTCGATAAACAATCAATCCAATCATTATGCAATCCAAATCAGCAAACTGGTACGAGGTAACCGCCAAGTACCTCAAACTCGACAACGACGGCACAGAAAAACGGGTGTCGGAAGTTTTCGTGGTCGATGCGGTCAGCTTCACCGAAGCGGAGAAGCGCATCACCAAGGAGGTCTCCGAACTCGGTAAGGCTGTCGAGGTCAAGAAAATCAATCCAGCTCCATTCCGCGAGGTCTTCTACGATGACCTTGACAGCGAGGCGAAATGGTTCAAGGCAAAGCTCGCCTTCATCGAGTCTGATGAGGAGACCGGCAAGGAGAAACGCTCCAACGTGGTCTATCTCGTGCAGGCCGAGGACTTCGACGAGGCGCTGTCCAACATCAACGAGGTTATGAAAGGCTCGATGGAGGACTTCCTGACAGCCAACATCGCCGAGACCAAGATATGCGCGGTATTCATCCACTAATATTACTGTCCGCTAAACTTTAGGAGGCAATAGAAAGAAAGGGCCGATTCCATTTGCAGGAGTCGGTCCTTTTAGTTTAGTTTGTGT